>NZ_JAVRBS010000025.1:0-117125 GCF_034531155.1 Nostoc sp. ChiVER01 | reverse complement strand
AACTCTTTCTCAATTTATGATTCAAAATTTTTCTCATATTATGATTCAAAGCATAATTTTACCCGCCAAAATTGCATCTAAAGAGGCTTCTTCCGACTCAAACACTCGTGCAGGCCCCGTAATTACTGGTTTTTTCACGCCAGTAATTTTGGCAACAGCCCCTTCTGTTGCCAGATTACCTCTGAGGATGGCTAAGTGTCCTTGAGGATACATCGGATTATCCCAAGTCCGAATCACATCTTGGTTAGCGGATGGTTCTTCGGGGATGTCTGCTAGTATCTCTGCAATGGTTTGCCCGCTAATGGTGAGGCAATCACCGTGTAATAAATCATGCACAAGTAGCATCTTCATGACTTGGGGAATGCCACCAGCTTTGTGCAAATCTGTAGCCACATATTTACCACTTGGTTTGAGATCGCACAAAACGGGAACACGGGCGCGGATTGTTTCAAAGTCATCCAGGGTTAACTCTACATTAGCGGCGCGGGCGATCGCTAAGAAATGCAGCACTGCATTGGTCGAACCACCGACTGCCATAATCACAGAGATAGCATTCTCTATAGATTTGCGGGTGATAATTTGCCGGGGTAAGATTTGTTTTTTGATGGCTTCGACTAACGCATAAGCCGATTTTTCTGTGCTGTCGGCTTTTTCGGCATCTTCAGCTGCCATTGTGGAAGAATAGGGCAAACTCATTCCCATCGCTTCAAATGCTGAAGACATGGTATTAGCTGTGAACATTCCCCCGCAGGAACCGGCACCCGGACAAGCGCGACTTTCGACTTCTAATAATTCCTTGTCGTCAATTTTTCCGGCGCTATATTGACCAACAGCTTCAAAAGAACTGACAACGGTTAAATCGCGTCCGTTGTAGTGACCGGGTTTAATTGTGCCACCGTAAACGAATATTGCCGGAATATTCATCCGAGCGATCGCTAGCATTGCCCCTGGCATATTTTTATCACAACCACCAATTGCTAGCACACCATCCATACTTTGCCCAGTACAGGCGGTTTCAATGGAATCGGCGATGACTTCCCGCGATACTAGGGAATATTTCATCCCTTCGGTTCCCATCGAAATCCCATCGCTGATGGTAATTGTGCCGAACATTTGCGGCATCGCCCCGGCGGTTTTAATCCCAGCCTCTGCTATGAGCGCCAGTTGATTGATTCCCATATTGCAGGGGGTAATGGTGCTGTAACCGTTGGCAATACCGACAATGGCTTTGTTGAAATCTTCATCTTTAAAACCAACTGCACGCAGCATAGCTCGATTTGGCGATCGCTGTACTCCTTGCGTTACAACTTGGCTTCTCAAATTCTCCGACATAGTTACATCATCCTCTGACTTGCATGTATGAGTATGATAGGTAGCAATTTTTGATATGTCCAATATATATTTATGAATATTTGAGACTTATAAAATATCAAAACTATGGAACTGCGACACCTGCGCTACTTCATTGCTGTAGCTGAGGAACTACACTTTAGTAGAGCCGCAGAGCGACTTCACATCGCTCAACCGCCCTTAAGCCAGCAAATTCAGCAGCTAGAAGCAGAATTAGGGGTAGAACTTTTTCAACGCAAAACTAAACGACAGGTGCAGCTAACGGAAGCCGGACAAGTATTTTTGCAAGAAGCTTATCAATTGTTCGCTCAACTCTCCAAGGCAATTGATCTGACTCAACGGACAGGTAGGGGTGAGAAAGGACAACTACGAGTAGGTTTCACCAGCTTGGTAACTTACGATTTGCTTCCTGTGATTTTGCGGCGGTTTCGAGAACAGTTTTTAGATGTGGAGTTAGTATTGCAAGAATTAACGACAACTCAGCAAGAACAAGCGCTATTCAATCGCCGCATTCATGTAGGTTTTGCTCATCCACCATTAGAAGACAACACTCTCAATCAAGAATGTATTCAGCAAGAAGGACTAGTTTTAGCTTTGCTAGAAACTCATTTCTTAGCCAGACAAGAAAATATTTCAGTGCGATCGCTCTTGAACGAAAATTTTATTATGTTCCCCCGCCATTTGGGCCCCGGACTTTACGATCAAATCCTGAGTCTTTGCCAGCAAGGGAATTTTAGCCCAAAAGTGACTCAAGAAGCAATCCAAATGCAGACAATTATCGGGCTAGTATCAGCAGGAATGGGGATTGCGATCGTACCATCTTCTTTGCAAAATCTTCAAAGGGCTGGTGTAGTTTATCGCGCTTTAGAAGAAAAAACACCATTAGTAGAAACGGCTGTAGTGTGGCGACAAGAGGATATGACACCTGTTTTACGGGAGTTTCTACAAATCGTGAGAAGTGTATGTGGTTAATTAATCAGTTATGGCAATAACAAAAACCACTACTTTTGACTAACGCCTACCTGCTAAAACAGCAAGTAGGTAACTTTTTATGACCCAGCTTGAATGGTTACAAGCAAATAAACAGGTTTATTCTAAAGAATATGGTGTTATCCATATCGCTGCTATCATCGAGAAAAATCTTTACTTCAAAAAGGGAAGTGTAAATCAAATTATTTTTGACTGGGAGCAGGAGGCAAATAGCGGTAATTTATTACCTCTTAACCAAGCACCAACAGGTAAAAGTATTCTCTACCAAGAAATAGCAGCTATTCTTGATGGCTCAGGAAAACTACAAAGTTGCGATGTAATTCCTGCTCAAGAAGCTAAACTTTGTCCCATACCAGATGATATTCACCCTCTAGTTAAATATGCCCTGAGTCAGTCAGGAATTACCCAACTATATTCTCATCAAGTCGAAGCATGGGAGGCTTACAAAAAAGGGGAAGATATCATTCTCCAAACTCCTACCAGTAGTGGTAAAAGTATCTCCTTTTTAATTCCAATCGTTCACGAGTGCCTAAAAGGTAAATCAGCTTTAGTATTTTTTAACTTGAAAGCACTTGCATTTGATCAGGTAGAGAAAATCCGCTCGTTTGTTAGCCACCTGGATGAAGAAATTCGCCCCCAAGTTCTCAATATTAATGGTGATATTCCTCCCCAGGAGCGCAAACAACTTTATAGTCATCAACCGTCGATTTTATGCGTGACACCCGATGTATGGAACCACGAGCTGAACAACTATCAGTTTGACTCAAACTGGGGATTTAGAGAAACAATCAGAAAAATTTCAATCATCGTCTGTGATGAAGCGCATTTCTATCAAGGCATCTTTGGCTCACACTTTGCCCTACTTAATCGGCGAACTCAATTAATGATAGAATCTGCTGGCAATAATATTTCTAATTTACAGTACATATTTGCTTCTGCAACAATTAGTAACAGCAGTGAAATTGCCCAGAAGATATCCAATCGAGTAGAACAAAGCAACCTTGCTATTATCGACCAAAGTGGGGCAAAACGCTCGGAGATTACTTTCCTTAGCCTCAAAGCACGAAACAATACTCTTTACCAAACTGCCCAAGTTGCAGCTATGCTTGTAAGTAAAGGAATAGTCGGGATTTGTTTCTGCGATAGTAGAGAACTGGTAAAGGTTTTAACTAATGCCATTCGTAAAGCTTTAGTGGAGATGCAACTGCCCCACATGGGAGAAACCATCTCAGCATTTTATGGCAGCATGAAGGCAAATCAGCGTAACAAAATTATTGCAGATATACAGGGTGGAAAGGTCAAGTTCATTATATCCACGAGTGCTTTAGAAGCGGGTCTGGATATCGGGTCTATTGATGCAACTATCGTACATAGTTACCCAGGCTCAATTCTTGCCTTTCGCCAAAGGGCGGGGCGTGCAGGCAGGCAAGAAGCAGGGCTATTAGTATTTATCCCGTCGAAAAGGTCGATTATGGATTCTTACTACGCCAATCACCCGGAACGCCTCTTATCTGACCCTCCAGAAATTATCAACTTTAACCACAATTATGAAACAATTTTGGAGCAGCACATTCTCGCCTGTTGCAAAGAAAGTAAACCGACACAAGCTCAAATTGCTCGACATTTTGGTAGTTCTGGTGATGCGATTGCACGACAGCTAATCGGTAATAATCAACTAATTTTCAGTTATAACCAAAAACTGACAACTAATCGAAACCTTGGTTATGTCCACTCAAAAATTAAATTCAGAGGTAACACTGACCAAAACATCAGTTATATCAATCAAGATAGCGCGGAAGAGTTTGAGGAAAGTTCGGCATCATCTGCGCTACGAGAAGTTTACCCTGGTGCTATATATCTTGCTCAAGACTTTGACGGCAACCCCGTACAGTATAAATCACAAGAGCTAAATTTAACCGAAGGGAAAGCAATTCTCAAGCCAATTGAGGCAACCAACCTATTTAGCCGTCCCGAAGGAAGCCTAAATTTCGAGGAAATCAAAATTGCAGGGGAAGCCAAAATTATCAATCTTTCCCAAGGGGCAGCTAGATTTACACCTGTTTCAGCCAAAATCAAAGAAGAAATTTACGGGTACAACTTGTACAGGCTGGAACAAAAGTGGACTTGCACTAATAACAGATGTCGCAACTTCAATTTAAATTTACCCGGACATTTACAAACTTGTCCTGCTTGTAAAACCCAACTGATTGAACGAGAATTTGTGGAACTATTGGAGGAAAATAAATACAAGGAAGCATTTGCTCTTAACTACAATACATTCTGCGTTAGGGTTGAAATTAACGCTGATGCAAGAAAATATTTTTCAGCTATTGTCAAAAATCTCCGAAAAGAGATATTCAACAAACAGAAATATATTTCCAATGAAGAGAAACAGCTATTTGAAAGCAATGAAACTCAGATTTGCGTTCATACTCTCGCGCACCAACTCATGCTCAGTTTACCACTTGTCGAACATGGGGCAAACAGTCGAGATATCGATTTCATGTTAATCGAAGTACCATCAAATCATAACATAGTAGGCTATTTCTTCGACACATGCGAACACGGTACAGGTATGTGCGATACTCTCACCAAGTATTTAGAAACTGCTTTTATGAAGGCAAAGTTTCTAGTAGATAATTGCCCTTGCAAATACGGCTGCTCATCTTGTACAACAATTCAACGCTGCCCTGATGATAACAAAGCACTGTTTAAATCAGTTGGGCTATCTCTACTGGAGGAAATAATAAATCCGACACAAACAAGAACCATTAATCAATAATTAAGATAGCCCTACCCATCTTGGGTAGGATTATTTTTTCAGTAATTAAACCACATACATCGCTTACGCACAAGATTTATGAAAATTTGTGAGAATAAGCAATGTATATTGAACTATTAGCCGATTCAAATCAAAATCCTAAACGGTTTCAAATTCTCCATGCACCAACATATCTCCTCCTAGAAACAGATTTTAAGTTAGGAGATTTTGTTGAGTCTAATAGCATCGATTTTATTATCAATCATGCTGTCAATCTAGGATATGAAGTAAAAATATCCCATCCCAAAGAGCAAGAAAATGATAAATATCCTCTTCCCAAAATCAGCGATGAACTTACTGACTTGATGATTAATTATCCATCAGACTTAAAACTGCGAACCAACGGGATGGTTTTTGAACAAAGGGCATATTTAATGTCTAAGGTTTACGATGAAGTGTGCCAAAATCTCGAATCAAAAGCTCTCTTAAAAGAAGCCGAGTATTGGCTAATAAATTACGCACGAGAAGTAATTGCCAAACAATGCCATTACTTACCAGATATTCTAATGAAATTAGATAATCCAGTTGTTAGAGCAATGGCAATAGATACACTCATGCTCTGGCAGCCAGACTGGAAAAAGGCTATCTCCCAATATGCAGGAAGCAGATTTGAAGCTGGTAACAATGAGTTTGAGGTTATCAGCTACTATCACAATAAAAAAAAGAAGAGTAAGGACGGGATAATGGTACTGTGCAAGGTAACAAAAACTATGAATAATTATCTGGATTTTCCTAAGTTTCCATTGAATACAAACTGTACTCTTGGAACTTATCAAGTCGAAAATGCCCTGAACAAAAGGTTGGCTTAAAACAGAAATCAGAAGCTGAAATATCACTCATGAGCGACCAAGAAATCAATTATTTAATAACAGGCATTTGCACGTTTCATTGGAATGCTGACTTTCATAAATTCTGTGAAATCTGCAACTTTGATCCCAATCATGCTTACTCAAAGGAGAAATGGCAGCAGTGGCAACAATTTGTATCTGGCATAAAGGCGTTTGACCAAAATACCCTTGCCAAGCTAGTTGAAGCAGGCCATCAGTTAGCACCGTAATTATAATATCAAACCACCACAGTCACTAACGCAGCTGTGCATGAATTATCGAAATAATTAGCCACATGAATTCATGCACGCCCAAATCCGTAATTTGGTATCTTCGCTTGACAACTTACCCGAAGAATGGCGAATCGTCCCTACCTTTGGTAAACGTCCTCTAGGGAAAGAATGGGAAAAAAATACTTACTCTCCCAGAGAACTACAAGCCGAACTCGTCCGCCGCCGCCTAAAAGTTTGGACAAATAACAGATTGATCACGCCCACTGGTGTAGCCTTGGTATGCGGTTCTAATCATCCCCAAGGATATTTAGTAGCTATTGACTGCGACGGGGAAACCTCCTGGCGACAAATTATTCAGATTAACGAACATACAGAACCAGAAGAACTTAATCAGGTAATACCCGTCGAAGCACGCGATACTCCTATGGAGTCGTTACACGATCGCGCTCAAAAATACCTTCCTCCCACAATTGCATTTACCTCTGGAAGGAAATATCGGAGCCAGCGCTTATACCTTATCCCAAATTCAAAAGCTTGGGAGGTAAAATCTCGCAAAATCAAAACTGGGAAGGATGAACACTTGGAGTTTCGAGGCAAAAATCTAGCCTCAATCCTTCCCCCTTCCTTTCACCCAGAGAGCAGAAATTACAGATGGCTTCCTGGCTGTAGTCCATCTGAGCGCCAAATAGAAATAGCCCCCGACTGGGTAATTGCTCAGATGCTTGCCAAACAGGAGAAAGCAAGAAAGTTTAACCTACCCCAAGAAAAATATAACCGCAGATATGGGGTAGACAGATACGCTCATTTAATTCCCTCAATCGAGACAAATATCCAAACCGCACTTGTACTACTCGAAGTTATCCACCCTCGATTTGCAGATGATTACCACTCGTGGATTCAAGTCGGAATGGCACTTCATAGTGTTAGTCCCATTTTATTTAAAGCATGGGACACTTGGAGCCAACTTTCTCCTAAGTACAAATCAGGCGAATGCGCCTACAAATGGCAGTCTTTTAACAAGACAGGTATTACTATCCGCACCTTATTTAGATTAGCCAATCTCTCTTAATCATGAGCAGTCAAATATCACCTGACGAGAATGTAACTAACCTTGAGGACAGTTATAGCAGTAAAGATTTTAATCCTGATATTCAGGAGAATAGCGATTTAGAAGAAACATTAGATGAATTAGTAAACACTGAAGTTATAAACCAAGATTCATCTACCGAGATAGATTTAGGTAATTCTGACACAAAAACCACCTTAATAACCATTCAACTAATACCAAATTCTGAAACAGTAATTGTCTCAATCGGAATCAAAGGCGCACTTCCAATTATTAAGATAATTAACGTTGCTGAGATAACATCTCATCCTGTCATAAATAACTTGCTACAGGATTTAGAAAAATCTCTCCCAGAGATGTTAAATATCTGCAAGGAAAGAATGGAAAAGCAGACTATACATCAGAATCGACAGGAACAATCAAGACAAGTACAAAAGCGTAACCTGTCTGAAGATAAAGACAAAACACCCGCGCCTAACAACCAACTGTCACTATTTTAATTACTATGAAGTACATTGCGATTATCGAAGGACAAGAAATTCCTCTTGATGAGGCGATCGCCCAAGATGACAATACCCTCAAAACAGCCATTAGCGTCTACTTTCCAGAATATGCTAATGCCGAAATTGAACGACAAACAACTGATAATACGGTTTCAATTCGTCTGGTAAAAAAAGCAGGTACTAAAGGAAGTCAATTCTCTGAATTAAAAAATAGTTCTGAAGAAATAAATCCTGCACTAAAGTTAGGGTGGCAGATAAAGCTTCTGGAGATAAAAAATCAAATTAGTCTCGAAAATTTAATTACCCTACAACCTGAGATAGAAAAAGCTATCAAACTCGGTCAAAATTGGGAAACCTACATCGAAAAAGTAACTCGAAGCCTTAAGCATCAACCTGCTGCCACTAGTAAATATCCGGTACTGTAATAACAAATTTATAGCCGCTATGAGTTATGGCGGCTGATTAATTATGCTTACAAACATCCAATTATTCAAAATACCCATTACTTGTTTAACAGCAATTATCTACCTAGAAAATCTCTCCGAACGAGTAAATCTCTTAAGCCTGTATCAAAAAATATTCCCAGAACAATGGCTAGGCTCAACCATTCGTATTGATAAACAATCACATCCAGCAAGCGCCTATATGGATAGAGAAATTGAATTTATTCAACTGGTAAATGATCATCTCTTCCCAATAGAATATATTGATGAGATTGAGTTTAGTCCCGAACATAATAGTATTCCTGTATCACCACAAAAAGTTGAATGGTGGTATGAAGATTTCGAGGAACTAGAATACTCAGAAAAGTTCCTACTGTCGTTGATGGGGCAAGGGTACAATATAAGCCAATGGGAACTGAATTTTGGTTTTACTCCTGATTACATTGCTCTAGCAGAAGAAATTTACTTCGAGAGACTTGTCAAGCTATGCCGTCGTTACAAAAGTCCTCTTCAATATTTAGATGCAGCCATACGAATTATAGATTACTCGACTGAAAATATCTGGCTAGATGTTACGTGTGAAACAAGCGATTGGCTGGAATGGACTTATGAAAATATCATATTTCTCGGTCACAAGTGGAAAGAAGCCGTCTCGATGATGGAAAAATCAAATAAGCTTACGCACTTGCTAGAAACATCTCTTCCTGCCCGAAAAGCAGCAGTCAGAATTTGGAACCAAGCATCAAAAATATGAATGTAGATACAAATATCTTACCAATAATTGACTTAGAAAATGTCTCCCAAATCCTGCTTGCCAATATTCCCCAAGATGATTTACTAGCGCAGTTAATTATCCTCAAAGGACAGTTTATCTTAGTTGAACGCGAAGGCAAACAATCTAAGTACAAGTTCCTTTCTCCTGAAGCAGTAGAGAAAGCCTTCACAAGTAAAACTGCTACATCTGGATGGCTTTCTAGCAACACGATTTGGTGGGGTAAAAATCCAGAGGGAGAGGCAATTATTCAGTTTTACTCTCCCCAAAAATATCAAATTCAAATTATGGGACAGGAAACCAAGGTAATTACTGTCCCCATGCCTGCATTCCTATTTGCTGGATGCGGTAGTAAATATTACCTGTGGGCAGTTAAAGGAAGGGTATTTAAACCAGACGCACAACTGTACAAGCCACCTCTACCTAACATTTGGGACGACTCTGGTATTTGTTTTGGGGGAAATTCTCCCGGTACATGCAGTGCTGCAAATATAAGCCAAACTTGGGATCTATTCTGGAAATCACCCTTTAACAAGGACTTGTCCCAAGGCAAGTCAAAAACTCATCCCGATAATATCTGCAATCAGCTAATCAAATTACACGAATCTAAAGCTAAATCCTACCCTTCAAGTGACCTTGTTTCCGTTCATAGCTGGAAAGTCACAACCCCAGAAGACATTATTAACCACCTGTTCAGTTAGCCATGAATTCCTTTATCGGTTATCACTTCGCTACAAGTAATAATTTTCCTCCCTACAGCCAAAAACTTCAAGAATACTGGCTGGCAGCAAATGGGCTTTTCTTGCGATCGCACCGCCGCGAGTTAGAGGTTTGCTTGCAAGTGACTCAAACTCAAGTTGCTGGACTCCAACCCCTTGAACAATACTTTCGCCTGAAAGTCCCAAAAGTCCCAAGCCTTGTAATCACGAATATTATCAATGCTGCCAGTATCAACCCCCAACAGGAAATCCTATTCTACTTGGGAGTGACAAGCAACCAATGGTGGTGTCACACGCCACTGCAAACTGCGTCTTCTACTCACGTCCTATCTTTAGAAAGCGCACTCGATAAAAGCTATACAGATGGATTAGTGGAAATACACAGTCATGGAACTCTAGCTGCTTACCCTTCAAGTGCGGACAATCAGGAAGAAAAAGGCAAATTTCGAGTGTTCGCGATCGTCGGCACACTGAATACCATTCCCACAATATACACCCGCATCGGGATATACAATCACTTTTTCGACATCAACCCCAATCAAATATTTGAACTTCCGCCACAGGTAAAATGCTCGAATTAACTGCTTACCAACAAGCTTTACCCGTCTTACCTCGCAATCATACCCGTATCAACTTCGTCTTAGTAGGAGCAGGAGGAACAGGGGGGTTTCTTGCAGAAGACTTATGTCGAATTATCCTGCAACTCCAGCGCACGGGGAAAGAAATTAACTTTACGATCGTCGATGGCGATACTGTCGAACTTAAGAATATCACCCGCCAAAATTATCAACAAGCTGAAATTGGGCTACCAAAGGTACAAACACTGGCTGCAAGATGCAGCGCCAAGTGTGGAATTGAGATTGCAGCCATTTGCGACTGGTTTAAAGAAGACATGATTCGCACCACCAATTCATGGAACACCCTAACAGTAATTATTGGTTGTGTGGATAACAGCGCCGCCAGGAGCAAAATTCACTCAGTTCTCGAACTGAACAGTGCAAATGAGCCAGCATCGCTATTTTGGCTGGATTGTGGAAACAGCAACCACTCCGGCCAAGTAGTAGTTGGAACGCACTCTAATTTTGATATAGTTCAAGCTGCCAATAACCCAGACAAACCTAAATTCTGGTTGCATCTTCCCTCTCCGGCGCTGGTTCACCCGGAATTGTTAGTTCCTCAACTGGAAGAATTCATAGACAATAGCCTCTCATGTGCAGAAATTCAAGCACGAAATTATCAGTCGCTATTTGTCAATAAAATGACGAGTGCGATCGCAGCCCAGTACTTACTAGAATTAACCCTTACGGGGGGTTTGAAAAAGTTTGCCAGTTATTTTGACCTCAAAGCAATGTCAACCCGAAGTTTATACGCAAGCATCGACAATCTGAAAAAATACTATATACCGTAGATAAATCACCGCAAATAGCTCACGCATATATATCCCAAAAAACAAATTTGGGATATATTTTTATGAATCGATTCAATCACAAAACACTTGAGTTAGCCGAACATCATCCAGAGTGTTTATCGACGAAAAATTATTCTAATCTCACTGTAAAAAGTGAATCCGAAGTTGCTGGAGGTCAGTTTCATCTCGTCATGCAACAAATTGGTTTAGGGCTAGCAGTCGAACCTTTCTTAAAGGAATACCCCCAAATTAATAACTGGGTCAATAAGGTAAAACCTTTTCTAAACATCCTTGGAAACAAACAATGGAGCGCCCAACTTCAATATTTATATCACGATATCCTTCTCTATAGTGAGTGTGACCTCATTATTTATGGTGAAAATCAAATAGTTGGATTTGACTGGACAATTCAAAAACCTCTGAAATTTGAAATCCTTGAGAGCAAGTGGCAAACCCAATTAAGATTATTTCTTCTTCACGAACGAACTGGAATGCCATTAGAACAAATTAGCCTAGTTTACTTGTTCATAAATACTGATAGTATCTACCAGTTTACTTACTCTGATAAGAAACATTTGGCTTTAAAAGAACGGTTAGAAGAAACACTCGCTCCTTTTATAGGAGACAACAATGAAAAGAAACATTTAGCCGACAAAATAACTCCTCAAGAAGCACATGATAAATGGCTGGCAAGAGAAATATCAACTACGGAATATTTAGCAGCAATTCCTGAAGTTGAATTATGAATCCAACAGAATTAAATATCACCAAAATCGAACTCACTTCTAAGGGTGGTTGGACGCTCAATATTCTCTCACGTCGGGTAGCAACTATTACTGATCCCTTGGGAAACCGGAAAACCAGCTATTTCGGGTTCGATAGCAAAGAACAAGCCGAAAAGTTTAGAGATTGGCTTGTCAGAAAAAACAAATGTAGTAGTGCAGTGATCCGTCACTCAGAACGATTAGCTACTGAATGGGAGGTAAAAACTTGGAATGTACCAACCTCCCTAATTCTTAAATGCGCCGTTAAAGATTTAAAGGAATCTAGCAATGCAACTATCTCTACTGAATCTGTCTTACAACGAGGATAACTCATCACTAGATATTTTCAATATTCCTAACTTAGAAAAAGCAGAAGCTCTCCGCAAGCTAGCTGTTTCAATGCAGTCAGCTATTGACCAAAAGAAAAATCCTGCTATTGGGAATCAAAGAGCAACCAAGCGCCGTAAAACCATAGCTCAAGGGATAATCCAAGAAGGAATTGAACTTGAGATTATCCAGTCTTGGCTATTTGCGATCGCACAAATGTGGGAAGTAGGAAATATCCCACCAATACTACGCGGTATATCTCGTAAATCACAGGTAGAAGTGCTATTTAGGATTTCTCAAAGTGGAGAAACTAGCCAGAAAGTCCAAGAAATACTAGAAGGCGAATATTACCAAGACTGGATAAAATCTCTCAGTCGCGCGGGGTTACATACATCAGGCGAAATCATATCAGCAATAACAGAAATTCAACAGGTAGTAAAACCTGAAGCAATTGATACTACCAAGCAACAACTTAATAAGCTTGAGTTAGAAATCATTGGGATGAAATCTGGAGATTTCTTTCCTACTCCCAAACCAGTCTGTCAACGACTTGTTCAACTGGCAGATATTGAAGCAAATTGGCGAATTTTAGAGCCTAGCGCTGGTAGCGCAAATATTGCTGAGTATATCATCAAAAACTATCCAAATGTTCAACTAGAGGTAGTTGAGGTGAATTACAACCTACGACAAATTTTAGAACTCAAAGGATTTAATCTCGTAGGGAAAAACTTTTTGGAGTTTAACCCCAGTCATTTATACAATGCCTGTATCATGAATCCTCCATTTTGCGAACTTGTCGAGCATATCTATCAAGCTTGGAAGTTAATTATATCAGGTGGTGTATTAGTTTCAGTCGTACCTGAGTCGGTTTTCTTCAACCGGAAGTATCAAAGCTTCAAAGAGTGGTTACAGAGCAATAATAGCTATGTCGAGTTGGTAGATAAAGATGCCTTTTTGAGTTCAAATAACCCTACAAATGTAGCTACTAGAATCGTCAAAATAATTAAACCATAGTGTACTACAAACGTATGGCGTACTGCCAAATTGATGAAACTAGGTATGTCACGTACATCTTCCCTAAATGGGGAAAGTATACGAGATACAAAACCCTTACACAGCAAGAATTAGAACTAGCAGTGAGTAAGTGCAAGCTTGCTGGTTGGAAAGTCAGTAATGTCACCAAACTTACTAATAAAATGCTTGAAATTAAACCCCAACGAACAAGGAGATAAATATGGCAATTGAAACTATTGCTTCCTACAGATTTATTCCTGGTAAAGATAGTCACATAATAACGTATGGCATCTGTGTCATTGACTTTCACAATTGAAAACACATCTGTTCTTAGACAAAATATCATCAGTTGTTGTCTATTAAACAACTATTTATCAATTTTCAATAATTAATGTCCAAATTGAAGGCTCAATATTACGCTGGATATTTGGACTCTAATTTAAAATTTTAGGATCTTCAGTACATATTATTTTTGATTACTTTTTTCAGAAGAAATCAAGTTAGTCCAAAAATTGTAAGTTTTTAAATTGATTAATTTCCTCTAACTGTAGCAATAATTTAAGCCAGTCTTCCCGATCTTCAGAATATTCAAGAATCTGTTTTAATTCAGGCCATACTCTTGATTGCTCTCTTTTAAGAAATATCCTCCACTCTTTTTCTATACCTTCAGTACGGCGAATGAGATCTACAAACTCCCTGACCATAGAGTAAGCAATTTGGTTTGGTTCACATAACAGTTCTTTGAGACTTTCTTCACATTTATCAATTACTTCATCGCAGCAAATACTTAGATAATTACGAATTTGATCCGCATAGAAAGACCCAATAACTTGTTCCTTTGATAAAAATCTGGAACTAGGAATAGAACTGGAACCAGCAGCAAGATTGCTAAAAAGCTTCAGCACTTGATCTACTAATTGTTCTAGCTCATTGCGTTGAAGCATCCCTTCTAGATAGTCCAAAGCTTGTTCACGGGAAGGCAAACTAGTGAGAGAAATAGAACTGATGCCAGATGTATATTGATTTAAGAGTGTATTACAAACCCACTCTATTGTTTTTTCTAAAACTTGATTTGTAATAGTAGATCTAAAGATTGGTAGTTCATTCTGATCGGCAGTCAATTCATCCAAATGGTGTCGGATTTGACGTTGAATAATTCCAGCGTATGAAACATTAAAGTCTGCAAGGTGTTGAAATCCTAATCTCAGTTCATTTTGCTTTCCATCATTTCGTCTTTCCGAGATAAAATGTGCCGTATCTTTTAGAAATTCAGAACCTCGTTTTGACGAAAAATCTGATAAATTTCCTTCTTCTAATAGCACTATTGTCACTTCAGCTTTTACACTTTCTAAAAACTGTTGTAGATGACCATTAAGAGAGAGAAATTGTTGTGATAAATGAGCACGAATTGCTGGGAAGTAGTTATAGTATGCCATCTTATAAGACTCTTTAAGATCTCGCTCTTTTTCAATGGCAGCAATTGAAGGAATTTTTTTGTCACTCCGACATTTAGCGATAGTTGTTTCTACTTGAGTCTTGAAGTGAGGCTCTTCAAACTCACGTTGTACCCAAAGTCTTTCAATTAAACTTTCTAGACCACTAGTGACCCTACTCCAAAGTTCTAGAAACTGATCTTCAAATAGTGAATCCTCATTGTAGGCTGCCAATAAACTGCGAGCTTCGTTTAGCTTAGAGTTAACTTTCTGTTGCAGTTGCTCTAATCCCTCTTGATAAGAACGTGCATACTCTTCATCTAGATGGGTAATATTAGCAGCTAAGTAGTTAAGAACTTGATCAAGAACTTTACTGGATGCTGTTTTGTCACTACAATCAGCAATTTCACACTGAACAACTTTAATATTTTTACTATCAATAGTTTCTTTAAACCGCTCGCAGTTGTGTAAATTATCACCGTAGTCTGAAATTGTTCTATTAAGAATCAAAAAGGAGCGACGTGCAAGGTCTCTTAATGAGGTACGAGCTTTATCATACAGATCTTCATCAAAGTCTTGCCAGTCATCTCCCAGCGCACTTGGCATACGAACAAAAAGGACAAAATCTACATCCTGTTCCAGTGCCTGGATCAGCCTTTGCTCATCTCCTAATCTGGTATCACCCAAACCAGGCATATCCATGAGAACGATTTGCCCCAAATCGGAATTTGGAAATTCGCAGAAAATATCAACTTCTCTTACAGCAAGGTAATTGAAGTAGGGATTACCTTGGCTATCATCCTGAGCCACATACTCCCGAATTTCGGCTTTTGAGATTTCTTTTGATGATTGGTTACGCAATAAAGGACGATACTCGCTAAGGTGGGAATGGTAATCGTCTATAAGATGCCCAAACATAGTTTTAAGCTTGGCACTTTCTTCAGTTGGAGGAGATGGTGGATATTTTTCAAAATCATCGATTGAGTCCAGTTGAGATGTGTTACCAAACGCTTTGTAATATAAACTAATAACCTCACTGAGAAATTCCTGCTCCAAATAGAATCGAACACTGCCGCGTGTTTGCTCACCCGGTCTATGGTGAATATTACTTCGGACACCTGTGCAAAAACCACGCTTTCCATCAGGAATCTCATCGGCTGTCAGTCCTGTTAACCTTTGCAATAAAAGACTTTTACCTTGCCTTGCTCGTCCCACCACACCAATGTTCAAAGTCTTTCGAGAGAAACGGAGCTTGAGTTTGCTAAGTTCTTCAGATTCTTTTTGAATTATTTGTTTTATTCCCAGAAAATCAAGCCTTCTCAAATTTATACTAACTTTAGTACTGCTCAAATTTTTGGTAATTTGTTCTCCTAATTGTTCAAGTTCATCAATTTTTAAATTGATGCTTTTTAGGTTTCTCTCGACACTTTCAAGTTTTCTAACCAATGGTAGACGCTTTTCAAAAATTGCATTAATACGTGCTTCTCTACTCATAAAATTTGAATTAATATTATTCATAATACTACTTAATTTACATCCTCATCTAGTAATACGGTTAGATAGTTTTTTCATGAAAGATGATACAAACTCTTCCGAACTTGGATATTTTAGTACAACTTTTTCTGCTATTGGGGGAAGAAAGTTATATAAACGCTTAACAATATGGTTTATTTCCTCTCTTAAAATAGCTGTATCCTTGGATGCGCGGTTCTGAAGTAAAGCAACAAAACTTTGAGTTGTTTTACTTTGTTCAAGTTTGTCAAAAATCTGTATATTTAAGTTATAAATGTCAGCATAATAAGATTTGAATCTTTCAATTGATTCATTAATAGATGATTTCGATAAAGTAATTATTTCTACAAAAATTAGATTAATCTGATCATCTTTATCTTTGATATAGTTATCAATACTCATATAGTCAGACAAAGATAATACAACCAGTTTTTTATAGCTATCTAAAATCAGAGAATCATTCTTTAATTTTTGGAATTGATTGAGGACTGATATTAGTTTGTCAATTTTATCATATTTTTTCTGGAGGTTATCGTCATGTAAGTTAAAGTTTTTTGCAGCTTTAAAGAATGTCAGTGATACACTGAATAAATAGAGTTGCTCAGAGAAATCAGCTTCTTCAAAGAAATCAGACTTTTCAGAAGCGATTCTGTATAATTCATCTCCATGCTCAATAAACTTAGAAGAAGCGTAAATTTTAGCATCTTCGTTTGGTATTAAAATTTTTATCTTTTGGACTAACTCTTCTATTTTATTTAATTCTCTAATTTTGGCATAAACAAGACAGAGAAAACAAAAAGCATCAAAATCTTGAAAATCAATCTTTCTATCTGCATTAATAGCACGTTCAGCCCAAATCTCTGCTTGAGAATAACTATTTTCGTTGAAATAGATTCGAGCTATTTCTAAATAGGGCTTTGAATTAGTTGCTTCTAAGTTTACTGCTTTTTTAAAGCATTCACGAGCTTGCTGATAAAGATGTGCTTGACTAATATTATTCTGCGATAAGAAATCAGCTTGAGTCTTGTAAGCTTGACCTAAGTTTGTCCAGTAATGAAAAATCTCAGGTTTCTGTGTTGTTAGTTTCTCATAGATTGCGATTGCCTCATCCCATTGACCACTGGATATATAGCAAAGTCCAAGCTGCTCCTTAATAAAACGATGATTTTCTTGTATGTAACCCCAAAATGTCTGTTGTTCCTCAATAACTTCTTTATCTTGCGGTAAAAGATGAGCAAGTTTTTGAATTTCATCTTCTTCAGGGGATTCTACTACGATACGTTTTAATATTTGAATCGCTTCTTCCCATTCCAAATGAAGAAATGTCTCTTGATAAATTTTCAAAAAACTATCAATTTGCAAAAAAGAGTCGTAAATCGCTTTAGCATCTGAATTTATGAGCATTTCATATGCTCTTCTGATCAGACTAAATTTTTCAATATCTTCATTTTTATATTTACGAACTAACTGGCTATAGCTACGCTTAATTTCCTTGATTGATGCTGATGGTGATAATTCGAGAATTCTATAAACTTCGTATGCCATTACCTTAAACCTAGCTCTTACTTTCTCAGATCAAAATTTAAGTTAACTAATTGCTTACTCGATTTCTCGATTTCCTTAGTGTTGCCAGATGTAAGTGCATTCTCTAGTTTCGTAACAGCTTGAGTAAGACGGGAACTTTCAGGTTCATGTAAATTTTTGATTAAACGTTTTGAGCTTTTAAGTAGTCCTTCAAACTCATCAAAAGTGCCATTATTTGCCTCAGTTATATTACCACGTTCTATTGCTTTCTCTATTTGTTTATCAGTCATATTGCCAGAAAAAACAAAAGGTCGCTCATATGTAATTTCTAAGCTTTTATTAATGTCAGGAATTGTAGCTTTTAATTTAACTAAGCCATTGTTGTCATAGGAAAAGTTTACTTCCACAGGATAGGGAACACCATTAGTAGCTTTAGGAATATCTTCAATCACTCCTACTATTTCTGTGTCGATTGCTTCACTTGATAACTCAGCTTTCCCTAAATGATCCTGATAAAGATGAATCTTAACTGATTCTTGCTCAGTATGTAATAAGCTATATAGTTTTGTTGTAATGTAAGGAATTGTTGTATTTGGCTGGATTAAGGAATCGTATTTCAATACAGGTTTTCCATGTTGAAATATGGGTTTTCCATGTTTATCAACTTCTTGAACTTCAATACCTAAGCCAAAAGGAGAAACATCAGTCATGATAATTCCTGTGTCTTCTTTAATTAACCCTTGCCGAATAGCGGCTTCAATTGAAGCTCCAATTGACACAGCAAGATCCGGATTGACTACATCTGATTTCGGTTCTTTTCCAAAGAATTCTGCGAGTAGTTGACGAACGGCAGGAATGTATGTGGTACCACCTACAAGTAGTACTCGATCAATAGCACTAGGTTTTAGCTGTTTAGCATTCAGCACCTGCTGAAGACACTCGCGAGCACGTTGTAATAAAGGCTCAATAGCCCGTTCAAACTCTTCACGGGTGACTTCAACATCTAAATCGATTGGTTCACCACTTCTTACAGCAAAATTAGAAATGTGTGCTGTGTGAGAACGATGAGCTGATAAAATAATTTTTGTTTTTTCTGCCTCTCCCTTTAATGCACGTTGAGAGTTCTCAGAAATTTGTATGTTTGGATATTCTTCTTGAAACTTTCTAAGAATTAACTCAATTAACTTTTCATCAAAATCTTTTCCGCCTAGATAACGATCGCCAAAACTACACTTGACATCAAGTAAGCCAGATATCATTTCTAAAACAGTGATATCTAAAGTTCCTCCGCCAAAGTCAAAAACAACAAGTTGTTCTTCAACATCAATATTTTTAAAACCAAAAGCTAGTGCCGCTGCTGTAGGTTCATTTATCAAACGAATAATCTTAAGACCTGCTAATTTAGCTGCATCCAACGTAGCTTGACGGGCGGCGTTATCAAAATTGGCAGGGACAGATAGAACTACCTCTTGAATAGTCTCGCCCAAAGCTTCTTCGGCATTATCTCTCAATTTACGAAGAATTTTTTCTGAGATTTCTTCAGGTCGATATTTCTCACCAAGAAGTTCTATCATTCCTGAAGTCCCCATTTGTCGCTTAACTTCTCGAATACCATGTTTAACACCTTTAGGTGCCTCTAAATCAACACGGTTTCGAGCACTTTCCCCGACTAAAAACTGTCCTTTGGGATTGATAGCAAAAATCGAGGGAATAATAGGAATTTTTGTTCCAGGATCAGGGATGGAGTAAGGCTGACCATCTCTAAAGACACAAATTTCCGAAGTAGAAGTTCCAAGATCAATTCCAATAGCAAATTGATTTGTCATAGGTCTGTTGTTTTATCTTGTTGAACACTGATCGGGTTTTCTGACTGAATGGAGGTAATTTCTGTTTGTGAGGGTGTTTCTTCCTCTACGGGGGAAAGACTGTGAGCATGAGTGGAAGCTTCTATAGAGGAGATTTGAGGAGTCAGATTGTCATTTCTAGTTTCTGACTCATAATTTGCTTCTGGTACTATTTGGCTCTCTGACATTGAATCTTCTTGATTCTCAGCAAATTTCTTTTCCTGAAAAGATTTCTCATTGGGAATCTCCGGCAATGTTGTTACTATAACCTGAGCAGATTCGATAATCTCAGAGCCTACTCTATAACCCCAGCTAGTACATCTACGTACAAACTCTGGAGGCGCATCAGATAGTGATATTGATTCATAACCAATTGCTTGATGCAACCTATCCTGAAATGGAGTTCCAGGTGATGGATTAATGCGTTCTAGACCAAAAACAGGGCTTACATAGTCTTCAAATTTAGATAAAAACCTCTCTGTTGCTTTTCGTTGCTCTTCATTCAGATCTGAATAACCGAGGGTTCTTTCCATTAGGCGGTAGAACTCTATAGCCACTTCCTCCCAATCTTTAATTTTGCGCTTGAGTTGCCCATTCTCCTGACGCTGTTCCATCATTTTTCTGTCAACATCAACGAGCTTATCCAGCTTTGAATTCAACACTTGGATATCCTTGTGGATCTCTTTATAGCAGTTACCGAGTGCCTTAATCTCCTCCTCTAATTTGTGGAACTTGCTTTCCATAGTTAATTTGCTTCCATCTACTGAATCGAGAGAGTTAGCTTGAATACTTGTTTTTACTTTTTCTATTAGGAACGCCAGAAACCTAAATGATTTGCTTTTCCATTGCATTTAATTCGGCACTAATATTAGTTATTGGCAAAGCTAGTAAAAATTCGGGTTAAATGACCCATTTTTAATACCTCTGTTAAAGGAGTAATTCAAAAAGTACTTAAAAAGACAATTTCACACAGTCACTAATAGGAGACAGAACCCTTTTATACAGCTAATTATTACGAATAAAGGTTCTATTTGAATTGTATTCTTTTTTCAGAGTAGCAGAGTAAATACTACTTTTTAATGTAAAAAATAGAACTTACAATAAAAATTGTTATTTTAATTAAAACAAAGTATAACTTATAATAAGAATTATTGTTTTAATTAAAATTTTGATAAAGCTACTGATACATATTAGTAGATATACTTCATAGCTTCTTCATAATTTTTTGCTACACTTAACGGCGTTGTTGCACGATTGGAGAAAATGGTAAATTATACCTATCCCAGATGCGCTTTGTACTAAGACCCCGACAGCCTAAGTATGAACACAAAAGCCAAAGCCAACTATAAAGTTCGCAACTGGAAAGAGTATGATGCAGCACTAAAGCTTCGAGGCAGTATTACTTTCTGGGTGAATGAGGAAGTGATTGAGCAATGGCACAACGAACAGAGGACAGAATGATGAAAACTGTATCTAAATAGCGAAAAATTAATAAATCTTTCAAGTCGTCTTCATAACAGACGACTTTTATTTTTTACAACGGCTTTTTGCTTTACGCATTAAAGATTGATTTCAATTAATTAAAATTATGGCAAGAAATCAAACAAAGCCTAATACTGAAGAAAGCGCAGCGTCCGAGTCAGAACCTCCTCAACAAACCGTTCAGAATGGGGCAAACATACAAAAGCGTAAATCAGCTATTTCTAAATTTGCCAATCCTGAGTACAATGCGCCGATTAGCAACATCTGCATCTGCCAAGTCATCAACCACATGGAAGCAGAAAAAGTTGGGTTGTTTATAAAAGATAAGTATTTAGCAGGAATTAACTGGCAAGGACAAGAACCTACACACAAGCACACCTTCTCCAGTGGCACGCCAGAAATGGGAGTGTTGTTGCAATCGCCCAGGATGCACATTCTTGATGTTTCTCCCAGATATATTGAACAGCGCGATGATGGCAAAATTGTGGGGGTGTACGAATCACCTGATGGGTACGAAATGTACCAAGCACTCGGCAAAGATGCCGCAGTATTGAGACGGTTCTACTTGTTGCAACTTGTCGATGAAAATAATAATAACTTGCACTCAGTACCAATTGTCTTGTCAATCAAAGGCGTTGCATCATCAAAATTTGGCGAGGCTTACAAACAGTTCCAACGCGAACTAGAGGTTGCATTCGCCCGATTTACTGATACAACTGTCGCTGAAAAACGTGCAGAGTTTCATCGCCTTGGTGCATTTCAACCCACCTTCACACCATCCCTTGAACCGAAAGAAGCAGTTAACCAAAGAGATAAATCTTGGGTAGCAGTTGTCACTTCCTACAAATCACCAAACCCGGATGGCAGCGATTTTCTCGAATTCTTCTCAGAGGCCAAAGAAATCGATATCCAAACAACGATGCAGGCAAATCCCGAATTCTCTCACCGCATCGGTAAAACATCAACCGTTGTAGCAGAACATAACCGCCTCATAGGTGCAGCCGATATGCCAATAGCAGCACTTCCTCCTAGTACAGCAGGTCATGATTATACAGCATACAGTACTGAGATGGAACAACTGCCTTACTAAAACAAACTACCTCATCTAAGCAAAAAGGGTGCTAGAAATAGCGCCCGTTAAGAAATCATCCACTAAAAACCAAGTAACAAATGAAACTAACCATTGAACAATCTAAACTCGCAGAAATTCTAGAAACCGCTTACCTCGCAATCAGTCCTAAACCCACTGACCCAATTTTAGGAAATATCTTACTGATTGCAGACGAAGACGGGATCGTATCAGCAACAGGTACAAACCTTAACCTCACAATTCATACTACAACCACCGCTAACGTCGAAACTTCAGGTCAGGTAGCACTCCCCGCCAAACTATTAACTGACACTGTTAATAATGTCAAAGGAGAAATTACCCTAAAAGTAGAAAACCAAGCCTGCATAATTACTCACAATAGCGGTAAGTGCCGACTGATTGGCGGAAAACCTGACGAGTTCCCAACACTTCCAAAGGCAGAAAATCCAATAGAGATAAACTTAAGTGCAAAGAAACTCCAAGCCGCACTTGAAGGGACACTCTATTGCGCCAGCAGCGACGAAACCAAGTTAGTTTTAACTGGTGTCAACTTTAAAATTGATACTAACAAATGGCAAGCTGCTAGTACAAATAGTCACAAATTAGCGCTAGTAACAGGAACACTCGATAGCGAATATTCTGACCCAATCAACTTCACTGTTCCAGGTAAGTCACTTGGCGAGTTAAACAAAATTCTCTCTCAAAGCGCCGATACGAGCGTCTGCAATATTCTTCTATCAGATAGAACTATCGAGTTTAGCCTTCCCAATACAAAGCTCATTTCCCGACTTCTGGAGGGAGAATATCCCAAAATCAATAGCTTGATTCCCCGGTCGTTTGAGTATGAATTTACATTAGAGCGCAAGGGATTTGAGAGCGCGCTGAAGCGGGTAAGTTATCTAGCCGAACGCAAGCAAAAGGTTGTCAAAATCCTCTGGGAATTGGAAGCTACACAGGCAACACTATACACTGAAGCTACTGATATTGGGGATGCAGTTGACTCGGTACTGATGAAGTCAGTAACTAGCAATTCAGAAAACATCAGTATTGGATTAAACATCGACTACCTTATCGAAGGATTAAAGCATATCAGTACTGATGAAATCGTGGTGCGGTGCAACAAACCCACGCAACCAGTCATTGTCTGCCCAATGGGAGGACTGCTCAATCAGTTGTATCTGGTAATGCCTGTAGAAATCAAGCAGGGGTTTGAAAAGGTAAATAGCCAAAGTACAAAGGCAAAAGTTAGCGCTCAAAGTGAGTCTGGCACTGAAGAAGTAACAGAGGTTAGCACTCAAAGTGAGTCTGGCACTGAAGAAGTAACAAATGTGCCACAGGCAACAGACGATAGTGAAACTCCTCAAATAGAAACGCAATCTGTGGTAGCCAAAGATACTACCAAAGGTAAGTTAACCTCACGATCGCCACGAACGAAAAAAGAAGCGGCGACTGCCTAAAAAATCAAACTTCCTACCAACCACACTGGTAGGGAGTAAATAAAACACCCGTTTATCATCAAAATCATGTACCAACCACTACATCTCAAGTACCGCCCCCAGACCCTTAGTGAAGTAATCGGGCAAGAACATATCGTCCGCACTCTCATAAATGCGATACTCCCAGGAGGGAGTCACTCTGCGATCGCGCAACGCCCGCCTTCTCCTAAAGGAGACGCGCAAGGGACGGCGATCGCACTCCACAAGATTGCACCCGCCTATCTATTCAACGGCCCCAAAGGTACAGGCAAGACTAGCACCGCCCGCATCATGGCTAAATCCCTCAACTGCCAGTCAACCGATGAGCCGACAACCAAGCCCTGCGGAGAATGCAATTCATGCAAGGGAATTACAGCCTCTTCTTCACTGGATGTAACTGAGTTAGATGCTGCCAGCAATAGCGGGGTAGAAACAATCCGCGAGTTAATTTCCACTACCCAGTTTGCACCAGTTGAGGGAAGGTACAAAATTTTCATTATTGATGAATGTCATGCCCTAAGCAGTCAATCGTGGCAAGCACTCCTCAAGACTATTGAAAATCCACCCCGTCATGTAGTTTTCATCTTCTGCACAACTGAAATACACAAGGTTCCTGAAACTATCATCTCGCGCTGTCAAAAGTTTGATTTTAGGAGAGTAGGACTAGAAACACTTGTTCAGTATTTATCAAAAGTTGCCCAGAACGAAAACATCAACATTAACGCACCTGGTATTTGGGCGATCGTCAAATCTTGTGGGGGTTTTATTCGCAACTGTCTTGTATTGCTCGATCAATTGAGCAACCTGGGAGTAGATGAAATCACGCCAAACTGGGTTTGGGAATTATCAGGTGTTGTTCCCGAACATGACCTACTTACCCTAACCGAAAATCTTGCTAAAGGAGACGTAACAGCTAACTTACAAATCCTCCAAGACTTAATCGAGTATGGCAAAAACCCATTCGTCATATACTCAAGTTTAACTGGGTTTCTCAAAGACCTGCTAGTGGCTAAAACTGCCCCTGATAATAGACAAATTACTCAACTGGAGGAAGACATTTGGCAGGAACTCGTTACTATTTCTCAGATGTGGGAACTAACCCAGATTCAGGCAAGTATTGCCCTGTTAATGTCAAGACAACAGTTAATGCGTGACTCGGAGGCAGCTAAACTTTGGTTGGAAGCGACACTCATTGAGTTAAGCAATATCAAAGAAGAAAAACAACCTTGGACTAATTGGAAAACAATCCAAGATGCTATAAATTGGGGTAAGGAACAACTCCCACATTTATCTCAATCTGAACTCGAAAGGCACTGGAACAATCTTACTCCCATTAAAGGTAAAAAAGCACCTGCATGGGTACAACTGGTACAAGAGCTTCAGATGAAGTCTCAATTACAAACTGCCTAATTCAAATGTTCGTCACTTTGTAAAAACACTTACTTTCCCCAATAAAAACTTTGGGGAAAGATTTTTTCAGGCTTATTCAAAAATTACATTAAATATAATAGACGTGCATCTACAGCAATATCTACCTTGTGCAGTAAGCCTCAATATTAATAAAGACTGTCCTGACTGGGAAGCAAAAAATTAAGATATCAAGCAATACCACAACAAAATTTAACAACTGGCATTGTGGAAGTATCTGATTAAAATTATGCCAGTTGCAGCAATTAGCCTTCGTACAGGACTTGAATTACCAGCAGCGATCGCAGATTTTGATACGTATATTGACGAATTACCGCGATGCTCCAAATGTTTTGGCGAATTATGCCTTGCCAAAGGTGAAAAAATGCCACCTTACTGGAGGCATTTTCCAGGCGTAGGAAATGAATGTCCCGATAAATCAGAAATTAGCGGGGTTATCTATTCCCATCCTAAAACCTTAGATCGTAAACAAACCCTCGCATTATTTAAAAAACGTTTTCTCGAAATTTTAGATATAGCCATTAATGGCACACTTACTATCGATGGACTATTCGCCACCAGACAGCTATCAGAACAGATCAAGGGAAGTTCAGTTCAATGCAGTAATGGAATAGCACATTTTAACGACTGCCTGCTAGAGATTGACAGACTTAGAAAAAACCTTGACTGTATTTTAGCGGTTGCCTCTAGCTGTGCCAAAAATTTATACAGCAATGACTCAATTAACGAATGGAAAGTACCAGAAGCAGAAAAAATCCAAATGCTAGAAATAACAATTGCTTACAAACAAACTCATGAACGATGTGTAGATGAAGCGTGCAAATATATATACAGCAATGGTAGGCAAGACCTTCTCAAAGAATTAGTAGCATTTGCATGGCTGGAATACAATTCAAAGCTTAAAAACACTTACAACCAATTAAAAGTACGCGAATTTCCAGTATGGCTGCTTACAGCAACAACATCAATATTAGCAGCAGTACCCTGGTACAAAATTATGACCGCACTATTAGAAGAAAAAGAACCACATACGCAGCCGCTTTCAATATTCGCACTTCCTAATAATCTAGACATAATTTTTGAGGTATTTTTATCGTCAAAAAAACCACCAACTAAACCACAAGGATTCATGCCAAAAAAGAGTAATTAATTTTGGATATTATGAATTACAACCACCGAGATTTTATTACCAAATCTGGTAATAAGATTATCGTTGATGAGGAAAAACTCGACATATTCTGGTCAGATACTACCCCAATACCTGAGTGGCATCCCACAGTAAGTATTCCGACCTACAGAACGCTCAAAACTCTGGTAGTCGATATTGAGACGGCAGGGATAAACCCAAGAGAAAATCGTATCTATGCAATTGGCTGTATGAGGGAGATAGGAGAGATTGCCATCTTTATGGATCAAGCCGAAAGCAAAATCCTCCTGGAGTTTTTCAAACACCTAGAAGCAAGCAAACCAGAAGTAATTTACACCTACAATGGAACAGAATTTGACCTACCGTTTCTCATCACCCGCTGCGAGTTACATGGCATTTCTCATCCATTTGGAATTGCATCTAAGAAGCGCACTATCCGAACTGCCCAAGTACGCGGCGAACCACTGGAAATTCGAGAGGTATTCATCCGCAACTGCCTGCACGTAGATATCTTTATCTGCGTTCTCAGGTGGGATTTTGTCGCCAAGGAACTAACTAACGGGCGATCGCTTAAACAGGTGGTACTAGAAATGGGATTGCGTAAGCAAGCGCGACTGGTTCTCCCCTATGAAGAAATTCTCGCCTGCTGGAAAGCCGGTTCTGGTAGTAGGGGATGGCAGAAAATCAAGGATTACCTTATTTACGACTTGGAAGATACGCAACTCATAGCTAACAGACTTGTACCCTCATACCACTATGAAGCACTGGTTGTACCGGGAATGAACCTCCAGCAATTAGCCCTCGCTGGTAACGGCACTAAGTGGAAGCAAATATTCTCGCATCACTACCCAGGATACAAACCCAAGCCCGACCGTAAGTATAAATTCCAAGGGGGGATAGCCTACTCTATTCCAGGACTATATAAAAAGGTTGGATACATTGATATCAGTTCTATGTACCCCACAACCATATTGTCGAAAGGGATTGTCTCTCGTAAGGATACAAAACGAATCGGCTTGAGCATCTTGCAATATTTGGTAAATGAAAAATCAAGGTTGGAACAAGTTGCCAGCACTGGAGACAGTGTTGCCAAGGAAAAAAGAGAATCCACCAAAGTTTTAGCTAATTCTCAGTTTGGGTTCTTCGGAACATCGGAACTCACCTTCAACGATATGGAAGCAGCCGCCTTAGTAACAGCTTACGGTCGGCGCATCCTACAATTCATGATTGAGGTAATCAATAATGCTGGTGCAACCCCTGTAGAAGTTGATACTGACGGGGTGTTCTTTACTCACCCCAACCCAGAAAAAGTATATGCCACACTTCAGTCTCAATTACCCAAAGAGATAACCGTCAAATTAGAGTTTATTGCCAATGCAATGTTTATTCCGCAAAGGGGAACTAAGAACTATCTGTTATGGCTAAAAGATAACTGGATTATCCGCAAAGGTAGTTGGAGAAGCCGTTCTCGCTCAAAACTAGAGAAAGAATTCCCTGTTGAATATCTAACCTACTTAATCCAAAACCAATCTACAGCAGAGGAATATTTCAGAGAAGTAAAATCGCAGATTTTATCAGGAAAATACCCGAGAGAAAAACTCTGCATTACTCGCAAAATTCGTATTGGTGAAAAAGAACTTCTTAAATTAGGAAAACCTGGTGATGTAGTAATTTACTATTACGGAATCAGAGGTATTACTAATACCAGCACAAATGAGAGCTATTCACGTCAATACTATCTTGACATTATCGAAAAAAGGCGAGAAGAAATCCTCAAAATAGCCGCTCCTGAAATACTAGAAGGGAATGAACGTCAGTTATCTCTTTTCTAGATCAATAAACTTGATATTTAACCTAACAACTAAAAATAATAAATATCAAGTCTTTTTTCAATTCATGAATTCTCAGCATTTTGTAAAAATAACAAATATTTACAAGCAAATCAGCTTTTATTAAAGTATTTTTAGGCATTCTCACAAATAAAAAATATATTGTCCATACTTAGATTAGTAAACACAGTATCAGTCATTATTTAAATGATTAAGTTCGTTAATTTATTGATGTATTAATGGAGATATTTTTCTTAAACTGGAAAAGTAACTAATGAAAAATAAATCCTCATATCGCAAGCCCAGGCTTAATAAAAAACAAAGGGCTTGGGTGAACTCATTCCTTGCATCTCACCCTAATGCCAGAGTTAGAAATATCTATGAATTAGATGGCGATCGCATTGTTGAAATTGAGTGGTGGGAAAATACAAACCGAATAATATTAGACCCAAAAACCTACATTCAAGGAATTATCAGCTACAAGATGCGGGTCAAACTAAGGAAATTTGGCGATGCAAGAAAAACAGCCGAGTTCTCGTACCGGATCACCCCGCCAGAAAAACGAACTGCATCATGGCACTTAACAGGTCAACTTTCTCTAGAACTTCCTCAGTGTTACGAAGTTGCAGACCCAAACAACCCAGTTATCGTTAAACCAAAAAGGAGGAATACTAAAACCAATAAAGTTAAAAAATTAATTCAGCACACTCTTCCTCTATCAGGAATTAGTGCCCAACTTCATACTATAAACATCGAAGATGGTGGTGTTCCCTTATCCGAACAAGAACTATTACTAGAAAGCGTATCACACCTAAATCTAGATACTGGTAAAGAGACTAAACTTCCAGGAGCTATAGTCAAAATTCTTTCCCATAAAAAAGCTAGCTTAAAGGAATGGGAAACAGCTATTGCGCTATATGAGGTAACTGGTTCTAGTGGAGTAATAGAATATCTCCAACAATTAGATTCTTGGCGGAAATATTTGGGTACTCAACCAGTAGAAAACCCTGCTGATAAAGTCTCAAATCAGAAGTCAGTAAAGTCAGTACAAAATTAAGTGTAAGTATTTGCTGATTGCTATATTTTGCTAGCGGCTATATAACAAATACTAAGGATATGGAAAGAGTTAATACTAACTCTTATTTTTTTAAACCACCGCTTCCGACTAACGCCTGATAAACAAATGTTTATCTAATCTATCATGACTGTATATCTATACTACGGCGAAGATAGCTACTCACTCAATCAAAGAATTGATTATTTAGTGAATCAAAATGTTCATGCGGAATGGAAAGCTTTCAATTACGTCAAGCTATCTGGAAATGAGAAAAATATTGCTGCCAAAATCTTTACTGAGGTTATGACCTTGCCCTTTGGAGAAGGTAACAAAATTATTCATACAGACAGCGACTCTCTAATTGGAAGTTTATCAAATGAAGATAATAACCAAGAACTTGAAAATCACCTTTCCCGAATACCGTCAAGCAATATTCTTCTAATTACTGGTAACAAAAAGCCAGATTCGCGCAGGACAGTAGTAAAAATTATCCTAAAATATGCCCAACAAGAAGAGTTTCCCCTGATCTCTAGTTGGGATAAAAAGGGGATAGTTAACTTGATAGGAAAGTATGCAGCTATCCATCAAGTTAAACTCACTCCAGATGTCACTGATTACCTAGCTGAAGCAATTGGCAATAATACTGCACGAGCCGATAGCGAATTCGCTAAACTTGCTGTTTATGCAAGTGGAAAAATAATCTCTGTTGAGGAAGTAAAACAGCTCGTTGGCAATCATAATACTGACTACCTAAAGCTTACTATTGCTATGTTAAGGAATCATCCAAATTTGGCAGTAGTGCAGGTATCTAAACTACTAGATAATAATGAACATCATCTCAAAATAGTAGCAACACTTACCTCTATTTTCCGCACTTGGTTAATAACCAAAGCTGGGGTAGAAACTAAATTATCTGATACGAAGATTGCAGAAATAGCCGAACTGAAAAACCCCAAAAGATTGTATTACCTCAAAGATGAAGTCAAGTTTGTAGGCGTTCAAAAGCTTAAAACCAGCCTTACTTTACTTGTACAACTCGAAGCTGAACTCAAAAGCGGAGTTGACAACCTAACCAGTCGAATTGCTGAAATTTGTACGATATGAGAAACAACCCATTTACAGAAATCACCGGACAGCATACCGCCAAACTTCTCCTGACTGAAGCAATCGAACAGAATAAAATTGCTCCTGCATACCTATTTAGCAGTCAAGTTGAGGGAGTAGGGAAAGGAAAAACCGCTTTGGCGATCGCAAATGCCATACTCCCAAGAGGGAGTCGCTCCGCGAAGGCAGGAGAAAATAACCATCTAGACATCTTACAAATCAAACCAACCCATCCCGAAAACACCCCCCAGCAGAAAGGTATACCTGCTATTCGAGTAGAACAGGTGTGCGAGGTCATTGAATTTCTATCAACTAGTGCAGTCAAGGCCAAGCAAAAGGTGGTGATTATCCACGAAGCAGATATGCTTAACCCTACCGCCGCCAACAAACTTCTCAAGACGCTGGAAGAACCGAAAACTGGAACATTTATCCTGATCTCGTCCTATCCTCAAAAGCTATTACCCACTATCAAGAGTAGGTGTCAAATCATACCTTTCCAAAGGTTAACTAATGAGGAGGTTATCTCTGTTCTGAAAGACCAACAAATTGAGGTAACAGAAAAAATACTAGCTATCAGTTCAGGCAGTCCTGGTCAAGCGATCGCCAACATCACAATGTTAGCTTCCATCTCAAAAGAAATCACAAGTCAACTGGAAGTACCTCCTGACGATATCCTCAACGCACTCAGTTTGAGTAACTCCATCTCAAGCTGGAATCACGAGACACAATTATGGCTGCTTACCTACCTGCAACACGACTGGTGGCAGAAATTAAAAAACACTCAATTGCTAGCTAAATTTACTCAAGCAAGGAAGCAATTGCTGCATCACGTTACTCCTAGAAGCGTTTGGGATAACCTACTTCTGCCATAGCAAAACACACCCATTATCAAAAAGCACTGCCAGTTATAAGTATTTCTAGCTGGCAGTATTTATTTACACATAAAGAATATGAACCAGCAGCAAAGCTTATTCGATGTCGAAGAAACCATCCGTAACAGCAAAAGCCAAAAAGCTAGCGAAATTCTTACTCCTAGCACTAGAAAGATACTTCAGTTACTAACCAGCCAAGGGATTAACAAAGTTATAACAGCCAGTCTACTTGATCTAGCAGGAGCAAGTCATGAAATTGTTCAATACATCGTCGGGCCAATTGTAACTCAGCAGAACGGCTGGCAACAGTCAATTCCGTCTTGGGTAGGAAAAGCGATCGCAGTTGATAGATTAGATGCAGCATTAGAAGATATAGACAAGGGAGAAGTAGGTAAACTCGCCTCTAGTAGCGAAGTTGTTGCACTTATGATGCCAATTGCTTTTGAAGTGCCACTATCATCTGAATGGACAGATGTTTACCTCTGGGCAAGTTATGATGCCCTCGTCAGGCACAGACCTTTTGAGAATTTCAAATACGATAAACTGTGGGAGAAAATTGGTACAACCCCGGTTCGTTATGAAAAAATCCGCTCTGATTATGAAACCCTAGCTGCTGATATCCGCTCCCGTGTAGTCAAACACGCGGCGAAAGAAGGATGGGGTAAAAAGTCGTCAAATAAGAACAAACACCCTGTTACAGCAACTTCAACTGAAAGTAATACTAAGATGGAGCAATTATCACTATTCTCATAATTAATTTTCAGTCCTTTTTTCAACACTCTTTTCAAAGTCCTTCCTCTCCTTTTCTGTGAGAGGAGGTAGTTCTTCTTTATAATAAAAATTACCTAATTTCTGACACTGATTGACATAAATTCGTCTTGCTGAATCACTCGCTCTCAAGTCCTGACGTAAAAGCAATTTAAACGATTTTTCACGCTCTTTCAATTCCTTCGCTGCCACAAGCATTTCTTGTGATATGGCAGGATTTTCATAAGTAGAAGAAAGTTCCTCACTTGATGAATAAACCTTTAGTTTATTGCCAGCAGGTTGAGTTAGAAGTCGCTGAGTGTTATACGAACGCCACAGACCCAACTTCTCGCGCCGTAGTGACTCAATTTCAACCTCACCAACTTGGTTTGGAGTACTGCGCCGCACGTAGACAAAACAACCTTTATCAGCTGCTATAGTTAAACTCACTTTCACACCATTACCATCAAAATAAAACAAGTCAATTAAATCGTTTTCTGCATTAACTTCTCCAAGCTTCTCTTTATTCGATAAATCAGGCAACGCTTCTGGATTTAGCGATGGCGTAGCATTACTAACATTAGCTGTGGATAATGATGGCGTAGGTGAAGAATTCGATTCTATAGCCGAGACTTTATCTTCTTTTTCTGGAGATGAACATCCAACGAGTAAGAGTAACAATCCTATAAATAAGTATTTATTCATAAGTAAAAATTTATATTTGTAAACTAATAATAAAATATTAATTATTGCTTCCCACTCAAGCGACCTGTTTGATAAAAATCACGCAGACTAGGGAAAACTTTTTCTAAAAGCCAGTTGCACCCAACTTCTGATTCAGGAATATTTGAAGCAGCCATGTAATAACCACTTCTGTAAGCAGCTACACCTAAACAAGCTTGTAAGCTGGATATCGCCCGTGAAGAAGCTGGAATAGCCATCAAATCTTCCAAATGACTGGGATGATAATTTTGTCCTACCAGCATGAAATAAACCAAAGTATGAACCAACCGTGATAAAACAACTGTTCGGTCTTGCCAACGTTCTAAATGAGACTCGATACAGAAGTAATCAGGTAAATCAGCCACCTGAGATTCATCATCAAGGAATAAATCGCTCTGGCTTTCGATAAAACTGGAATCCAGACCTATAACCTGTTTGAGAAAAACAAGCGTTTTCCCCCAACGTTCGTGTCCCTCAGTTTCAGGAGAAAACGCACCTTCTGAATACTGCGAACCGTACTTCTGTTGGAGTTGGACGACAGCCTCTTGATTGATATCACCCTGCCAATCAGATTCAATAAAAAACTCTTTTAAAATCTCTTGTAAATAGATGGGTGAAAACTCATTAATATCTGGAGATTCATCATCAAAATCGTCTTCATAAGTATCAACAATAAATTTCTCTAGCTCGATTTCTAGCTCTTGCTTTCCATTAACTGGTAGTAACGACTTAGCATCTTCTAACGATAGAGGAAAATCTAAATAAGGGTGGCCTTTGGCTAAGTAAGAATCACCTAAATCTGCTAAACTTTCAAGCGCGATAGTCCGGGCAAAATACTCATCTTGTGGATGCACGCATACTCGGTCTAGTTCCTTATCCACTAGCATCATGGTAATTGCCAGTAAGGCAAACCATGACGCATCGTGCAAACAAGTCGGTAAATCAGCAATTAAATCTACTAATTTCAGTTCTAGAATTTCTCTCCAAACGCCTATCCTAGCGGTATTGGAAACATCGCAAAAATGCTCTACATCTTCTCCAACAGATGTTTCTCCTAACCAGGTAAGATTTTCTACCCGCAAAGAAGATGAGTAGTCAGAAGTCAGCTGGTTTTGGCTATCCTCATCGGACTGTATCCATATCAAAGCCAAAAGCATCAGCTTACAAATACTTACTCGCTTCAGGAGAAGACATTCAGGCATAAGTCATTACTTATAATTTTTAGATACAGACCGGATTAATTGCGATACCACCATAGCACAGGGTAACTTGTCGTTCTCTAGTAAAAACCACAACTTTACGATAAACAAGGACAAAAAATAACTCATAAGTATGAATAAAAAAGAATGTGGTTTAAATAAAACAACTCGTCAAAACAATAAATCCTGAAAGAACTAATGCTGACGCAGCAATAAGAGAAATCTATAAATCCTCGCGTTATGAACTATATCAACAAAGTCATGCTGGTTGGCAGATGCGGACAAGAACCTGAACTGAAATACTTCGAGTCCGGTGCAGTTAAGGCTTCAATCTCTATTGCAGTAAGACCACCCTACAGAAGTGAACAAGCCCTTTGGTTTGATTTAGTCGCTTGGGGAAATCAAGCAGAAGTGATTGGAAATTACGTTCGTAAAGGAACCCAAATTGCAATTACTGGCGAGTTTGGATTTGATCGTTGGGCAGATAAAAATTCTGGGACTATGCGGCAAAAACCCGTAATTACAATCAACGCTATTGAATTGTTAGGTTCACCCCGTAAGGAAGAATCTACATCCACTTCTGCACCAAACGAAACACAGACTGTAGCTAACGCAAATTTCTAGGAAATTAAAAATCGCCTATGTACTATAAATCGTAGGCGATAAACCATCTAATCAATCTACAAATAAAACGAACATGATTCATAATACTGCAACTATCAATCTTAAGTCAGTGAACACTACCCACGACAAAGAAGGTTCCTTGATTGCCTTTGGGATCGCCGAATTCTACTACCGTTCCAAGGAAGGAGTAGTTGCTGACGAGATGCCATTCCGTTCCAAGGGCGCACCCGCCGTCGTTATTAACGAACAGGGGGAAGGCGTACACGGCACAGCAGAAGGATATCTCGATTTGCTAGTTGATAACAGGGGTGATTACAAAGAAAAGATTGCCACATTCGTAATCAGAAACTTTATGTCAGCACAACCCATCAACGAACTCACCCAGGTTAGTAAAACCCCTCACTCGCCTGAAACTCCCGATTTTGCCAAAGAACTACTCGAAGATAACGTTACTTCGACAGATGAAGACCTAGATCAAGAACCTCCGTTCTAGACCCAATTAACTGAATAATGCTAGTACATACAGGGTTACTTGTTAGTACTGGCATTATTTTTTTATAGAAATCCAGAATAAAAATCTACTGTTTGGTAGAATCGCTGACATTAACTCATCTTATATAGTACATAAATACTGAAATACTTACACAAAAGCTAAATTTAAAAGTTTTTTGACATAATTACCCCACGAGTTGGGAATTACCGTTGCCAACTTCATCTGACGGTTATAATTCAAAATCAAGACTGAATGTTTCGCTATCAGGCTCTTCTAGTTTTTGGTCTGTAGATAGCTGGGGAATTGGCTGCTGGAGTCTGTTTTCGTTAGTAGTAAGCGGCGTGAAAGCTACTTGTTGTGTGGCTAATCCAGCCTTTATGAAAACAAAATAGCAATCAATAATAAAATAAAGCGTCTCCAGGTAACTTTTACCTAGTTGTTGGGATTCTGCAAATATGCGTTCTCGGTAGTTTTCTTTGAGCCGAATTTTTACCGGAGCTAAGTCTTGTTTATCTGTCATTGTTATAACTTTACTTCCCAGATGTGTTTGGTGAATTCTTGCTCGTAATGGTTTTTGCCATTTCTAGAAGCCCAAAAACATTAGCTTCTACCGGGTTGTCCAGTATTTTGAACCCGTTTTTCTCCAGCAGCTTCTTAAATCCTGGTAACAGGCAGCCTCCACCTATCGCCCAGATTTCATCCCCTTGGTGCTTGGCATCAAGTGTTAGATTCACCACTTTCTTCAAGTATTTTTCATACCAATCTTTTAAAGAAGCACTGTATATATCTTTGATATCGATGTCACGGCTGTATCGGGTATGCCCCATTTCCAAACAAAATCGGATTTTGGATGGATCTCCGATTTTTCCGCCATTCAAATGCTTCATCTTTTGGGAGATATCATCGATGAGAACTTCTACACCTATAGGGTAAGCAGTGTGAACTTCTCGCTGACCCCGGTTGTAACGAGAATATAGGGTTGTTCCATTACCAAAGTCTAAAATGGTTAATTTTTTTGGCAGTGGATGCCCAAATAATGCACCCATCCCCTCTAGAACGACTTTCAGCACTTCTACTTTCACATCTGATTGTTTGCCGGCAAGTATCGGCTGATATTCCCCACTTAGTACTTTTTGTAGTTCTTCAGCCAGACCAACATCATGTAAGCTGACGACTAATTTTAAGTGCCAAGCCTTACGGTGTGGCAGATGTGCCAATGCACCGAATAATGTCAGCAATGCATTGTTGACTTTATTTTCATTGTTATCCGTGTTCCGGTCAAAATGATAACCTGTACGGAAAGCTGATTCCCCAACAGTGTAAGCAGTACCGTTAAAAACTACCCGTCCGGGTACATCTTCCATGTCGGCTGTGGAAATATAGCTTGGTACACGAACTACTTCAAAACCATCGACTAAAAGTTTTAGGCTTCCATAACCGTTATCAAAGCCAGCAGGAAAAATTTTTTGCAAGATGTGAATGTTTGACATAGGGCCAAGTCAATACGTTTTGATTTGTGAAAGTTATCTGTTCAGATTATCTAGGGAAGCAGGAAAGCAGGGGAGAGAAGAATAACTTGCTATGAGTCTTTCCCCAGAACTCTGCCCCTTCCTTCTCTAACCTCAAGAGCTTATCATAACCCCTTGGGGGCTAAGTGGGGTACAAAATGTCATTGACCAAATATACCCCACTTAGCCCCCACTTAGCCCCTGCATAGGTGTCAAATTTTCCTAAAAGTTCTAGCCTATCTTTGGGGTACATATAGCCCCCATATAGCCCCCATTAAAATTTTTAAAATCTTTTCTATGAACGTAGTAGAAATTAACTTACAAAAAAATAGAGAAGAAGGAATAGAAAACTTTAGTTGTGGTCTAAAGGCCACTTAAAAAAATATTTATTTCGAGACGCATAGCGCGAAATACAAAGTGCAGAGGCGGAGTGTCTCTGCCTCCGCTCCTTGCTTAAATCCCACGTTTCAAAACGTGGGTTCTCTACACCCTCTGAAATGGTTGACTGTTTGATTTATACTCTACTGTCAATATCTTTGTTATAAGGGAAATACCGAAAACCCTTGAGAAACAGCAACACAGTTGCGTTTTTCGTACTTCAGGCAAGGAATGAAGGCTAAAAAAGGCGTTTACGCCTGAGCCAATATATAGTACAATTGAACTCAACAGGAACGGTAATTAACCTGTATAAAAACCCAACTGCCTAACGGCAATCTGCACCTTGGCAACTGAAGATATGGGGTTCTATTCCACAGTTCTAGCTCCTTTCCAGGAATAGGTAAAATCTTCATGGAGACTAGACAATCAGAATTTAAATCAAGCAAATTTTTGGACTAATCCGACTACCGAGGGGCACTCGGAAAGTTAACGCTTGGGGAGAGAACCACCTCTGGGTTAGATACCGCAAGGGGTCTAATTTAAGTGGACTCGCTGAACCAAGAATCTCCGTGGCTTCAGCCCGGAGAGTGTCAATAAATTAGCTTCCCGCCCCACAAGATGTCTAGCCAAGCTTTGATACAGTTGGAATTTACCTACGAAAAATTGGTCGCTTTCCGAGGCTATTGCCAGAGTAAAAGATTGTCTACACAAGACTTGTAAGGTCAATGCAAAACTTGATAAGCAAAACGATTCTCAAGTGCAACGACTAGAGCGTTCCCAAACTAGGGCTGCACTAGCTATCGAGGTAAATAAAACAGAAGCACAGTTAACCCAAATCCAAAAGCTTGGTCAACTAGCTAAACAAAAAATGATTACCGCCAACCTCCGGTTAGTGGTTGCGGTAGCTAAAAAACGTCGCTGAAGTAACCTGGAATTTTTGGATCTGATTGAAGAGGGAGCAATAGGTTTGCTTTCATCCTGTGGAGAAGTTTAACCCCAATCGGGGATATTAGGACGTGGACAAGACCAAATTAAAGATTATTTGGTTTTTTGAAACCTATTTATGTCCAAGCAGAAGGAATCGCTGTTGTAGAAAGCACTTCTTCCGTACTCAGTCTAATAGCAGTTTGCTCTTAGTTGGGGCACTTAACCTTAATTTGGATGATTGAAGTCCCTCCATTATATTCTCCAACTACAGGCTCACCCGTAAACTCACAAAGTATCCTCTCTTGGCAGTCTAGCAATCTCACATGCTGAAACCGTTCGGCTGATAATTCTGGTTTGACTCTGCGGGATTCAGGCGAAAGCCGTTTGGGTAGTTTAGATGGGCACTCGATAGATTTCATGGACATCTCCGATTCAGTGAACTAAGTCGGACGAGATAGTATTAGTCCAACTTTTTCCGAATCTCTTTTGCCTTAGCTTCTAATACAGCCAATAAATCTCTCAGTTGCTCTTGCTGGATATCTTCGACCTTAGTTGCTGAGACATCTCGAATTAGAGAACTGATTTGGTGACTTGGTTTAGGTTTTGTTTCAGGAGCATGTTCAGCAATAGTTTGGGCAACTAGAAAACGAGTTTGAGCGACTGTTAGCCTTTCTTGCAAAACTTGTGATGTAGCATCTTCTCGGATTTTAAGAGCTTTAGTTTCTTCAACTTTTAAATTTTTAGAATTTAGTTTTTGGAGTGACCGAGCATGGTTTGCACCAAGTCCTGATTGTCTAATCGCAGTTTTTAAGTCTTCTGAAAGCCGTAAACAAGGAAAGACATTTGCATCTACTGATGCTGGATTTTGTTGAAAACGTAGTAATAACAGAAGAATACTTTGTTCTATTTCGTCTAAATTAAATGCTTTAATGCCTTCTGACTGCTCTTTTCTAGTTAAAATAACCAATTCAGTTAATTGGGGCAAAAGTTTTTTTGCGTTTAATCTAGCTATTGCTCTCCTAAGTGCTCTAACTACTTCTTCCTGTTCAAATTCCAAAGCTAACTTAGCCTGTTGAATCAAACCTTCGGCTAAATCTAGCTCATTCAAGCTTTCTCGGTGAAGACTAGTTAATAAAGTGCGTGCATGTAATTCCTCTTCAGAAAGAACTTTCTGAAGCATCACCGCATCAAGTGTTTCAATTTCTGGCTGTAACTCTTCTGCAACTGATCTCCATCTCCGTTCTCCATCAAAAATGAGATTTCCCGGTAGTAAAATAATCGGCTGTTGTTGCCCTTCCTGTCTAATTGAAACAGCCATACTCCGAATACTATCCGAAGTAAATGTTTGCCTTGCTTGTTTCGGATTGGGTTTTATTTCACTATAGTGAATCTTAAAAATTCCAGATGCTTTCAAATGTTCTCGTAGGTCTTCAATAGTTTGATTGAGAACTGTACGTTCTTCTTCAGCAAGCTTTCCCTGTGCTTGTTCATCTTTTAATCTTGTAATCTCTGCCTGTAAATCTTCTACTCGTTCTTCAAGCTCAAATATCTGTTGTGAATCAGCAGCAGAAGCAAACATTCCAAGTACACTCGGGTTGTTTAATTTTGTCATCGATTAACCTCTTATTAGCTTAAGTTCGTTAACTAGTGCATCAACAATTGGCAGAAAATCTCCTCTTGCCTCTTTGCCTGGTCTGTAAATTCCCAGAGGTAGCCCTCTACCAGAAGCATTAAGAATATCAGCTGATTCTCGAATTGGGCTAAAATACTGAATTCCCAAATTCTTACAGACTAGGGGAAGTTCCTCAACAATACTTCTATGCGCTCCCCAATCACTTTTCCAACGAGTAGGAACTATACCTAATATTTTCGGAGTCGGTTTCAATCTCAGCCGCTTGCAGTTGAAATAGTACCACTCAATCATCGCCGCAGCACTTTGAGAAGCCTTGTATTCAGGTTGAATGGGAATTAACACGTGGCTAGAAGCTGCAAGAGCAGTCAGTGGTAAAGGCTCCAATGTTGCAGGACAATCGATAATTACAAAATCGTGAGATAAGGGGTAATCACTCAACCGATCTGCAAGAGTATAAGCTCCACGCAGATCCTTTGAAACTTCCCGAATTGTTTCGTGTAATTCTTTTCCGCCTTTACAAACTTGAATTTTGTCAATCTTACCTTGCCAAGCTGTAACTAAAGGCCAGTTCCCATTGAAGTCTGGATGGTAAACATTAGCCATTGTTCCCTGAGTTTTAAATTCTCCCAATCCGCAAAATAATGTCAATGATTCGTTAGGATCGATGTCTAATAGTGCCACTGAATAGCCACGAACACCCAATTCATACGCAAGATTGTATGAAATAGTACTTTTTGCCACTCCTCCAGCGTTTGTTTCAATCGAAAGGGTCAAATTGGCAGGCATAATTTTTTCTCTTTCTTGATTACTATATTTCCGACTCCAGTCATGAGATAACGTTATATCAGTTTGTGCAAATAATTTTGAGATAATGTTATATCATTTTTCTAACAAGGATTGCTATCAAAAAGATGTTTACTGCAAGTAATCATCGACCTAGCTAGATGCTTAAGCCAGGAGGGTGACTTAGGCATCTAGCTAGATTTACGGATATTTGCAACTTCCACTCAATACGTTTCATCAGTTATTAGATGAGATCGAACACAAGAGCAGTTGCTGAGATCACCTTAATACTCAATTGCCCCTAATGCTTTTAGGGTAGACTTTTGAGCTACTGTCAACCCGGTCGCACCCTGAATATTCATGCCTTCATACAAGCGATCGGCTCTCAGCGTTTTGAGGCACTCACCGGTTGCCGGATTCCACAGTTTAATGGTTTCATCCTGACTACCACTGACCAAAATTTCCCCTGTACCGGACGGCAGGCTTACGTCAACCGGACTGAACTGAACGGAACAGCCCCGACTGATATGCCCTTGTAGTACTTTCTGGCAGGTGCCGTCTCGGACATCCCAGAGCCGAATGGTTTGATCGTCACTGCCACTAGCTAGGATACGACCATTGGGGCTGAAGGCAACGGAGCGAACGCCGTTGGTATGGTCGCGTAATGTTGTCAGGCAGGTGCCGTCTTGCACGTGCCAAAATCGCACTGAGCCGTCCATGCTACTCGTCGCTAGAGTCTGACCATCGGGGCTAAAGGCAACGGACAAAACCCAACACGTATGTCCATGTAGAGTTTTGAAGCAAGTACCATCTCGGATATCCCAGAGCCGCACCGTGTGATCATTGCTAGCACTTGCGAGGGTGTGTCCGTCAGGACTAAACGCGACTGCCCAAGCCCAATTCGTATGTCCTTGTAGGGTTTTGAGACAGGTACCATCTCGGATATCCCAGAGCCGCACCGTGCGATCGTTGCTGGCACTTGCGAGGGTGTGTCCATCAGGGCTGAAGGCAACGGAAAAAACCCAACCTGTATGTCCTTGTAGGGTTCTGAGGCAGGTGCCGTCTCGGACATCCCAGACCCGCACGGTTTGATCGTTGCTGCCACTCGCCAGCAGTTGACCATGCGGGTGAAAGGCTACTGCCCAGATCCAACTGGTGTGTCCTGGCAAATCCCTGGAGCCAGTTTCCTGTTGCAGATCCCAGAGCCGCACGAGGGCATCATAACTGCCGCTGGCTAACGTGGAGCCATCTGGACTAAAGCTGACTGAAGTGATCCCACTGGTTTGCCCCTGGAATGTCTTGAGACAGGTGCTATCCTGGACATTCCACAAGCGAGCGGAACGGTCTGCACTGCCACTCACGAGGGTTTGACCATCTGGATTAAAGGCAACTTTCCAAACGCAACCGCTATGATCTTGCAACTGCTTCAAGCACGTGCCATCCTGCACACTCCATAATCGCATTGAGGCATCTTCACTGCTACTGGCCAGCGTTTGACCATTGGGACTAAAGCTGAGTGAGGTAACCCAACCCGTATGCCCTTGCAGGGTTTTGAAGCAAGTACCTGTCTCGACCTGCCACAGTCGGATGGTGCGATCTTCACTCCCGCTGGCAAGCGTTTGACCATCTGGGCTGAAGCTAACAGTCCTGACCCAACGGGTATGTCCTGGCAAGGTTTTGAGGGTCGTTCCGTGAGCAACACTCCACAAGCGGATGGAAGCGTCTTCGCCGGAACTCGCCAGCAACTGTCCGTCGGGACTAAAGCAGACTGAAGTGACTCCACCCGTGTGACCTTGCAAAACCTTCAGGCAGGTGCCGTCCTGAGCATTCCAGAGCCGAATCGTTAGGTCATCACTGCCACTTGCCAGCAGTTGACCATCGGGGCTGAAGGCAATCGTCCAAACCCGATGAGAATGACCCCGCAGAGTGTTGAGGCAGGCTCCTGGGATAGGGTTGGCATCCCTTGCTTCAGACAGGTTTGCAGGATGGGACGGCTCAAAATCGAGGCTCTGCACATCCCACAACCGAATCAACCAGTCATGACTGCAACTGGCTAGCGTTTTGCCGTCGGGACTGAAGGTGACTGCCCAGATCCAACCCGTATGTCCTTGCAATGTCAAAATCGGTTGACCATCGACCACTCGCCACAGGCAAATCTTACCGTCTAAATCGCCGGTTGCCAGCAAACTACCCTCTGGATTAAGGCTGACTGACATGACGCTACTTAAAGTCTCTGCAAACACAGAGGTTGCTAAATCAGCGTTGCGAAAATTGACTCCTGCCAGGTTGACCTGCCGCAAGTCGGCTTGCCAAACGGTGAGCGCTGAAAAGTCACAGCCGCGTAAATTGCTTTGCAACTGCACCAGTAGATTGAGGAGATTACCAGCCAGATAGTTGGGCTGAGGTGCTTGCTGTTGCTGCTGCAACAGAATTTTTAACTGCTGTTCCAGGGCTTGTGCATTGCCAAACTGAAGCAGCAATTGTTCAGCGATCGGCTCCACAATCAATCGCTTTTGCATCTCTCGCACATAGTCTTTTGCCTGTGCTCTCATCAGCGCATGGGTTCTGAGTTGCTCTGGCGTTTGGCTGGAAATTTCCTCAGCAATGCATTGCACGAACCGATTGGTGGCATACTCCAGCACGACAGGTTGGAGAAAGAACTGCTCACCCTCTTTTTCGATTAGCGATCGCCGCAATAACGACTGCATTGCATCCGGTAGTCTGCGCCTAGAAGCCTGAGTTACCAAATCCTGATTCAACTTGGAAAGCGAGACAGGTTCCCGATTAATCGCTAACTCAAACAGCATTTCCTGCTCAATCTCACTCAGGCGATCGAACTGGTGCTGGAGCAAGTCGCGAATATCATCAAAGACCGCAAACCCTTGCTGCACATAGTTCAATATTTCAGCAATGCTACCAGTAAAGAGATCCTGAGTTGTGGCTGCCACCAGCTTCAGCGCCAGGGGGTTGCCACCGTAATGGGTGACTAATCGCTCCCATTCTGAGTCGGTTCCCGCGAAGTTTCCTTTACAGCGAAATAGTTCTTGTCCTGCTTCTGAGTTCAGTCCTTTGAGTAGGAATGTTCTGACTGCTTGCTGCTCCCCTTCCAGTGGCACAATTTCTCTAGGCTTTTCCCGACTGGTAAGCAGCAAGCAACTCTGATGGGGAACTCCCCCAATCTCCTTGAATAGCTGACCATAGCTCTCATAGCCTGCTCGATACTGTGCCGATTGTCCGGCACTCAGGATCGTCTCAACATTGTCCAGAATCAGCAAACAGCGCTTTTGACGCAACCCCGACCTCAGCTTCAGCAGTTTCCCATCCAGACTGCTGGGTACAGCGACATCCTCTCCCTGCGCCCGCAATAGCAGTGGCAGAACTGTCTCTAACCACTCTTCAAACGGTGGGGCATTTTGCAGCGATCGCCACACCACCACCTCAAACTTGGTTTGAATCTGCTGCACCAGTTTGACAGCTAGGGTACTTTTACCGATTCCACCTATCCCCAGCAGTGCCACGACTCGACAGCGCTCTGTCACAATCCATTGCTCCAGGGTCTGTAGTTCTCCAGTTCGCCCACAAAATTGGGTAATATCCATCGCCTCTCCCCAGTCAGCCCATATCTGAGGCAAAACGGTAACAGTAGCGGTGGCTGGAGGTGCGGCATTCGGTTGTTCAATGCCTAGAGTCTGGGTTTGGGTGGCATCAATCAGCGATCGCCGCCACTGATGTTCTAATGCCCCGCGAAAGTTAGTTTTACTAACGGGTTCCCCGCAAGCTTGCTCCAGCAGGTTCCAAAGTTTAGGGCCGACGTTGCGCTTGATATAGCTGATCGAGTAGCCAGACAATTCAGCAATTTGCTCATAGGTCTGCTCTTGTAGGGCACCTAGAAGAATGGCGACTTCTACTTCATTGAGCCGTCTACCTGCTTTGGCGAAGACAACGGAATTAGCAACATGCAAGGCATCTTCTAAATCCATCGTCTTTTACTCCATTAATGGTAGTGGACTGATTTTACCACCAGTTTAGGTGAACTTTTTGTTTTGAACACGATCAGACTAAAGCTTTGGCAAGAGAGGGGATTCAGCTAAATCAAACCAAAATTGATCGCGAAAAAGTTCACCTGTTCTTTATTTAGCCTCGTCCTATTGAGCTCAAAGTAGTGAATTTATAGGCAACGACAAACCCAAAAAACTTTTCTAATGTAGTGATATCAGGTTCAAAGGTGCGAGGGAAAGGACATAGCAGACCGCTCACTCCTAGTCGCCTGATAACCTTCACAATTCCCTGATTTCTAGCAGTAACCCAGTTCTACGATCCCAGTCCCCGATCGCTTAGCTAAGTTTCTGCTGCAAGGGATTCACTATTTAGGAGATTCAGTATGAAGATTGTGGTTATTGGTGGCACTGGACTCATTGGAACAAAACTCGTGAACAATCTGCGTCAGCTTGGTCATGAGGTCGTGGCAGCATCACCCAGATTGGGCATCAACACCATCACAGGTGAGGGACTGGCGGACGCACTTAAAGGCGCTCAGGTTGTAGTCGATGTGGCGAACTCGCCTTCGTTCGAGGATAAGGCAGCGATGGAGTTCTTCGAGACAGCCGGTCATAATCTCCTTACAGCAGAAGCCGCCGCCGGCGTGGGACATCATGTGGCGCTATCGGTTGTTGGCACCGATCGCCTGCTAGAGGGGGGGTACTTCCGCGCGAAAATGGCTCAAGAGAAGCTGATCGAGGACTCCAAGATTCCCTATACCATCCTCCGCGCCACGCAGTTCTTCGAGTTCCTCAGCAGCATTACCAGCTTGAGCAGCATCGCCAACCTGAGCAGCGACGGGCAAACGGTTCACTCGTCACCTGCCCTTGTGCAACCTGTCGCGGCGGATGACGTTGCCGCTGCATTGACCGACATTGCAGTCGGGGCACCCGTAAACGGTACGGTGGAGGTGGCGGGTCCCGAAAAATTCCGTCTCGACGAACTTATCTGCCGATTGTTGAGCGCTAACCAGGACACACGCCAAGTGATCACAGACATCCACGCCCGCTATTCTGGCGTAGAGCTAAACGATCATTCCCTCACCCCTGGCGACAAGCCGCGTATCGGCACTACGAAATTCGATCAGTGGCTTGGTCACCAAGCGAAAGCCGCCTAGCCAGCCCATGTTTCTTCAAGTGATTGCTTCCTGCCCGTCGCGACAAGGCGATGGGTGGGAGTCCCAAGGAGCTAATTTACCAGAATAACTCTATGGAAAAACCCATTCGCATTTTGCTACAAACGACCATTCCGGCATCAAAAGATGATTGGAGTATCGAACGGTTCTCCTTGTTGCGCGATTACCTCAAATCTCTAACCGATCAAAACGGTTTCCCGCTCTGTCAGGTCGTGGCACGGAACCGGGAATCAGATGCTGAGGGAAACGACCCGATTTTAAGCACCCTTGAGCACTCAGAATTCGACGAGCTATGGCTGTTTGCTGTCGATACTGGCAACGGCATCACACCAGCGGAATGTGCCAGCATTAATGCCTTTCGTCAACGCGGTGGCGGTAGCCTGATTACACGCGATCATGAAGATTTAGGTTCCTCTATCTGCAATCTGGACGGAGTTGGGGCTGCCCACTATTTTCACACGCACAATCCAGACCCAGATGAATCTCAGTGGCAGATTGACGACACCGAGACGACCTTGATTTCCTGGCCTAACTACCACTCCGGGCGCAACGGCGACTATCAAAGAATCATACCCGTTGAACCCATTCATGAACTCCTGCATACCCCGGACTCCCCTTCCAGGTATATCCAATTCTTTCCAGCTCATCCCCATGAAGGGGCAGTTGGAGTTCCCACAGGGGCTAACAATGCTTGTGTGATTGCGATGGGTAAAAGTCTCATTTCTGATCGTCTGTTTAACCTGGCTGTCGCCTTTGAGCGGGAACAGGACGCCGCAGGCAATACATTAGGGCGTACCGTCGCGGAATCCACCTTTCACCATTTTGCCGATCACAACTGGAACCTGGATATGGGTGCTCCCAGTTATGTCACTGAGCCTGTAGGGGATGGCTTTAAGCGAGAGCCACACACCCTTGAGGACATTAAGACCTACGTGCGAAACCTGGCTTTGTGGCTAGCTCCCGCTTACCTGAATGCTGATGCACGTGCGTACAATCCAGTTCGATCGCAATCTTTACTCAACATTTCAAGGTGATCGATCATGAAAGCAACTGCAAGTTCTCGAACGATTTTGGTCGTGGGATTCATCCTAATAGCGTTCAACGTTCTATTTCTGTTTGGCAACGGACTGTTTATGCTGGTCGCTCCGCTAGCGTGGTATAACATCGTTCCTGGCGTGACCCACACGGGTTCCTTTAACCAGCACTTCATCCGCGATATTGGGATGATTCAGATGTTCCTCGGTGCTGCGTTCGCGCTCGGGATGTTCCAGCCAGCGCACCGCTTTGATCTGTGGGCTGCGGCAACATCGTGGCTAATCGCCCATGCCAGTTTTCATCTGTGGGAAGTTGCAGTTGGCATTTCCGCTCCATCAACTATCCCGCAAGACTTTCCTGCTGTCACTCTCCCGGCTTTGATTGGTGTTGCACTGACGACATGGGCTTGGCGCACCAGTCTACGCTTGGCATCGACCGGTCTGATGACCAGAAATTCTTTGTGATTTAAATTGCCAAGGAAGAACCCAAATGTTCACTAAATTCCTCCACAGAGTTGCCTTCGCAGCACTCTCCATATTCGCAGCTTTTTTCGTATTCACAGCGCTTTCTGTATCCGCAGCCTCAGCCGATAACACGTCTACTGAGTCTAATTACAAATTTAAGGAGAATGTATGACTGTTCAAGCAAAACCACAAAGGCTAAACATTTTGGAACTTGCAGATGATCCACGCCTTTCTCAGGGCACAAAGGCATTCTTGAAGGAGTTAAATTCAGCCAGTGTGGCGTTAGAAACACTCACTCCACTCGAAGCACGTCAAGTACTAGTAGATATTCAGACCTCCGTTCAGGTTGATCTTTCAGGCATTGATGAGTCTGAGAAAACGATTATTGCTGATGATTACGCGATCGCGCTCAACATCGTGCGACCTGCGGGTGTCAAAGGCAGATTGCCCGTTTTCATGTTTATTCATGGTGGTGGATGGGTCTTGGGTGATTATCCAACACACAAACGTATGGTTCGCGATCTTGTTGTGCATTCAGGGTTTGCGGCTGTCTTTGTTAACTACACCCGCACGCCAGATGCTCAATATCCCCAGGCGATTAATGAGATTTATGCTGCGACCAAATGGGTTGCCGAGCATGATGAAGAGATTGGAGTGGATGGCAAAAACCTGGCGATCGTTGGCAACAGTGTCGGGGGCAATATGTCAACGGTAACGACGTTAATTGCGAAAGAAAAGGGCGGTCCACACATCAAGCTGCAAATCCTGATGTGGCCGATCGTCGATGCAAATTTTGAAACGGAGTCTTATCACCAATTTGGCGATAAACGGTTTCTCACAACGCCGTTGATGAAGTGGATGTATGACATGTACATCGCTAATCCAGAAAAACGCAAAGACATTTATGCCTCTCCCTTGCAGGCTACAGTTGAGCAACTCAAAGGATTGCCCGCGACGTTAATTCAAGTTGCAGAAAGCGATATCTTGCGGGATGAAGGTGAAGCCTATGGACGCAAGCTCGATGAAGCTGGGGTAACTGTAACCACGGTGCGTTACAACGGCATGATTCATGACTTCGGACTGCTGAATGGTTTAGCCGAGCTTCCAGGCACCCGTTCTCTTTTTGTCCAGGCAGCCGCTGAACTGAAGAAATATCTGCAATAGGGAACGATTGGGTTTCTGAACCGATTTGCTCAATCACTCGAAATGCACTGGCGGGGAGTTATACCAATGTTGCTGAAGTTACCCTAACCTTTTGCAATGACTCAATTTCCCAGCACTTTTTTAGAGAAATTAGAGGTTTTGTCTCATGGGAGTTAGTTACCAAGTCAGGCTGTTTAATGAAGCCGAAGACATCGATCAAACCGTTGCAGTTCAAGATGATCGCTACATTCTGGAAACGGCGGAAGAAGCAGGAATGGATTTGCCCTACTCCTGTCGGCAGGGCGTGTGTTCTACTTGTACGACAAAACTGATTGAAGGCACAGTTGACCAATCCGAACGATCTTCTCTCAGTGAAGAGCAGATGGCTGAAGGGTATGTGCTCATTTGCGTTGCTTATCCCAAAGCAGATTGTGTGTTAGAGACGCACAAAGAAGAGGAGTTGTTTGATTGAACACGTTGGTGAACCAGTAACGTAATGAACAAATGATAGATTTTCCAAGCTTTTCTCATACTACTCAGGAGGTACTTATGGAACGATATAAATGTCCGGTCTGTGGTCACATTTATGATCCGGCAGAAGGCGATCCAAAGTCTGGAATTGCTCCAGGAACAGCGTTTGAGGATCTGCCGGAAGATTGGAAATGTCCAGTCTGTCGCACGAAGAAAGCAAAGTTTCAACCAGAGCTATCAGCGGCAGTTTAGCGGGTTGTGTCGTAAAAGGTAATGCGTTCTAAACCGTAAAATATAGATTAAGAGACAAACTCATGAGTCGTGATTTGCAATGCCTTGACTCTACTCCTGTCGATAGCCTTGAAGTGTCGCGCAGCTTTTTGCAACAACACTTTGACTCCCGTTTGAATAGTGCGCTTACCTTTGTTGCACAAGAGGTGAGTGAATTACTTCAGCAAGCTTATTCGGTTCAGGTTGATGGCAACAACCCTGCTGGTACAATTGCTATTCGAGCGATCGAGCCAGACAGAGTGCAGGCAAATTATTACGATTGAATCGTTGACTGAGCGCGAGTTAGAGGTATTGCAACTGATTGTTGATGGGCACAACAACATTGAAATCGCCGGGAAGCTTTATATCACGGTGGGTACAGTAAAGACCCATGTTCGCAATGTTTTGAAGAAGCTCTATGTGAGCGATCGCACTCAAGCAGCAATTCGGGCACTCCGCTCTGGTCTTGTCCACTAAAGTTACATCAACGGCATGATTTATGACTTCGGCTTGCTGAATGGTTTAGCGGAACTTCCAGCCACCCGTTCTCTTTTCGTTCAAGCTGCCGGAGCTCAAGAAATATCTGCAATAGGGAACGATCGTGTCAGAGACCTAATTTGCCCAATCACTCGAAATGCACTGGCGGGGAGTTATACCCCTGTGTCCCCTTACTGGATCTTAGAAGAGAACGATGTCAGAGATCCAGACAGTGCAGACTAACCATGACTGGAACAATGGCGAGTTTTTATCGCTTCCTCCCCTTTATTGCCACCAACGGCAGGCGAAACCCTGCATCAGAGCGGTCAGAGGAGGCGATCGCCTCCGGTCATGCCTACCTGTTTAGCCCTCACGTCCTCCGTTCAATCTAAATCACTACAAAAGGAATCACAACCATGTTATTCGCAAAGAAAAGAGTTCAAGAATTTTTACTCAGTTTGCTACTTGTCGTTGGCTTTACTGTCGGTTTGGCGATACATCATTCAGATGCAGTTACGGCACAACCCTTAGCCCAAACATCGAACCCCAAACCCGCGATCGTTCTCGTGCATGGTGCCTTCGCGGATGGCTCTAGCTGGCAACGGGTTATCCCACTGCTAGAACGAGATGGCTACACGGTAACGGCTGTACAGAACCCCCTGACATCTCTCCCCGACGACGTTGCCACGACCAAACGGGTCATCGATGCCCAAAAGGGTTCTGTCGTAGTGGTGGGACATTCCTATGGTGGCACCGTGATTACAGGTGCGGCGGCTGGTAACCCACACGTGAAAGCACTCGTTTATATTGCTGCCCATGCACCAGATGCAGGTGAGAAGACTACCGAGTTGAATGGCAAATACGCCCCTCCCCCACTCAGTTCAGCACTGGTGCCTGATGCGGCAGGTTTCCTCTACGTTAATCGAGCGAAGTTGCACGATGTCTTTGCCAGGGATCTCCCAACTGCCGAGGCAAGCGTGCTAGCAGCCACCCAAAAGCCAATCAACAGTGTCGCTTTTGACCAATCAGTGACTGATGTCGCCTGGAAGAAAATCCCCTCCTGGTATCTTGTGGCTCAAGAAGACCGGTCCATTAATCCTGATCTAGAGCGCTTTATGGCAAACCGTATTGGTGCCAAAACCACCGAGATCAAAGCCAGCCATGTGCCGTTTCTTTCCCACCCTAATGAAGTTGCTGAACTGATCGAAACAGCTGCCACTGCGAACTAAAAGTTCAGCCTTGTCTGAAAGATCCAGGCATTCAATTTCTGGCACTGTTGGATGGAACGATGGCACATACACAGGAAAAATTAGCTGCTACAGCCGTTGAACATGGTGGTTTAATTTGGGCAATAGATGCCTTACAGCCAGAAAGACACGGGACACTTTTATACGTATTATATGAAGTATTAAGTGGTACACCAGTCAGTGCAATTCAGTTGCCACAAGCACAGGCATCTGGATTAATTGAGTGGCTGCAACCATATCAGATGGGGAATTAGCGATTATTACCGCCATGAATTCCAATTGACCAGATGCACCACATCAACGTTTTCAGGCACATTTTCTCAGTAATTTGAGTGAAGTGGTGTTGCCATTAGATACAAAGCTGCGACAACAATTAAAGGTAGACCTAGATGGACACTCCAATTGTCCCTGATAAGAAAGACCCCAAGACCCAAGCTCCGAAAAGCAACCCAGAAGTGTAGTTACAAGGACTGCAACTACACTACTTTTTCTGAGCTAATCAAACATTCTCGTTCACGGCAATAAAGGTACTAGGTCGCTCACAAGGCGTAAAATTATATTTACGTTTAACTTCTTCATCTGCATTATTTGTACTACCTTCAGCGGATTTAGTTAGCAGTACAACCTCAGAGCGAGTATAACCAGTCAACTCATCAAACTGAGTAATCATATATTGGTAAAGCGCCCAGACATCCGCCATCCGATTGCCAATACCGGAAGATATCTCATCAGGTATACAAATATTACCGTGCCAAGATACCTTAATCCCCTCTTTCTGGAAGTAAGCGTCTATTTCTGGACGAATGTAATCCGCAGTCCCTCCGCAAAACACCAGTTCTTCAATATCCTCATCCATCTTTGAGCGCAACCACCTGGCGATCGCACGCCAATATTCATCTCTAGCAAGCAATAAAACCTTGGACATAGACTCGCCATCAAGTAGAATCTCATCGCCTTTGCGCTTGCGTGAGAGTTTCTGCATCACCTGGGAGTCACAACTAACTCCAGCTTCTACCAACACCTCGATAATATTGGGATTATCAGGGCTTAGTCCCGATGTCTTGGAAGTAAAATTATTCACCAGCCAAGACATACCAAAATTGCTGGTTATTCCTGCGCCAATTGAACCACTGCGAAAAGTGAAAATACTTGCGTTGCGATAACCAAGCATCACATACATCGAAGGAGGCATATTATCGCCAAGCGATCGCCTACGGTGAAAAAATATCCCACTACCCTCAGAAGCTGCATCATAACGAAGTATTTTTACCCGCATCTTACCTGCTGGTGTATCAAATCCTCGAAACGCATCCTTCAACCGAACTTGTAACTGTTCTTTGTCTTGCACTTCACCGGGCGGTAGCAGAATGCTCAAGTAAGCTGCAACATCATTACCCAAGTTCAACTTCTCCTTAGCCAGCCAAAATGCACCACAAATTTTAGGGACTGCTAGTTCGTACTTTAGCTCCTTCAGCTGCGATATACCCCCAAACCGACGACGGGCAAGCTCTCCCAAGGCGCAATACTCATCACCTATTCCTACCCAAGTACGAGATTCAGGATTACCTTCTTGTTGAATGCTCTCAATCGAAGCTTTAGTAATATCTGCTACTTCTGAGTCGAAAAGTAAAACAACAGGCTTTCCCTCTGGATACTCTTGAGCGATCGCTACATTTGGTCGAATTGATGTGCTGGTCAACAATGCTGGACATGGACTCATTGCCGCACTCGAAGAAGTCAGTGATGTTGATATTCACCGATTTTTTGAAACCAACTTCTTTGGGGCGCTCCGTCTGATGCGAACGGTCTTGCCTGTGATGCGTCAGCAAGGCAGCGGTCACATTGTCAATATGTCATCCACAGCAGGATTAGTGGGATTTGGTGGAAGCAGCCTCTACTGTGGCGCTAAATTTGCTCTGGAAGGTACGTCTGAAGCCCTGGCTAAAGAAGTGGAATCCTTCGGAATTAAAGTCACTTTAATTGAACCTGGGGCGTTTCGCACGGACTTCAACGGACGCTCTCTGGCAGCAGCAGAACTTTCCATTGATGCCTATGCGACCGTGAGCGGTGCTTCATTGCAGTGGTTCAAACAGATGGATGGTAAGCAACCTGGCAATCCACGATCAGCAGCGCAAGCCATCATTCAAGCTGTGGAAAGTCCTCATCCACCGATGCGACTGGCATTAGGCACCGATGCCATGAGCCTGATTCAGGAAAAACTGTCAGGGGTCAAAACGGATTTGGATGCTTGGCGGCAGGTGACTGTAAGTACGAATTATGTAGATAGTAACAGTGAGGTAATAGTTGGGTAGCTAATACCAGTTCTCTTTGAAGGCGCACAGAATCGTAGCGACTGTCTTAAAAGTCAAGCGATCGTTAACAAAACCCAACGAGTGTTGGATTTCACGCCGTTCAAGCCAACGGTTCGGAAGGTAGATAGAGCCAGTCCACCCTCTACCCTTTAGCCTCTACCCTGTAGAATGTTATGCAGAAACTTTCGACCTATACACCCAAATGAGCGTATTATGCGGAAAGATTCGGCTTAAACAGCGGCTTTGGAGTATTATACAGAAACTTTCTGTCTATCCGCCCACTGCGGATCTTAGGCGGAAACTTTCTGTCAATCAATTGTTAGTCCCTACTGCGTATCCTTCACCACACCGCTTATGCCAGATCAACCGGCACTCCTAATCGAACTGTTCCGCGCGGCCTACGCGGCCTTTAACGCGCGGGACATTGACGCCGCCCTCGCCCTCATGACTCCGGACGTGGACTGGCCGAAAGCATTCAAAGGCGGTTCTGCCCTTGGCCATGAAGGAGTCCGCGCTTACTGGACGGAGCAATGGAGCGAGATCAACCCGCACGTGGAGCCGGTGACTTTTCACCCGGAGGAGGCCGGGCGTATCTTGGTCGAAGTGCATCAGGTCGTGCGCGACCTGGCTGGAGCCGTTCTTGCCGATGAGCACGTCGGTCATCGTTTCACCATTGCACAAGGCTTGATTCAAGCCATGGAAGTCTGTCCGCTTCCATCGTCCGGCCACACAGCCTAACACGGCGCTCGAGCGAACGCTTCAGGGCGGCCACCCCGCTTTCGAGTTATCAACTTTGGGATTTTTTACTATTAGTGAAAAGCTGACTATCAGCAAGTTGATAGCCAGTGCCATTGAAACAAAAATTCAATTGGCGTAGCTGCTCTTGCTCGGTTTGCAGTACCTTAATGCACGGTAATGCCTGACCTCGGTTCTCTCCCACTAACAACAAATGCTTACCTGGTGGCAGATTGGAATTCAAGTAACTCAAGAATACCTGAGTAATGGGTTTGTCCTTTCTGAGCCAGTAACCAGTATACAGACATCCCAAAGCACCACAGACATCAGGCGTATTCAAGTTGAAAACTGCGAATCTACCGTCTTTTCCTTCCACACTCCAAGCCAGTATATTTTTAGCAGATACTTTGGCATTTAACTCTGTATTTTCTACAATCACCTGTTCAACGACTGTAACAGGCACAACATTAGCAGCTTTGTTCCAAGTAACGGTTGCCGCATTTAAGCTACAACCCCCTAAGCTCATGAGAATTGACAGCAACAAAAAGATGCCCAAACCAATGCGAAACCAATGAATCCAGTAGCGTACCCTCATAGTCGGTGCTGGTAATTGATATGCAGTTGTCTTCAGTGGTTGAGACTGAGTAGAGGAGGCGGAAGAAGAATAAACTCCCTTTTCTTCCCCTGTTTCCCCAAGATGTATTTTTGAATGCAGCTCAGTATCCAGTATTTCTTTTATCTCATAGGGTGAAGTAATAGAAGTTTTAGATAAATCTGTCATACTCTACCTCCCATTTTCAGTATTTTTAGCAGTGCTGATGTAGCTAGAATTTACATTGGGAGAACAGGTCAGCGTTCCATTATCGCTATTACTGTTGCGATAACTAGCTAAAGCGGTTTTGCCGTAATCTTTGAGGCTGAGGCGACCGAGGGCATCTGAGCCATTTCCATCAACTTTGCTGTAATCACCACCAAAATGCTTTTGAGCCACTCGTTCAATTAGGCGTTCACCTGTAAATGGCTCTCCTGTAGCCGGATCGATTTGCTCTTGTGTCACTTGAATTTTGTTAGCCATATCAGCCATAAATGCCCTATCTTGGTCGGCTGGAGGAAAAAACTCAAATAGTTCAGCCTCTGTTGGTTGATGCCCTTGCTCCACTTGACTCAGGAACTCTTGACCTCCAGGCTTGGCAGCAATTAACTGCACTGCATAGGGGTTATAACTCATGAACTGGTAGCGACCGAGAGCGCGACCACAATTTAAACCCCCATCTGCACAGGTATGTATGCCAATGGCTTTGTAATCCCCACTACCAGCACTCTCAATTTCCGCGATCGCATTTGAGAGCGATCGCAAATCAATGCCGGAGAATGATTGACCTGTTATCGACTGACTACCATTACTAAACGTGCATGGATTAATCTTCTCTCTTACTCCAGTACCGTTGGTAGTCTTAGCTTTAGGCTCTCTCGTAGCTCCAGTTGGTAAAGATGCAGTATTTGTCCTCTGTTCGTTCAAATTGCCTACAAATATCAGGGAGTTAACCTTGTAGCTGAAAAAAGGAACAGGCCCGATAAAATAAGGTGTACAACCCATTCGCCAAGCACAAAACCGAAAGAACAAAGCCGTATCTACCGTATCAGTAGTTTCATCTGGCTCCATTACTACCACCTTAAAAGCTTTACCAAACGGTAGCCTTCCTGTTGGTTCCCGACCCTTATTCACTGCTTTCAGGATACCCCGCCCGCCCTCGACTTCTTGGTATTTACCGGAAATCCACTGTTTACCTTCCAACTTACTGCGATCGCTACGACCTGCATTTTCCAAATCATCCAATTCTAAGTAAGCGCAGTCTTTTACAGTACAAGGCACAGAAAATCCTTGCACATCTGAACCAGAAATCGTATTGTTACGGCGGTTTTCTGCTGGCCCATGAACTACATCAATCCGCATTACTAAGCTACCAATTTCAGTGATGGGATTAGGCATTAATCCTAAAGGTACTTGTCCCAAACCAGGAATATCCGAAACATTGCTATTCATCCAACCTGTAAATTGTTGTAGCTGTACTGCATCTAAGTTAGGAATTGAAGAGATAGAAAACTCTGACAAGTCGATTTCTCCCAGCTTCATTTGCCCAACTTCATACTGTGTTAGTACCTGAGCTAGTGTTAAATTAGATGCAGCAATTCCCTTTGATTTTAGTAAGGTTGCAACAGGGGTAATATTGTTTACTCGTATATTAGCTAATTCTGGAACAACCTGAGCTAAATGGCTCAATGTCTGCTCCCCAATCAGGGGAAATTCACTCAAGGCAATTTGGTTTAAATCTATACTGTTAATGCCTGTGTTCGCCTCTGGTTGTGTGCCCAGAGCGATCGCCTGGATCGCCTGTAAAGAAAACTCCTCTGCTTGTAATGCTTCACTGATATCTCCTAACTTCAAATATTGGTCAGGAGTCATACCCACATTCCAAGTACGACTCAGGTCATAACCTAGTGTTTGACTGTAGGGACTGCCATCAATTGCACCGGATTGACTGATACCTGGTAGCTGGCTTAGAGAAATGCGGCTCCAGTCTGGGAGCAAAACTTTAGTAGCAGGTAGTCGAGACTGAGGATTTGCAACTTCTACAATTCTAGTCGGTAAATTGCCATCACCAAATGTGTTGATTGTAGCTTGGGCGGCGATACTATAAATAATACAAGCAATGACAACCAGAAGAGATATCCATGCTTTTGGTATCTTCATAATTTCAGCTTTATAAATGACAGCAACTATACCCCAACAAGCAAAGTAATTTATTTAATGCAAACCATTTTTTTGTTACTTTTGGGGTATAGTTATCAGTAGAAATATGACTTATAACTCTAGCTCTGGCGATGCTGACTGTTGACTTTTCTTAGACTTGTAACCTGAGCCAGAGCCATATCCTGGTAATTGAGGATTGGGATTAGCAGCCGATTCAGTGTAAGGTGTATCCCCAAGATTGATTTCAAAAATATTCTCTTGATAACCATCCCTAAATTGGTCTGTTTGCAAGGGATTACTACTATCTCCAGAACTTAATTGCTCAACACCGTAACATAAAGATTGATAGCCACTGCCAGACTGATAATTACTACTGTCGTCAGTATCAAGATTTTGGTTAATTGTGGGTTCGTTGTTCATTGACATTACCTAAAAAAGCTGTATCAATGCCAGCATAAAAAGATTTATCTAGTATCAGCCTTCACCTATTGGACATTAATTTTTTAGCCGATTGGCTATTTTTGGTGATGCGCTCATATCGAGATGAAAAATGGAACAAATGAATTTAATTGCACCAGAAATAATGGCAGAAATCAGTAATGCTAATAGTACCAAACTGCCAAACAACACCCGAAAAATGCTGCAAATTCTGGCAAGTTTAAATACACCAAAAGAATTATTAGCAAGTCTTTTGGAAATAGCTGAATTTTCCCTACACCATGTTCGCTACCTTGCAGGGCCATTGATAATTCATCGCAGTCCTTGGAGTGATACGATTCCCCAATGGCTGAAGTTTGCTTGTATTCAGGAGCGATTGGAACTTATCTTCACTGAATACGAACAGGATCAGGTTGGTGTTTCCAGCACAGCCACAGAAGTTCTTACCTACATGATGCCTGCAACTTACGAAGCACCTCTGCATAAGGACTACGCTGACCTTTATCTTTGGGTAGGTAATGAAGTTTTAACCAAATACGATAAATTACCAAAGGGTTGCAAGAGTTTTTATGAATTTATAGGTGATGGTGATACGAACAATGCCAGCAATAATCGCATCATTCATTTTAATCAGGTAAAAAATGAATTCAACTATCTTAGCAGGTCAATTCGACGCAGCATAGTTAAACACGCAGCACAAGAGGGATGGGGTAAGCGTCATGTCACTGCCAAGACTAACTTAGACTCGACCCAAAGCACTCCAACTCCTAAACCTTCATCAAATTCAACTGTGCAAATTAGCTTGTTCTGAATTTTTAAAAAATCCTCAGTCTATTCAAATTTTCATCTGAGGATTTTTCTGTTAAATGGAAGCGATCACTTCTTTAATTATGAACATAAATTTTCAAGTTAGTCATCATGAATACTCAAGAAATTCAAGAGATTTTAAATCATCTCATCATTGGAATTACAGCCTTATATGCCATTCTTATGCTTATTGATTTCGTTGTGGGAATCGTCCACTTGTGGCAGGATTTTACACTCAATATCGAATATAATCCCAACGACACAACAGATGAAAAATCACACCTTGAATCTAGTGATATTAAAAAATCTCTCAAGTTGGAAAATCAAAATCAATCAACTAACCATATTACATCAAAACCAGAACCTCAACCAGACAACTTTATTAGCATTGATGTAGACAAAATTGATTTACGGACAGCCAGAAAAATTGCTACTGCCATAAAAAAAGCTTCAACATCCAATCCTGACTTAATTATCAAACAAAAAGTCAACAGTAAAAGTGTTCCTTTAGCCTGGTTGCAAGCACAGATTAAGCATCGTTTAGAACTGGCACCAGAAATTGTCACACCCATTATTAGAGAATTGGCTCCTACTGCTTTTACATCTGTTCGAGAGAATATTCAGCATTCTAACATTGCAAAAACAGGTAAACGTAAAGTCAGTTAATCATAGAAAGAGAGGAATATCGATATGGCAGTTATCGCTCGGATGAGAAGACAAAAGTACTTGCTGTACAATCTTTCCAGCAAAGTTTTTGTATCTCCCTAAACTGCACACCGCTATAGTATTACCTCTCTTTAATAGGTTTTCAAATCTTTGTATAAAACTAAATATTTTGAAGTTGGTACATATACAAGCTATCGCTTCTAGGTGAGAAATTCAAATTAAATTCATTATGAATACAAGCTTAATAAATACAAATAATTTCAGTATTTATACTCCAGAATATACTATCGTTTCCAATGTTTCAACTCTTAATTATGCTCTCCAACCTCTGTTTCAGGCAGAAATTTTAGCCATAGATTGTGAAACAACAGGACTTGACCCTCTAACTGATTCTATTAGACTGATTCAAATAGCTGCACCAAACCATCCAGTAGTGCTGATAGATCTACCAGCTATTCCCAAAAGCGATCGCCAACTGCTCAAAAAACTGCTTTGTAACTCTGCTGTCAAAATTGCACATAATGCCAAGTTCGACTGGCAATTTCTCACACTCGCAGGACTTCAACCCTCCGGTAAATTCTTTGATACCCAACTTGCTTATAAAGTTCTAACCGCAGGATTAAAAACAAGCTCATCCTTACAAAATATAGTTAAAAAGCTACTACACCTTCAACTAGATAAAACTCAACAAATCAGTGATTGGTGCAAACCTCTTACCAAGGTTCAATTGCACTATGCTGCTGTAGATGCTGCCATATTACTTGACCTTTACCCAATTCTCCTCAACAAGTTAAAGCAGGCAAAGTTATTCAAAATTGCCCGACTGGAATTTCAGTGTATGCCTGTTGTAGCTCAAATGGAACTTAACGGGATGCTATTTGACTTGTCTCAATGGCAGATACTGGGTGCAAAACTAGAAGCTGAAAAAACAGATGCTTTAAGCCAACTCAAGCAACTCCGTATTGCTAGCTCTCAGATATCATTGCTGCCAGAACTGACAGATGCAGTAAACCCGAATTCACCTCAGCAAGTTTTGGCTGCTCTACAAGCTATTGGTATCAAAATCAACTCAACTAATCAAAGTAAATTAGTTTCTTTAGCTGCACAGTATCCCATAATTCAAGCATTGCTAGATTACCGCCGTCTATCTAAAATTATCGGCACTTTTACCGAGAAACTACCCCAGCATATCCACCCCAAAACTGGGAGAATTCATCCCAACTATTATCAATTAGGGGCAAAATCCGGTAGATTTTCTTGCCGCAAACCACCTCTACAAAATATTCCCCGCGATCAAACAGCTCGTAGCTGCTTCATTGCTGCCCCTGGCTATAAAATTATCAAAGCCGATTACTCCCAAATAGAACTACGAATTATGGCTCGGCTTAGTGGTGATACAAAGATGTGCCAAGTCTATCGCCAGGGGGCTGACTTACATCGATTAACAGCATCTTTAGTAACTGGAAAACATATCAATGAAGTGACTGAGGAAGACCGCAGATTAGCAAAAGCAATAAACTTTGGATTAATTTTCGGTATGGGCGCTGCCAAACTCCAAATTTACGCCCAAGTAAAATATGGGGTGGCAATGACATTAGAACAAGCAAAAGCTTTCAGTCAACGATTCTTTGAAGCTTATCCTGGAATAGCTAGGTGGCATGAAAACATCAAACGTAAATACATCCAAGGCATTAAGGAAAGTCGTACACTGGCAAATAGACGACGGAGATGGGTAAACAAGCCCCGACTATCAGAGCTATTTAATCATCCAGTACAAGGTTTAAATGCCGACATCAACAAATTAGCTATGGTAAAACTTTCAACGCCATTAGCTAAATTCAGAACAAAACTCATCTGTGTAAGGCATGATGAAATTGTACTGGAATGTCCAGAGACTGAAGTTGACCAAGTTAGCCATATATTACACAATTGTATGGTTGCTGCTGCCCAAAAGTTTCTCAGTCCTATTCCAGTTGTTATAGATATTAAAACATCAAATAGCTGGTGAATTATCCCAACTTGCCCAGTACGACTGAAGTTGGATTTGCAGTCAAACTATTCTGATAAGATTAGTCAAAAACTCAATTGCCCTCCTCACAGTATAGCTTGTGCAAAAATGTGGTTATAGGGCGTTTTTTTTGAACCGAAGCACCGCACCATCCCTACCCTATCCACTCTATCCACTATTTATGGCTATTCCTGAATCGGTATTCTAGCCATTATAAATAAAGGAACTATTTTAACTATATCTGCTTACGCAGATTGAGAGTGAATCAAAAGTTTAAAACCCGCTTAATTGGGTTTTATTTGTGTGTCTATAAACTCTGTAACTGACAAATAGCTGATGTAATAAATGAGTTACAAAATTTACCTATTTGAGGTGTATTAATGTCTAATCCCCGAATTTTAGGGGCAAGAGAAATTCATCTAATTTCACTCTACAGTCACTGGGAATTTGGTATGAAACCAGAAGAATTTTATGCCAAATGGGATGTGAGTTATGAACAAATTGCCTTAATATGCTGTCGTTCTGATTCTACGGTCAGAGGTTGGTTTAAGCAAGGTAAGTTTAGACGCTATCCTCAGCCTAATGATTTACGACATTTGGCATTCATGGACTTTTTACTGGAACATTTTGAAGAAGTTCCCGAACAACTTTGGCAATTGCTATGTCTGACTCATTCGCCTTGATCTCAATAACATTTCTATTCTACATATAGCAATCCGGTTTGATTACTGAAAGGTTTTTAAAACAAAAACTTTGTCCTGCAAGGTTTTCAGACTCAGTACACAATATTTCATTCCAGTCGGAACGCTATATATCTGTCCAATAAATCTAATGCACGCATAATTCTAATTGTCAATATCAATTTGACCTGTCTTTGAGTATAGCTCCTCGTTTAAGGTAAAATTTGGCGATTTAAAAGCACATAGCAAGCATGGTTATTTTACAGAATTTTTAAGGGGTAGAATATGACTTATTCTGAGCAATTAAAACCGTGGTGTATTGTCCGTGATATTCCCAATCAAGAAAATATTGTTGTGACAAGATTCCGCCGACGTGATGATGCTGTTGCTTATCTGCAAGTGTTGAAGCAGTCAGCGAGAAATATTGCTTTTAAAATCATTTTTAAGGCTCAAAACGTCAATATGCCACGGGAGAATGAAGCTTTGAACGGTTCCTTTTGAGAAGATTTGAAAATAGTAAAAGTACTAAGTTAAAACATCCTCTTCTTCTGGATCAGCACTCATAACAGCCCGTTCAATAAAAGTAGGGACTTGGGCTAAAATAAGCTGAAGATTACCTACAACAGTGGCAAAGGTGTTTATGCGATCGCAAGAAGGCGGGCGGGTACGCCATCGCGCTCATCTGCTTTACCGCTCCCACTCTCATCAACCACCATGCGATACTCCCGGAGGGAGCAGCCCTTTGGGCGATCGCAGTCCTAAAACTGACCGACAAGTGTTTGCTCCCGCAACTGCACTCTCATAGCGTGAGTGTGAAAGCGCAAATATTACAAAGGGCAATCGACTTCATGTAGTGCAGGGTGCGTTCATCAAGGTTCTGTAATGTTCGTGCATCACTCATTTGAACAATGACAATTGACCAGGAGAAATATTGCCTCGTCGGAATCGATGGTAGTAAAGATGACAGCCACTACATAACGGGGCAAGATTCTCTAAGCGATTGTCAGAAGGGTCAAAATTAAAGTGGTGTACCTGAAGTGTATAGACTCGGCGCTGGGATAAAGTTAGCTCTGGTGGCTTTTGTCCAGGACGCAGGCAAACGCGATTGCATCTAGTACAGCGCCAATCAAAAGATTCTTTGATAGAGGTGGCGATTTCTTTCCAATTCTGGGGATAGCGGCTGGTACTCATGAAAATACTTGAGAGAGCAACAACATGAGGTAATTCTAATCGATTAAGTACTCTTAAGTGGTATTTGTGGCACAGAAACCTGTTTAGAACTTTGACGAGTATAGTACAGACAGCTTTTATACCAACAATATAATCAGGACTAAATGTGATTGAGAAGTGGTGAGATAGAAAGCGATCACCTAACTATCTCCTAAGTACAAAAGAATATTTATTACGCTTTCAATAATATTTAAAGCTGCTATTTTGAACAAAAAAAATTCTAGCACTCGTGAGAGAAACTAAACTGGTGTTATGCCAAAAATCAACAAGTGTGTAGGCGTATTTAAAATTAATAAAAATACTAACTTACCGAATGATATGATCCCGTATTTTCGTTAAATTCCCATCCCATACCCGATTTATCCTTGCCCTTGCACCATGCCACAAAAAGCGGTGGGTGTAGCTTATTTCGCTGCTCCCGTATAGTTTCTACGCTTACACCAAGTCTTGAAGCTAAACCTTCTTCCGTCAACGGTTGCATTCGGGGAGTATGCACAATGAATGATGAATTGTTGTTGTACGATTTATTGCCCCGCTTTTGTTGATTGTTGAGATGATTTTGAATTTTAATAATCGCCTCAGTAAACTGTGTCATTCGGGCTGTTATCCCCTCAATTTTTTCTGATAAATCGGCGAGATTATGGATTGCTTCGGTTTCGTTGCTAGATTCACTTGAAAACTGTGACTCCAGCTTATCAAGTCGTGAGCAAATAGCTAATATCGTTTCATTCGTAGGACTGCTGTTACTATTATTACCATTAACTAAGTACTCCTCAACACTTGCCTTAATCTTAGAGTCGAGGCGTTTATCTAAATTATCGCCACCAATTGCATCAAGGTTATCTAGATCATCTAGGTAGAGTTCGATAAATTGGGTCAGCGTGGCTGTTGCCGTCGTCCCTTTCGACTTACAACGGGCAATAAACTGCTCCCACATCTTTTGGTCGCAGTTAAAAGATGCCAGTTTCTTGTTTTTCCCTGTTTGGCTCATGTCTAGGTAATGTCTAGGTAAACCGGGACTGGACGCGACCGAGTGAGCGCGTCATCCCGAAAAGATAACTACCTTGACACTATCATTTTGGAGCGCATGAGCGCGATGGCGTACCCGCCATGAACCGGTGGCGATTGCTTTTTTACCGATGTTTGCTTTTTTTACGCAGTGCGTGAGAAGTCCCAACACGCCCGACATGGTGAATGTACTTTGCAGTCGTCGCAGGAGAAGCATGGCCCAAATCTGCCTGCAAGTCAAAATCAGAAGCTCCATTTTTCTTAGCCAGCGTCGCGTGAGTGTGGCGCAGAAAGTGGGCACTGAACTTAATTCCCGCAAAAGCAGAAATTTCCGCCATCATTAACCGCAATCCGCGATCGCTTAAAGGTTTACCTCTGTCCCGCCGGCTGGGACTAGGAAACACCGGCTGATCGTTGCTGGCATCGCCACGGTAATCCAGTAGCACTGCACTCGTCTCCGGATCGAGACTAATGGTTCTGGTTTTATTTCGTTTCCCCGTCACAGTTAACAATAGACAATCTCCATCCTCCCGAAACTGCCGCCAAAATAACCCCGGCGTAACTATACGCTTACCATAATCAGAAGTTTGCCGCGCAATTTCTCCCGCCCTCACTCCACTGTAAAAGACGAGAGTCAACAGCAGCCAATGCATCTTATTAGTGTTGTGTTGCAAATCTACTTCAATCGCCGCTTTTTCCAACTTAGCAATCTCGCGTTCCGACAGAATGCGCTCTGCGAGCTTATCGTCCCACTGGATACTTAAGTCCTTGCCCAAGTCGATAGCAAAATAACCAATAGAAGCTCTAGTACCCCATTCCCACAAACTTTTAATCGCCGCAGTGTATTTAGCTGCCGTATTTTTACTAATTCCATAAGTATTTTTCTGTCCCCGTACTGGCTTTTCATCCTTTAGCCAAGCAAGATAAGCGTGTAGATGGAATAACGTTACCATCCTCAAATCAGATATCCCAAACCGCGACTGCATATAATCGGCAAGCTCATAACCAATTTGCCGATATGCCCGTCGCGTTTGGTCGCTTTTAATAGTGACAGAATGCACCCATAGCTCAATTAGCTGCTCCGTCGAATTAATTCTCTGGCGGTTGGGAAAATAATAATCCACAAGCGCAACTCGGGCTTCATCAAGCGGTAGAGTCACCACCTCCACAGCAAGTGATTCCACGCTTTTGACGGGTAAATTTTCCATAATAAAATTCCCCAACCCCCACTGATAATTATGATGCCGAGAATGACAATTCCCGGTATCTTCCCGGTATCTTTATGATAGTTGTTTCCCAGACACCATCAAATTGCCCATCTAGAATCATCTATATCGTATATACGCGGATATCCCGTATGCGATGATGGTAGTGAGAAGAGTAGGGGAAGTCGGGGGAGATGGGGAGGTAGGGGGAGTGAGTAAATATTACAACTTGAAGCAAATGGTTAAAGAACTGGTTAGAAAGCATCAAGATTTAGAAATTTACAAGATGGCATTCGATACGGCGATGCAAATTTTTGAATTATCGAAAAAGTTTCCTGTGGAGGAAAGGTATTCGCTTACCGATCAAATTCGTCGTTCATCCCGTTCTGTGTGTGCGAATTTAGCTGAGGCGTGGAGGAAGCGTCGATATGAGGCAGCATTCGTCGCTAAATTGAATGACTGTGAAGCAGAAGCAGCCGAAACTCAAACCTGGATAGAGTTTAGTGTTAAATGTGGTTATTTGGATGTTGAGATTGGTCGAGAACTCTACGGAACCTATAACCAGATTTTGAGTGGATTAGTCAATATGATTAATCATTCTGAATCTTGGTTAATGAAACACTAAGAGACTTGCAAGTAAATAACTATTCCATCGCTTTTGAAGCTGGGGGAGAAAGAGCATTTCCTTCCGCTACTCCCCCTACTCCCGCTACTTCCCCCACTTCCCCTACTCTTCTCACTTCTCACTTCTCCACAACAAAAGCGCGAGGGACTGGTGGAATATCCGCAGATAAATATAAAACTTCTCTCAGAAGAAGACCGGGAGTTGGTGAAGCAGGCCAAGCAGCGTGCTGAGGATTTGCGCTTAACTTTTAAAGAGTTTGTGCTGGATTGTATTAGAAACGCACTCTCTGAAGAGAGTCCGGATGATGCAGATAGTGCAACTGCTGCCGAAATTGAAGCTTTGAAAGCTCAAATCGCCGCCTTGTCAGAGAAAGTGAGTATTCCCTCTGCGACCAAAACAGAAGTGCATACCCTCCAGGAGCGGTTAAATCAATTGCGGGTGGGTATTTCAAATGAAATTAAAAAGGATAGGGAGCAACTTGCTTCTTTGGCGCTGGCGCTCTCCCGACTTGAAAGCCAAATTGAACAGCTGGTGCCTTCTTTAAATCTTCAAGTGGATGGCGAAAGTAATGACGACAGTGATAGCGACTGGCTGTTTGGGGAAGGTTCTGGTGGTGTGGGAGGAGAAGATGTTGAGAGTTTTTGAAATTCGCTATAAAACAATTATATTGACCAAAAAATAAGTCCCAAGGTAATGAATCGAGATGCATTGGTAGTGGGAATTAATCAGTATCCTTTCTTAAAAGATACTCCAACAAGCAAAGCGAAACATCTTTTTACCCCTGCTAACGATGCCGAAGCGATCGCGCAACGTTTAGAAGAATATGGTGATTTTCGCGTGCGGCGACTACCAGAAACGATTCAGGGTGAACAGCGTCGAGTCACATCTGATGGTTTGGTCAAATCTGAGACTTTGGAAGATGCGATCATCCAATTATTCAACCCAGTAGGCGAAAATATTCCAGAAACAGCACTGTTATATTTTATTGGTCATGGTTTACGCAAAAATCGCGGCGGAGTAACTGAAGGTTTTTTAGCTGCCAGCGATGTTGATCCCCGAAAGAATCAGTGGGGTGTTTCCCTGCGATGGCTGCGAGAACTGTTGCAAAAAAGTCCCGTCAAGCAGCAAATCGTCTGGCTGGACTGCTGCTACAGTGGAGAACTATTCAATTTTGTAGAAGCAGATTTGGGGACATCGCTTCAGGAACAAACGCGGTTTTTAATTGCTGCATCCAGAGAATTTGAATTTGCACAGGAAGATATTCAGGGAAAGCACGGGGTATTTTCCAAAGCACTTTGGCAAGGACTCGATCCCAGACAACAGCCAGATGGTTTAGTCAACAATGACAAATTAATTGAGTATATTGCTCAAACCCTCAAGGATGTTCCCCAGCAGCCGATTTGGTATAATCCCAACCGGGAAATTATGCTCACTGGTGAACGAGAAGATGTTCTCATCCACATCCCAAATGGAGTTTGTCCTTACAAAGGGTTACGCTTCTTTGATATTGAAGATGCTACCTATTTTTATGGGCGGGAAGTATTGACCCAAAAGCTGATTCAGCACGTTCAAGTGGGTAAAGGAAATTTTTTGGCAGTACTGGGCGTATCGGGGAGTGGTAAATCTTCCTTACTGCGGGCGGGGTTGATTTACCAGTTACAGCAACAGCGCAGATTACCAGGGACAGAGGAATGGAAAATTCGGATTTTTAGCCCAGGAGAGCAACCTCTGGTGAGTTTGGCAACAGCATTTATGGATGAGTCAGCCACAGATATGCAGCGTGCAGAACAGCTAAAAGTGGCAGACGAGGCGATCGCACAAGGAGAAACGGGACTAGCACGATTAATTAGAGCATCGCGATCGCCTCGCACCCTACTAATTGTCGATCAGTTTGAAGAGATTTTTACCGTTTGTCAGAGCCACAGCGATCGACAGCAGTTTATTTCTAGTTTATTGGGGGCGCTCAAACAAACAGAAGATAAACTCTGCATAATATTTGCTATGCGTGATGATTTCTTGGGTAAGTGTGCTGCATATCATGAGCTAACTGATTTGATTCAAACTAATCTGGTGATGGTAACTCCCATGTCTTTAGAAGAGTTGCAGCAAGCAATCCGAGAACCGGCAGCGAAACTAGGACGGAAGGTAGAAGAAAATTTAATCAATGCTATTCTCAAAGACTTGGGAGTTGAGGTAGGACAACCCACACAAGAAGCTGAACCGGGAATATTGCCTTTGTTGTCATATACTTTAGAGCAGCTTTGGCAACGACAGAAACTGAATTGGTTGAAGCTAGATAGTTATCACCAGTTAGGCGGGGTGCGAAAAACTCTAGAAAATTTGGCAGAACAAACTTACAAGGAACTTTCGCCTGAAGAACAACGGGTAACGGACTTGATTTTTATTAATTTGACTCAGTTAGGGGAAGGTACACCAGACACACGCAAGCAAGTTCCGCAGCGAGATTTAGTTTCTTTGGGTAAATCTGCACAGTTGGTACAAGTAATTCAAAAGCTGGCACTAGCGAAGTTAATCGTCACTAGCGAACAACGCAGAGGTGAAGAGAAGGTGGCGGTAGTGGATGTAGCTCATGAAGCTTTGATTCGCCATTGGTCAAGGTTGAGGGAGTTGCTGGATAATAATCGGGAGGCGATTAGAACTGAGCGCAGAATTCAGGCGGCAGCTGAAGAATGGGAAGATAAAGGTAAGTCTGTTGATTACTTGCTTACAGGGTTAAGATTGGCAGAAGCCGAGAAGTTCTTGCAAGAGCAAGTTGATATTGTACCACCGTCAGGTTTGAGTCGTGAGTTAATAGAGTCTAGTCAGAAAGAGCGCGATCGCCAACAAGCAGAAAGCGATCGCCGACAGAAACAGACTGTGATTGGACTGGTATTTAGTTTATTAATGACCGCAGGTTTTGCGCTTATGGTCAGTTTTCAACTGTGGCGTGTTTCAGAACAATTAAATGCTAATAAATTACTGGAAAATTTAAAATTACAAATTAGTAAATCAGTTGCTCTTTTAGGTACAGAAAATCTTATGATAAAGAAGATAGCTATAACTGATAAAATGATTTGGCTAGCTGTATATAATAACAAAGAACAGGGATTAGGTTTATGGCAATATAATTTACAAACTCAGCAGCTAGTAAATCGATATTTAAGTAACAGTGAAGTTAGTTCTCTCTGGACAGAAGGGGAAGAAATTTGGATAGGTGTAAAAGATCAAGGTGTACTACATGGAATGATTAAAAATGGTAGTATGACATTTCAGCTTGTACAAACAATAGCCAACAAAATCACGATTTTTAGTTTAGTTAGGGACAAGCAAGGACGCTTATGGATAGGAACTGATAATGGAATTTATCGAGAGTCTGCCAAAGGATGGGAACATATAACCAGTATTCAATCTCTATGTAAGAATTTACCAAATTCATCTCCTAAACTATATGTAGAAAAAATAGTGATAAATTCAGAACGTGACATTTTATGGATGGCAACCCAGGAGGGTCTTATCCAATGGCAGTTAGGAAAACATAATGATTCTCCAGAATGTTACTCTCAATCACAACACCAGTCAAATACTCTAAAAGAAATTCCTAATGACTTAACTGCTTTAGCGTTTAATGACAAAACAAGCATTCTAGCAATTGGTAGCTTTTATGGAGATGTCAGCCTAATTTTAAAAAAAATAGATACTCACAATATAATAGATTATAAGTTAATCAATTATCCAAGATTGCCAGATACAACAATAAACGACTTAGCAATACTGCCTAATAATTCAATATTAGCTGTAAATAAACAAAGTTATGTTTCTCTATACGAAAACACTAATAATACGTGGAGTAAATTACCTATAGGAGAAGGTAAAGTTATAGAAATACATACTATGATTTTGGGAAAAGATAAATATCTCTGGCTGGGAACTAGAAAAGGAGCTTATCGTTCTAAAGAACCTATATTTAAATGAAATGAAGGATAAATATCAAACTAAACAAATTTTAGAGCGATTATTTTTATTTCTTAACTTATCTAGTGAAGGGAGAAAAATATATTATTATATTGAAGTTAATTAAAATTATGAATTAAGATTTTAAAATACAAGGAAGACAATGAATATTGAATTTTCTAAGGCTATTACTAACATCAGAACTGATTTGCGTATAGGTTTGTCTGACAAGGTTAATTACAGTAAGCAAGATACTAACTTATTTAAAATCAGTCGTACACAAGAATTGTCCAGTGAAGATTTACAATACCTTTTATTTGGTCAAACTTCTGAAAATATAATTCCATACGGTTGGATTGAAGCTAGCTGGAATTATATAAATAAATTTCGTTGTAGCTTTGGTTTTAATCTTGAAGAGGTACTGTTATATTCTATAGTTACTATCGTTGGTACTCCAGATATACCCGTACCTGTAACTCAAGAACAAGAAAATACGATTAGAGAATCTCTAGAATCTATACCAGAATTTAAAATTGAAAGACTATGGGTAAAATCGCCAGAAGAACTAGCAATTATTTTAGATAATCGGGTAAGACAGGATCAACGCTTTGAAGGAGGTGATGTAGGCCCTTATGCACCTTAAAAAAAGAAGTCTGGTAAAAATTTTAAAGAGAATATACTATAGATACTAGCACTCCTGTTCTATAGGCCAATACTGAAAAATTGAAGTTGTATAAGAGGCATATGAGCTTTATTTGGGAAGGACATGTAGTAGAGAATAAGAACAAATTTGCTCATTTCTCTTTTGTGTTTTCCCCCGCCAAATTACTCAAACTACGGCTGGCGACATCTGCACTCAATCCCCAAAGTATCAATTCCAAATAATTAGAAAAGGGGTCAGCACCAAAAGTTATCCCCTTTTCTACATATAAAGCGCGTATCCCTACTAACGATAATCCTACTAACAACGTTAAAGATAACAGTGGTCGCACAATCCAGAGTGTTGTTTCTGCTCGTAACTCATTAGATACTCCCGCGATCGCTATCAAAAGTCGGCGCAACCACGCAAACCTATTTGATTTAGTTTTCTGCCCAGCAGCAGCCAATATAGCCGCAGCCGCTTCATTTGCAGCTGCTGTCAAACTAGGATCGGGTTTTTGATCTGCTCCCATCATGGGATTACTGATTTCTACAAGACTATCCTGTATTTGTTGCAGCAATTCTTTAGCTTGATCATCGTTCTCAGATTTAATCCTATTTCGAGCTTCAGTAATTTTGGCTAATATTCCTTTTTCACCACCCACAGCAGGGTCTTGTTCCATACCTTCTAACTGCTGTTCGATTTTTCGGAGGCTAGTTAAGCAGTTAAGACGCTCTTTAATCTTGGCTAAATCTGCGTTCACTGTTTCTAAATCCATCTGAGAAACAGAATTCCTAACTTTGTTGACCATCGGAGTGAGAATTTCTTGGTCTTGTTGGTCAACTTGAGCAATCATGTTCTCTACTTCGTAGACTTTCGCCAAAGCATCCGATTGGGGAATCCCCTTCTCTTGCATATATTTGAACAATCTGCCTAAAACTATACCCACCAATAAAACAAAAATTGGCATCGCTGGGCCAGTACGCATACTTAAATCCACTGGAATCGACAGTCTCCCCTCTCGACCTTCCATTGTCAAGTAAACTGCTCCCGTATATCGGTCGGGAGGAATTTGCGATCGCTCCCACTTCAAAGGTAAGCTAATAATTTTATTAGCAGCTAAAGTTTGGGGACTTAGCGGGGGTTCTACCTCGGTTTTGGTAATTTGATAGTTAGTTTGCTTCCCTTGTAAAATTACTTCAGCACTGGTAAGAAGCACAGTTGCTTGATTGGGGTTATCTAAATAAATTAGCCGTTGAGCTTGGAAAGCACTGTCCGGGAGTAATAAATGAGCTAAACCACAATCCCAACTGCATCGGACTAATTGCAACTGAACTTGTTCTGAATCTTTTACAGGTACTAATGCAGGTCTAGCTTTTGCTTTCACTGTTAAAGGAATCACCAAAGCCTCAGACCGCTTTTGACTAGGTAAAAGTATTTCAATCTGTCCTTGATAAGTTCCTGGTAACTTTACACCATTGAGCTTCACCTGAAAATCTGTTGGTAAACCCGCTTCTAGCTTGCGTTCCCCGATTAACTCTATCTGCTGACGACCAATTACCTCATCACCTTCGGTTCGCTTCAAATCTGAGGGTAGGAATGTCCAAGCAGTGATACTCCCTCCAGAAGCTGTTAACCGAATGTTGCTAATTAAGGCATTCTCTTCCCCAAGCCAACCTTTAACTTCTAACGGCTTGTCTTTGGCATCAACTTCAATTTTGACGTTAGTTTGAGCAACAGCCGGAGCAGGACAAATGAGTAAAATCAGCAGTGCAGCAGTAATCCAGCGTTTCATGAGTAGTCAAGCAGTTAATTATGGGCGAGCGCACGAGCTAAAGCAATCTCATAAGGAGCATACAATGAATACACTAAACCCAAAGGATTGAGGTTTTGCTGAAGCATTTCTCGCCGCACTGTCAGCATAGCTTGTCCTAAAGGTTCTCCGCGAAATACTCGCTTCAGCAGGGTAATGGCATAGAGTTCTGCAAATAATTCTGGTACAGGGCATTCCGTACCAATTACGCCACTAGCACCGGCCGAGCGAAAGTCATCAATTAAGCTGATGTAACTCTCCGGCCCATAATCCCCAGTAGCGCAGCCGTTGAGTAAGACTAAAGGGCGATGCTGCCAGTTTACCTCGCAGGCTTCGAGAAAATTACTGGAAATTTTGTCATCGCTCAGTTGCAAGTAAGGCAGCTGCTCGATTTCATCTATACCGCCGTGACAATAAAAGTACACAATATCTAAATCAGAACTGTAAGTTGCCCAAATATTCTCCAGTTCCATGATTTCTTCAGCTACTAGCATTTTCACGTAACCAAGTTGTTCAATTTTAGGCAGGTGGTTTTTCCAAAACCTAAAATCCCGCCAGACGTTGAAATTGATATACAAAGGTTGATTATTGGCAATTTGCCATACAAGGCTAGGCGTTTGAGAAAGTTCACCACTTGTCCAAGCTGGTAGTTGCTCTATGGCATAGCGATAGCCCCAAAAAGCATGGGGACAAACAACTTTATAATTATCTTTAAAAGGGCAATCAGTACAGTCTATGTCATGATTGAGAAATTCTTCGCAGACATGAACTTCTTTACTGGTCATTACCTTACGCTCATACAGTAGCGCCCAAGGGATTGTTGACTTTCCCAATCCTAAAATTGGGTTAATGGGGTTGACTTGGATGACACTATCGGGTTTCAATGCGGCGCGTAATTTTTCGCCACTGTCTTCACCTAACGTTCGACCTTTGTTTTCGGGGAGCAATGAGCGATATAAATATCGTCCAGCATCGGCTAACTGAGGTAGCCAGGTATTCAGCAACTTCATATCGCCTTGGGTTTTAAACTGATAACCCTCTTTTGTCGCCGCCATTGAGTGCAATTTTTGCCGCACTCTGGCGATCGCATTTCCTAACCCAGATTGTAAATTTGTACTGTAAGATACTAGTTCTTGATTTCCCTGTGTTCTGTCTAGAAAACGTAGGTCAGTGCTACCATCTCGTGTATCAACTTGTACATCTACAGTTAAGAATCGCTCAGGCAGCAGTGCTAGCTTTTCATGAGTCAGCAAGTCAGTGGTAGTAAAGGTAATGGTAGCAGTTTGAGGTGGGCGCAGTGACTCTGGGATTTCTGCCCTGGCTACGGGGATGATGAGGACTGCAAGTTGCTTTGACTGGAGCAGATATCCGCGATATAACAAGTCCACCTGAATGTAGCCTCGACCTTCAAATAAGTTAGGTTTAACGGTGAACTGTACAATATCCGATACACCACTGCGGGGTAAGGTTAGCTTTTTGAGAGTTGCATCAATGTTAAAGTCCTTAGAAGCCACTACTAAATCTAGAGGTAGGGATTCCGAGTCATTCCACACCTGAGCCAAGGCTTGATCTGGAAATGGAGTCGGCTCATTCTCTATTCCTTTTCGTTCTGGGCTGATGTCTACAAGCAATAAATAAGTCTGTCCGTGAATTAAGGGTTCGCTGGGTGGAACAGTTATGTGATGGCGTAGCCCCTCGCAGGCATCGTCAGGGTTAACAAAGTAAGTATTAAAGTAACGATAGTTTTCTACATAGTCAGAGATTTCTTGTATAAAAAGTAGCTGCTTAACAGTGTGGTCTTGGTTGGAAAGACGCAGGATGGAACTGGTAAGGCTAATTACCGGGTTTGGTAGATTGTTAGGTTCACCTTTGATTTGACCATCAAAGGTGGTAATTTCTTTTGTCTCTCCGAATAGTTCTTTCTCTAAGTAAGCTAGACTTGGTAACAATTCTCTGGGGATTCGTCCGTCTAAAGCATCTAATTTGACTTTTCCTGCTTCAAAAAGCTGATGTAAAGTGGAATTTGCCTGAATTATAGTAATTAATTCTGGTTCAATAAACTCCCAGTAATCAGGATCGAGAGCTAGTTGCTGTCCTACATCTTGCAGAAGTGCTTGTTCATCTTCGCTCAAAGGAATTTCCAGTTTTTTCAGCGCCAGTAACAGAGCTAGTAGAATTTTGGTAACGGAAGAATTCATTGAAGTAGGTTGCTTGTAATACTTTATACGGTTAAAATTCTTAGCTATGAGAAGAGAAGCACTTATAGTTGGTATCAACCAATATCCTTTTTTAAAGGATACACCGACAAGTAAAGCCAAGCACCTGACTACCCCAGCAACGGATGCGATCGCGCTCACAACCATAAAACCATCAGTATTTTCTACAGTATACTTAAGCGTGTCACCTACAAAGTTGACATAAATTAAAGGTTGAGTCGATGGTGAAATTAGACCCCAGCACTATCAATAAATTTGTAGAAATCCTCAGACCATTTGTAGAGTCTGAGAAAGAACGCCAATCTTTCCTAATCGCTGCCCTGGGTAACGATGCACCTGCGTTGCAACACATTAGTTGCGGTGGTTCTGTAGCAACTTTTATACCCCATATGTTGAGTAAGCTAGCATATTTTGGTGGTAGAGAAGCACTTTGCGCGGTCTTGGAATATGCGCGGGAGCAAATGAGCGTCCATGAAAATATTCAGCAACGTATTGATAAACTTATTCGTCAACTTAATTTACCAGCTTCTACAACAAACGATGTTGATGGGCTTGTGCAAAAAGTAAGGAATGGTCTATATGATAGAATCCAAAACTTGCATGGAACCATACAATTATTAGATATCGCCCATCCAGTAGAAATTGACCGTCTTTATGTTGATGTCAATATTCTTGAGGAACCTTGTAGCTACTCTCGTTTAGAAATTGATGAGTTGTTACGGGGTCGTGAGCAAAGAGAAGATTTTAATCGTTTTGGTTTATCCAAAGTGCGCGAGAGAGTCACGGGACTTCAAGCGGTAAAGAAATACGCAAAATTAATGATATTAGGAAAACCGGGATCGGGGAAAACTACCTTTTTGCAGCACGTTGTTATTGAATGTAATCAGGGCTATTTGCTAGCTGACCGTATACCAATTTTAATTCGGCTTAGGGATTTTGTAAGACAAGCCAAAAGAGTAAGTAATTTTAGTTTCGATTCTCATATAAGTTCCTACTTGCGGGAAGTTGCTTCTCAACAAGAAGTGACAGCGCTACTTTCAGCAGGTAAGTTTTTATTGCTACTGGATGGACTTGACGAAGTTCCCGAAGAAAACAGTGATGCAGTGGTAGATGAGATTGAGTTTTTTCTAGATAACTATGACCAAAATAACTTTATTATTACCTGCCGAGTTCAAGCGCAAAAATACAGACTCAATCGTTTTAACTATGTCGAAGTTGCTGATTTTAATTTGAAACAAATAGTAAAATTTGCTCACAAATGGTTTGCGGCTAATTCTCGGAATGGATTACAGGAAGCCGAAACAAAATCATCAAAGTTAATAGAGCTATTTAACTTGCCAGAAAACCAAAAAATTAAAGAATTAGCAGTTACCCCTATTTTGCTAAGTTTAACCTGTAGAGTATTTGATGACAAAGGTAAATTTTACTCGAAACAATCTGAACTTTATGAACAAGGATTAGAAATCTTACTGTCAAAGTGGGATAATTCTAGGAGAATTAAGCGTTATTCAGTTTACCAAAATTTATCTATCGAACAGAAGCGGAAACTATTAACTTATTTAGCTGTTCGTAAATTTGAACAAGAGCAATATATGTTGTTTGAACAAGATGAAATTCAAAGTTACATAGCTGAGTATCTCGATATTTCGCTAGAAGATAGCCAAATACTACTTGAGTCAATAGAAGCACAGCATGGTTTAATAGTAGAACGGGCACAGCGAATTTACTCTTTTTCTCACTTGACATTTCAGGAGTATTTTGCAGCTAAATGGTTTTGTGAACAAGCTGATTGGCAAGTACTAGCGAAACATATTTCTGAAGCACGTTATCGAGAAGTATTTTTGGTTACTACTGAGCTATCCTCTAATAGTGGGCAACTACTAAAAATTGTAAAAAATGAAATTGATTCTATATTAGATGCAGATAATGAACTTCAGAATTTTCTTGCTCGTGTTTATGCAAAATCCCAGTCTATTAATATTCCCTATCATTCAGCAAAAATTAGAGCTTTCTATTTTTCAATAAATCGTAATGATATTCTTGACTTTCAATCTACTTCAAATTTTTCCTCAACATCTACCTTTGATATTAATATTAATTCGGTAATTAATCCTGAATATGCTCCTGATTGTGTCCTTGACTATGAACTTGCTTTATTGCTATACAACGCCTATTGTATAGCTGCTGATCCACCTATGATAGATGCTTCTAGCTATTCCCATGTTAATCAACAGTTTCTTCAAGGATATGAAAAGCTAACTACATCACAAATTAAAGCTGAATTTAGATTAAAACTTGAAAAGATAAAAAACGTACTACCTAGCTTTTCATGGGAAGACTGGGAGAGTTATAAAAACTGGGGGTTAACAGAAGGTCGAATTTGGGCTAATAAACTTAGAGAATTAATAGTGACATATCGAAATGTTAGACATAGCCTAGACTATCTTAAGAATGAACAATGGGAATTACTAAAACAATACTATGATGCCAATAAACTATTAATAGATTGCCTAAATAGAGCTAGTACAGTGAGTGATACGGTTCGACAAGAAATAGAAGATACTTTATTTTTACCCCTAGCTGAGATTGAGAAATACAAAACGACACAAAGCAACTTGGAATAATAAGTGCCAACTACATATCACTGCTAGTTATCACATATTTATCTTGTTTTCAACTAAAATATAACCTCCTTAACCTAGAGGATCAGTAACAGTGACCGTACAGCTATCCACACCTGACTTTCAACAGCTTACCCGCATCGTACAGAATTTACCCGACTTTGCTAACGTGCGCGATCGCCGTCGTTTAGTCGCAGGTGCATTACAAGGTGTAGCCCAAGCAGATATTATCCTGGCGCGGTTAGATTTGGATGGTGCGCCAATGGGTGTTTCTGTGGAAGTGGTGCGATTTTTAGCTCAATTTGGACGAGTCGCTTACGATAAAGAAGCCCTTGCTGTCTTCCTCAACTATATTCAGCCTTACACTGGGGATGAAGATAAAGACTTTATCGTAGAACTATTTCAGAACTACCCACTTGATGTTCCAGTCAGTCTTAGCCGTGGAATTGGCAACTGGAAGGGAATGGATAGTATGGCTGATATCAAAGAAAAGATTATTGGGGAAAATACATTACGCGATATCTACATTTTAAACTTAGCTCTGGAAGCCTCCAAAGCTGTAGTGCGTATTGCTACTATCAAAGGTGCGGGTACAGGGTTTATGATTGCACCTGATTTACTAATGACGAACAATCACGTCATTAAAACTCAGGAAGTAGCGGAAAAAAGTAATTTTAGCTTCAACTATCAACTAGATATCAATGGTAAAGAATGCCCAACACAGATTATTGGGGCTTTACCGGATGGTGCTTTTTACACTAACGAAGAACTGGACTATACAGTAGTAACCCTGAAAGAAGTACCTGACTTCGGCAAACCCTTAATCTTCAAAAGTAAATTAATGCGGCGAGATGACCGCGTAGCAATTATTCAGCATCCTGGCGGTCATTTGAAGAAAATCTCCATACAGAATAACTTTGTTGCTTACGCCGATAATCAAGTATTGCAATATACTACTAGTACAGAACCAGGTTCATCGGGGTCGCCTGTTTTCGATGATGATTTTCAGGTGGTTGGTATTCACCATAGCGGTGGTATGTTAGTAGAACCAAATACCCAACAAAGGTATTTACGTAATGCAGGAACGAGTGCGATCGCATTGTTGAATGACCTCCAGAAAAATGCACCGGAGATTTACGCCCATTTATCGAGATAGTTAGACAATGGCGATAAGTAGCGACTTAATACAAAAAATATTACCCTTACTTAGACCCCTGATGGAGAACGAAAGCCAGCGTCGGGGGTATTTAATCAGGGCATTGGGGACTAATACGCCTGTGCAGTATCATCTGGTTTTGAACACGCCCACGAATAATTTTATTCCTAATTTGATAAATGAATTAGTTGCCTTTGGGGAAATTTCTCCTGGTAAACCTGCACTTTGTGCTTTGTTAGAAGTCATTCGTGAGGATGTAGGCGAAGACGTAAAGGTAAGCATAGATGATCTGCTAAAAGCTATTAGAGCAGAAAATATTTGTAATACATCCCGTATTTCTAATACTATTATTCAACAAGTTGACCAATATTTATCTAACAATGCCTCAATTCCTCTGGAGAGGTTATTGCTGCAAGAGGCGAAAGATTTAGTTAAGGTTTTGCAGGGTAAAATTGATGCTTGTCCTGTAGTAATATCAACTGATAATAAGTCTCAGTGTTTGCAATGTATTGAGTATTTAGAAGCAAAAAGTGAACCATTTCTGCAAATCATTGCAAGAATTATTTATCATGACCATAATTCACAGTATGTACCATCGCTGCTTAGAGCATTCAAAATTATTGCAAATCAGGCTTTACCCTCTCAAAATAAATTTCCAGATGAAAAAAGCAGATTTATTAGGTTATATCCTTTAGCACTTGCAACATATATGGTGTTTATCTTGGGAGTTGAAGAGAATCGAAACCAGTTACTCAGAGATATTTTAAGTATTCAACTAAATAGACAATTAGATTTCCTTCCTAATCTTCCTCTAACTTGTACTTTGACCTATCTTTATCATTACTCAGATTCCATATTTAATACTATTTTATGTAGGACTTCTTCTGTGCCTGTTATTGAACGAATTAAACAAGTTCTGCTTCCTTGGATTGATGAGTTTGTACTGGATGCAGATACTGCCTTCTATCGAGGAGAATTTGTGCTAGGTCTAGCAGACATCGAATCTGAAAAACCTGAGTATTTACCGGAGGAGAGAATCCTGACATTGAGGGGGCGTTATCTGTATGCTTTTGAAGCAATTCCAGTTATTCAAGAATTTATACGTAATTCTTCACGGTGGCTTCTGGATTTATATCCTTCTCTAGAACAGTTACTTTGGATTTTCGATTCAACAGCTTCACGACTTGATGTAGATGGATGGGGTCGTGTTAATGGCTTTTGTAGAGGGGCATTCGCAACTTATAGAGGTCAGCGATATTAATGAGCAGTTCTAAGTCAGTAGGTCAACCTGACTCGGAATTTATCGGATATCTTACGTTTTAATTTTTTTGCAGTTAGTTAAAACATGGCAATAAATAGTGATTTAATGCAAAAAATATTGCCTCTTCTCACCCAACATTTCAAGGATGAGAAGGATTGCCAATCTTATTTAACAAAAGCTTTTGGTCTTAATGAAACTATATCCAAGCGTATTACATGGAATACTTCAAAAGATGTTTTTATAACTGATATGGTTAAGGTACTGGATATCTATAGCGAAATTACCCCCGGCAAACCTGCAATTTGTGCTTTACTAACAGAAATCCGTAAAGATGTCGGCGTAGATATCCAGATAAACATTGATAAAATTATTACAGAGTTTCAAGGTTTCCAAACACCAGCGCATTTACTATTTGACCTGCTGTTGCAAATGGACTTCAAATCACAGGCGCGGCTAGTTAAAAAAGTTATGGAATTACACCGAACTGCTGCTTTTTTAGTTCACGGCGAACCTTACTGCGGACAGCAACTTTTGGTAAATCGTTTGTTCCGGTTGAAGCCAGAGTGGAAAAATATCTCGCCAATTAAAATCGACGTAAGTCACAACGGTGCAGGTAGAAGTATCCCTCACCTGTGGCGACAGCTAGCATCTTGGTTTCGTTTACCGAAAGATGTAAAACCAAAGGAGATTACTCACAAAATTTGCGATCGCCTGCTAACTAAAGATGTGATTTTTATATTTTACACCGTGGATTATATGCCGCCAAAGGTTTTAGTGGCATGGCTGCAAGAATTTTGGGAACCACTGGTGACACAAGTTGAAGCAAATTCCCTTCCCACTCAACAGAATACACATTTACTAATGTTTCTGGTAGATAATAGCGGCAGTGTTTGTGAATCAAATGTCCTGTTGGCAAAGCAATTCGATGAACCGGAGTATCCCCGCATCCCTCTGCACTTACCACCCGTTAGTCCCTTTGGGTTAGATGTTTTGGATGATTGGATTGACATGGTAATGGCGATGGAGAGTATGCGAATACCTACTGGGTTAACAGCCAAAATATTGTTAGAGAAGACAGAAAACGGTGTCCCAGAATTTGTTTATGAAGAAATTTGCTGCCACTGTGGTCATAGTTGGGAAGGAGAGTTAGCGAAATGGTTGATTTAGCAAGTGTACTCACCGCCAATGGTAAGCAATATTATGCAGGCAAGCCAATTTCACCCCAGGAGTGCCAACAGTATGGGCTTTCTCCTTACTTGCCATCTTCAGAACTTATTAAAGCAGTTAACCTTGCCATTTTCTTAGAAAAACGTCCCTTATTGCTCAAAGGTGAACCGGGATGTGGTAAAACCACCTTAGCGCAGGCGGTAGCTTACGAGTTGGGTTTACCCTACGAAACTTGGTATATTAAGTCTACAACCAGAGCCAGGGATGGACTCTACACTTACGACGCTGTTGGTCGTTTGCACGATGCTCAACTTGCTCGCATGGGGGAAGCTAGCAATTCCAAAGTCGAGAATTTAGACAATTACATCAAACTGGGGCCTTTGGGACGTGCGTTTAAAAATGAACAACGCACTGTAGTGCTGATTGATGAAATTGATAAAGCTGATATTGACTTCCCCAATGATTTGTTGCGAGAGTTAGATGAACAGAGGTTTACGATTGAAGAAAAGGGAGAAGAAGTAAAAGCAAATTACCCTCCCATTGTCATCGTTACCAGCAACGATGAAAAGGATTTACCTGATGCTTTCCTGCGGCGGTGTTTGTTTTATTATATTCAGTTTCCTTATTCACAGTTAGCTAATATTGTCAAGTCACACTTTTTGGAATCTTCTCCTGATTTAGTAGAAGCTGCGGTGAAGCGTTTTAGCGAATTGCGGCAGAAAATGGAGAAGGGGAAAGCAGGTAAAAAAGTTAGCACCAGTGAGTTGTTGGATTGGTTTGCAGTATTGCGGCAATTTCCTGAAGATGAGGTTTTAAAACAGTTGGAGGGAGAAATACCTTTTCCAGAAGTTCTGTTGAAGAAATGGGAAGACCATTTGCGGTACTTGAAGTATGAAACTTGAAGAACTACCCCTACTGGATATTTTTAACAACCTGCGATCGCGGCATGGTTTACCGTTGGGTGTTGAAGAATATCTGGTGGTTGTACGTAGTTTAGAAGCGGGTTTTGGAATTAGCGATCGCCAAGAATTAGAGCAGCTTTGCTGCATGTTATGGGCAAAATCTGAGGAAGAAAATCGCCTGATTCGTCGGTTATTTGAGCAGATGTGGAAGCAAATTGAATCGCACCCAGTAAATTTTGATTCACCTACACAAAAAAATTCTCAAAATTCCATAGACCAAACGCCATCAAGCACTGACACACCAAATTCAATTTCACACTCATTTACACAAAAAAATTCCCAAATATCTGAAGAACCTTCAATTGATGAACCATTACCTGATTTAGAGACAACTCCCACTATTACCCCAGAACCAGTGCAAGCCGTCCAAGCAATGCGGAGTAGTCGCGGGGATAGGGAACTCAAACGCCCTCGTTATATGCTTTTGACAGAGTATTTTCCCGTTACTAAGCGACAAATGAAGCAATGCTGGCGTTATCTGCGTCGTCCGGTGCGCCAAGGAGTAGCCACAGAGTTAGATGTTGAGGCGACGGTAGCCAAAATTGGGCGTGAGGGTATTTTACTCCAACCTGTAATGATGCCTCCGCGTACAAATCGCACGGATTTGGTGTTACTAATTGACCAGGAAGGCTCGATGGTGCCGTTTCACGATTTATCGCGGCAGTTGGTGGAAACGGCACAACGGGGAGGACGATTGAGAACAACCAATGTATTTTATTTTCACGACTACCCGGACGAATACCTATATCGTCATCCGGCAATGCTTGATGCCAAAGCTGTTTCTGAAGTGTTAGAGGAAATTGGCGAACGAGCGGCAGTATTAATTATTAGCGATGCTGGCGCAGCACGGGGGAATTTTGACCAAGAACGGGTTGATAATACTAAGGCATGGATTGAGCAGTTACAGCAATCAGTGCGTTATTTTGCTTGGCTCAATCCGATGCCGAGTGAATGCTGGCGACAAACAACTGCTGGGGAAATTGCCCGTTTTGTGCCGATGTTTGAAATGAGTCCGCAGGGGATGAATGCGGCAATTAGTGTGTTACGGGGTCGATATATTGTAGTAAAAGAGTTGGATGAATCTTTATGCTTTTAGAGTTAAGACAATTGAGGATTCAACCGGGACAGCAACTGTTACTTGAGGACGTTAGCTGGCAGCAATTTGAAAATATTTTGGCGGAATTAGGAGAACATCGCGCTGCCAAAATTTCCTATAGTCATGGTTTTTTAGAAATTATGGTTCCCTTAGCCGAACATGAAAAAGCCAAAGAAATTATTGGCGATATAGTCAAAATTTTACTGAATGAACTAAGTATCAATTATGATGCTTTAGGTTCAACCACCCTAAAAAACGAAAAAATGAGTCAGGGAGTAGAACCGGATACTTGTTTTTACATTCAAAATCAAGCGGCAGTTATTGGTAAAAATCGCATAAATTTAAGTGTAGACCCACCTCCAGACTTAGCCATAGAAATTGATTTAACTTCTCGCACGCAATTGGATAATTACCAAATTTTGGGAGTACCAGAACTTTGGCGATATGGAAAACAAGGCTTAGAAATTAACGTCTTGCAAGGTGGAAAATATGTAGAGTCAAATTTTAGTCCTACTTTTCCAGATATTCCGATAATTGAGCTAGTAAATCAATATGTCCAGCAAAGTCAAGTTGTTGGTAGCAGCCAAGCAATTCAAGCTTTTAGAAATTGGCTGCGGGATAATATTTAATTGTGCCTTTTATTTGGAATGAGTTATTTGCAATGGCAGTCACTTGAGGTTATTTGATGCCTACCACAAACAAGGAGCGGGAAATACGAATCGCCCAAAGAAGGGTTGAAGGGTTTGCCCAGCAGTTTGGGGAAGCACACCGCAACTTGGCTCGTCACGCGGCGTTTCCTTTGGTACTTACACCCGATTTACTCTACCAAATTTGGGCAAACTTTGTCCCTGAAGCCTCTTGGACGGCGGTAGCTCATGTGTTGCTGTCGCGGTTGTGTCGGCAGGTGGGTTATGAGATGTATGAGATGGATATTCCTGACCGTAATTTGTTGTTGCGGGAATTGAAAGAGCAATTTGGACAGGAAAGATTTGATGATCTGGGGGAGTTTTTGCTGGATTATGTGGCGCAGCGACTGACTGATGATGACGCAGATACGAGGGATTTGCGGGAGGTGCAGGAGTGGACGGCGTTGGCATATACTAAACCGGATGAGGCGGCGCGGGAGTTAGCAGAGATTATCAGTTTAAGAGTAAAGCTGGAGGATGTGACGGAAGTTTTTCGTCTTACCCCATTGATAGAAACTTTTGCAGAACCATTGACAGAAGCAGGATATGAGCCGTTATTAGTTTATACACGTGGAATAGGTAACTTTTTTCATGGAAACCTGAAGACAGCGCAAACACAATTGAGTAAATTGAATATCAGCGATGGTCAAGTCAAATTTGCTGGAGTAAATTTAGAAATTCCAACACAAATTCTAGATTTGTCAAGATATCCTGCTCTACCAAAGAATGAAATAGCCCAGAATGTTCTAGGTAACGACAATACTATAGTTCAGGGTAATAACAACTTGATGGTAACTATTCAAGAGTTAATCCTTGGGCAGCAGACAACAAAACCAATAGGCAACCCTGCTCGACCAAAGAATGAACGGATACTACTAGCATCAGTCAAGGAAGAAGTTACAGCACGGTTAAAGCAATCTCTACACAATGCTGTGCTGATTAATTTGGGAAAACAGTCACAGCCGCAACAGGTGAAGCGACCTTGGGATGCTGAAATAAAAATTGGTTTAAAGCCTGCTGAACCTCTCCCAAATACCACAACAATTTTAAAAGTTTTTGACTCGGAAGAAATTGCAGGTAAACTATTAATTTTGGGTGCGCCAGGGTCGGGAAAGACAACCACACAATTAGAACTGGCTCAAGAATTAATTAAACGTGCGGAAGAACAGCCTGATTATCCTGTTCCCGTTTTATTTAACTTATCTTCTTGGAAAGATGACCGACAATCTATAACTAATTGGTTGTTGGCAGAACTTAAATCTAAATATGGTGTTTCAACTAAACTTGGTAAAGAATGGGTAGAGAATAAGCAATTACTACCATTACTTGATGGTTTAGATGAACTTGAACCGCAGCGTCAAGAAATTTGCGTCTATGCAATTAATCAGTTTTTAGCAAGCGAAAATAGAGCATTTTATCTAGTTGTATGTAGTCGAAGTGAAGAATATAGTAATTGCATTACCCAATTACAACTTAACGGTGCTATTTATTTACAGCCCTTAAGCAACAGTCAAATTCGTGATTATTTAGCCTCTGTAAATTATATAGAATTTTGGTCAACTATCAGTAATGACTTAGACTTACTAGATTTAGTTAAAACTCCTTTAATACTTAGCATTAGTGTTCTAGCATTTGGAGAACTATCTGCTCAAGAATGGCAGCATTTGAACTCTACATCAGACCGTCTTCAGTATTTACTAGATGCGTACATAACACGGGTGTTTACACGGAATATTCAAAGTAGAGTTTATACCAGGGATAATATACCAAGTTTAAAACAAACACGGATTTGGTTAATTTGTCTGGCAAGAACGCTTCAGGAACAAAGTCAAACGATATTCTCAAGCGAAGAAATACAGGCGCTAAGTAGGTTACAAAAGTATTGGCGTGGTGAGATGCCTTGGAACTATCGCCGTTTTTTAGACTATGCTACCGAGCGATTAATTTTGCAAAGAATCGGAAGGCAATATATGTTCATACATAAGTTATTACAAGACCATTTTGCCCAAATGTCACTACCTCAAGATTAAGTCTGATGTGATTTAGAGCATTTCCCATTAACCCTGTTTTCCTAAAATTAAGCAATTAAAATTCACGAAGACATAGCAGCACTCGCAATCTCTGCAATAAGCGGCTGATACTGAGAACTTGAGAAAGGGCGAAAATCATCTTGAGCATCGACACTCATTTTACACAGCAGGCGAAATTGAAGTGGAGTTAGAGGTTTATTGACACGCTCTACCCAAACCTCTAAGTTAGAATTTTGTCGAAGCAACTCAAAAATTTCTGCCAGCAAATATCGTGGACAATAACCGACGATATAATGGTCTTCAGTGTTTAAAATTAAAGCCTGAGAATCGTAGGGATTTTGAAATTCGTGAGCTAGCCATAACTTTTGCCCAAATTCAAGCTGATTAATCCGCTCAATCGCGCTGCTTGGCAGATGTCGCAGCCCATGCGAGAAAAAGTAAAGATGGTACTGTCCTTGTTCATCAACTTCTGGACAAGGAAAAACAGCGAGTGTATCTGTTTCTCGTTCGCCACCACTGCGGGCTAAAATTGTAATTGGGTCATTTTCATCATTCGGAATATTGAGCCATTCAATAAAACTTGAGTAATCGGGACGCGATCGCGACATTAACCGATTAGCAAACACTGGAAATAATTGAGTTGATGTATAGATTTCATCTAAGCGTGGAAAGGAAGACAAAGCTTTAAAAGCAGATTTCTCTTCAGCCTCTTTTACACCTTGGGTATAGACAAATTGATAGATACCTTGGTCAAATGTTAACCGACCAATGGGGAACCAAAAGCGACTAATAGGGTCTTGCCAAGCTAAAAATAATGTTTTCGTTGTCTTCAAGATAGTGTTTCCCTCAAGGTAAGTAGCCTGTGTTTGTTGATTTCCAGAATGGACTGAGCAAAATTACTCGCTTCGGGAGAGATGCGGGAGAGGTTAATACGATTAAAAATATCTAAAATATTGGCTTTGGAAATATTTTCAAGTCGCGCCAACCACACACAAGCTGCTTCGGGATAGCGATTAGCAACGAGTGAGAACACATCAAAAGTTTTAAGAGTCTTTCTATTATCAACACTGCCATAAAACGCTGAGAAACATTTGTTTGCATAAGCCTCAACTGAGCGTTTCTGTCTTTGAGAGTCAGAGAGGTCGCGTCCTAAACTTGAAGCATGGTCGTAAGTAGGTGCTAGGTGTTCCGTTTCTTCTGAAGTCGATGCTGTTTTCATTCGGACAATCCCCCAGTTTTCGTGGTGACGGTCTCCATTACCAATCCACGCATCTAGCAGAAGATAGCCAACAAACACATCTACTGCTGTTTGGATGCCAGAGGGCGGTGTCCAATCAATGGGTAAATTTACAGATTCGCCTGCGATCGCCCTCAGCACTACATCTATTGTATGTTGTGATATACCATAAGTCCCAAACGCAGGGTAGTTCGGCACAATTGAGGAAAGAAGCTCGTTACCATGAACAAGCGTCCCCCCTTGTGATAAAAAGTTGGGTGAGACTACACCGCGCGAGCCTTCCCAAGTTGAAGCCAATTCATAAACAGCATGGGGAAGTCCCAATAGGGAGCATAATTCTGATGCGACTTTTTCTGCCCAGTCTTCCCCCAGGTTTTCTCGGCTTTGCTTATAAAGACAACGACCAAGTTCTTCGTGGTCAAACCAAAACTTATATTTGCTACCTAAAGTTTCATTTGAGGATGCTTCATAAGCTTTTTGTGTAACAAGTAAGATTGGAAATTCCGAGGTCATAAATCGAAGATATCGCAGGCTAACACCTGGAAACAAAATAATACTACATTTTCCTATCTAACTGGGTCAAAATATTTTACTTTCACTTGATACGCAATCCTTAAACCAAATCATTAAGCCTCTGCAAAAACTCTCCCCACCCACAACTAGCAAAATCTGACCTCTCGTAAAACTGACAATAACCTCTCATTGGCGAATAAATCGACAGCCCCTTCACACGTTCAAATCTCACACCTGAAGTCATATTTGCTAAAATTAATTGCGGTTCAACTTTAACAATCATCAAATCCATTACTTCATCAATAATCTGGGTTAATTCATCACTATCCCCAGCATATTTATCCCATAAAACATTTAAAAAATCATACAAATCTACAAAGTCACTATCCTTAAAACGCACGGCTTTACGTTGAGCATGGTACAGCGCTTTCTCAGTATAAATATCTTCTTCTACCACCAATTGACGCAAAACATCTGCCAATCTTCCCAACGCCTCAGCTAGTTTTTCAACCACTCTCAAATTAGTTGCTGATTGAGTAATTTGAGTGACACTGCCCCGCGATTCTCCCTCGTAGTAGCGCCCGTACTCCTGTACAATTAACTTTGCCAATACTTCCGATGTCATTTCTGGATGGGCGGTTAAATTCTGCAAAATTGCTGTGTAGGGATAACCTGTTAGGGGTTCTACCTCTTGCGATGCAACCATATAATTAGCATTTGTTCGTAACTGGTAAGCCACTTCCACCATGCCCATTAAACAGGCATCCATGCCAATTAAGCTAACTTTTTTACCCGTAATCGCTTCTGCTTCCTGAAAAGCCTGCTGAAGTTTGGCATTATCCAGGAAATCTAAAGACGAATCATCAAAAGCGATCGCTCGTGAATCTTCATCATCTAGTTGCAGCACTTCTGTAATTGAGGAAAGGAAAAAAGCACGGGACAACCGCCGATTATTTCGGGTAAGCGATCGCACTTCATCCTGACTCGCCTGAATTTCCACACTACGCGATCGCGCAAAAGCATAGATGTCATCTTCTTTCCAACCAGTACCGTGATTCCACAAAATCACCGCGTAGTTTTCTGCGGGATAATTTTCAATTCCCCAAACAATAAAGTCTCGTAATGAGCGAGGATCGCCCGTATTCTGCTCTGGGATATTTTCAATTTGCCTGGGTTCTTCTGAAGGGCGAATATATATGCGGTATGTGTGTTCGCGGTCAGATAAAGTATCAAACTGCACCAAAACAGCCACATCTGGAGTAGACCCCACAGCTTCCATCTCTGCAATGTCTTGATAGCCTTGCGCCTCCATCGGAGCCATCAAGCGTTTACCTTGAAGTTTCTCGAAAACCTTACCGTTATCTCCGGCCATGTAGACCATCATAGTCCAGCGACGATTATTTTGAGTCATGTTTCAACATTCTGCATTTAGAGTTCTTCTTTTTATACAAATCTATCGCTGCGATTACCGCAAATTCCACAAACTATTAGTTGATGATTTTGCTTTTGAGTTCGGTAAGTAGTTCCTCTGCTTGGTTAACGTCGCGGCTATTAATAGCTGCTTTCAAGTTTTCTAAAGTTTCTAACAGTAGATTGTCAGATGTTTTATCTTGATTAATCACACGTTGCAGTCGGGTTATTTCTTCTTCTAACTGAAAAATTCGATTGGTAACAGCGTCTTCATTTTCATGCACTTTCGCTTCTTCAAGTTTCTGGTCTACCTCTTGTTGAGTCAAGCGATAAAAGCGGTCAAATGTCTTCTCTACAGGTTGTCCATCGGTGGTGATATCTTCTGCTAATACATGGAGAATACCATCATGGTCAACTTTGAACATACAATTAACCCGAACCTCCCCAGCCGGACGAGTAGTTGCTAGGTTGAGAACCACTTCACCGATAAATTCATTGTCCCCGGCAATTGGTCGTTCACCTTGATAAATGCGAAAGCGGATACTTTCTTGTCCGTCGCGCTGAGTAGTAAAAGCTTGGGAACCCTTGCGCCACTTGGTAACTGGTATCGGTTCATTGGCACAAATAATCGCATCCATCTTGCTGTTAGCTAACTCAATTCCCAAAGACAAGGGTGTTATGTCCCAGAGTTTCACCTCCTCCCGAAGATAACCACATAATCTTGCCCCCTGAACCGCCGCACCTCTGGCTACAGCTTCATCTGGATTTACAGAGTCGTTGATTGTCCAACCGTAGCGATCGCGCAGTGCTTCTTTGATAGCAGGTAATCTGGTTTGTCCACCAACTAATAACACTTGGTCAATATCCTTGGCTTGTAACTTTGCTTCTTTCAAAGTTGCATCGCAGATATCTAAGGTGCGGTTGATAAAAGGTTGCACAAGTTTTTCTAACTCAGTACGAGTTAATATTGCTTTTAGCCCCAAATACTGTTTTTCTACAGTAAAAAGATTTGGAATACTAATTTGATACTCTGTGGCTTGAGTCAGGGCAATTTTGGCAATTTCTGCTGTTTTTCTGAATTGGGAACGCAAGCTATTATCTTCTGCAATAGGTAAATCTACATCATGCTGCTGCTTGAACGCTTTCTTCATCCAACTCATAATTGCTAAATCTAAATCATCCCCACCTAAATGGGTATCGCCGCTAGTAGCCTTTACTCGAAACAAACCATGTTCAATTCTCAGAATTGAAATATCAAATGTACCACCACCCAAGTCATAAACCGCCACTGTTTGGGGTTCTGTACCCAAGCCAAACGCTAAAGCCGCAGCCGTTGGTTCATTAATTATTCGACGAACCCGTAACCCAGCTAATTCTCCAGCTTCTTTCGTAGCCTGACGCTGAGACTCGCTAAAATAAGCCGGAACAGTAATGACAGCTTGGGATATTGTTTTACCCAAAGTTGCTTCAGCATCTTTTTTCAGCTTACGCAGTACTTCGGCAGAAATCTGTGGAGGTGTAAAAATTTCTTCACCAACACGAACAGCAACTTTGCTCTGCTGCATTTCTGCAATAGTATAAGTAACTTGAGTTTGGTCGATGCGTACCCGTTCGTCACGAAAGGTACAGCCCATAAAGCGTTTTACGGAGTAGATGACTTGACTGGGGTGAGTGGTGATGAAACCCAAAGCTGATTTACCAACAATGGGTTGATTTGTTTGGCTATCGAACATCACAACAGAGGGAGTGAGGCGATCGCCTTCTGAGTTGGATAAAACTCTCGCTTGTCCTGTGTCTGGTTCCCAAATGGCGATCGCTGAATTGGTTGTCCCTAAATCAATCCCTAAAATATCTACCTCACTCACCGTCTACTCCCCTTTCAATTTTAGATTTTTTAATATGTGTAGCAACTTAAACCAGAAGGTGTACCTACCCATAATTTAGTCTCTTTATCTTTACCAGTGCTGATGGTAAGTGCTGTAACTCGATTTGCTCCTAAGCCACTATTGTGGATGTTAAATTCGTTGATTTTCCAGCTATTACCCTGACTTAGCAGACAAAATAGCCCCCTATCTGTCCCAACCCATAAACTGCTATTGTTCCTATCCCATACCAAGGCTGTTATGACTCGGTTTTCAAGCTCAGGTATTAGTTCCCAGTTGTCAACATTGCCTATGTATAACCCCTGACTTGTACCCACCCAAACCTGTTCTGACTCATCTCTATTAATTGCTAGTAGCGATCGCACATCTGCGCTACCTAAGTTACCAGTAATTGGAGTCAGTCCTTTTGTATCAGTTTTATATAACAACAATCCTGCCGAAGTACCTAGCCAAACATGGTCTGTGACAGCTTGGGCAATTGCTTGCAGCCATCCCCTCACAGGTAGTACTTTGTTAGAAATTACTTGTACCCAAGCTGAATTTTTGTACTGATAGAGACCATCTAACCCAATTGCCCAGTAGCGATCGCTTCCAGCAGTTAGGGTTAAAATTGGTTCAGAAATATTGGGCGCGGTTTGCAGTTCATTCTGCTGTTTTAAGCTATGTAAACCACTACTCCAACTCGCAACCCAAACAGTTTCTTGGTCTTGGCTGGTGATGATAGCGCGGATATCTTGACTGGCAAGTTGTCCATAGCGCCGCCAACTTTCGGTAAATAAGTCATATCGAAATAAACCTAGTGCCGTACCAATCCATAAAATAGAACGGTCTGCAAATTGCTGCACTGACAGTGCTTGCACTAAACTACTGAAAGTGGGTGGAGATTTTTCGCGGGAAGCTAACCCAATGACATCAGGGGGATTGTCCGTTAAGTGCAAAAGTATTTGTTTGTTCTCTCCGCGCAAGAGTCCATCATGAGTACCAATCCATACTTGATCGTCTCTACCTGCTAGCAAGCTGGTAATAGATGCATTAAATCGCTTTTCTGTCAAGGGTGTCCAACCAGTTTCTGTTGCTAAACCCACCTGTCCGCCACAGGCTGCCCAAACTCCTTGCGGATGGGGAGCTATGGCAGTAACTTCACCAGGATATGTAGTATCAATTTTGTGTAGTTTGTTCGTTGATAAGTCAATGCGTACCAGTCCGCGAAAAGTGCCTAACCACAGGTTTTCACCTTGACGAGCTAGCGTGAGAACATCTGGCTGCACGCTGTCGCTAGTACGCACCCAACTAGCATTTTTGTAATTATAAACGCCTTGAGCATTGCACAGCCAAATATCATTTTCGTCAACAATAGACATTGCTCTTGGAGGAAACCCAGCAGGAGGTAATTCGATAGCGGGTTTTCGGTCTGGAGTGTTGATAGCATAAATACCGCTAGCAGTTCCAGCCCAAAGTTTACCAGTAGAGTCCAAGGTCAAACAACTTACCTTTACCTCGCCCAGAATGTGGTAAGGTCGCCAAGTATCATTTTTTAGATAATAAATTCCAAATTGTTCGTGAGCAGCCCAAACTTGACTCGCACCATCTACGGCAACTGCTAACACTGAGTTACCTGGCAAACCATGTTCGCTGGTATATCTAACAAATCGATTTAATTCCAGCTTCCAGTGCAGTATCCCTCCCCCAGTCGCCAACCATAAATCTCCGTGCGTTGGGTCAAAAGTTAAAGAGCGCACATGGCGCTGACTTGCCAAGTTACTCCATTCTAAAAACGTTTTATCGCTAGGTTGTTCCTGTTGCGGTGCAGTATCAGCAACGGGGATAGGCAAATCTTCTCCCCCTACTGGCACAGGTAAATCAAGTTGGTAGTCTTTACTACTCATAATTTATTGGTGCTGGTAATACGCCCCCACTCCTCTTTTAATTTGTCTAACTCAGCTTGTAATTCATAATTCTGGTCTTGCTGCTGTTCGATACATTGATTGAGAAAATTATGCCAGTGTTCTTGACTTTTTTGCTGTTGCTGCCAAAGTCCATAACGTGAATCTTTATACAAACGTTCTGTTGCTTGCTTTAAATTTTGTAGCTGTCGGTTTAACGCTCCCTCCCAAATCTTCAGACGTTGGTATTGCTGTGTCAAGTTTTCTTGGGAGTTACGAGTTATCCAAACTACCCCCCAAGGTAATTCTTCTAAAACATCAGCTAAACTAGCGGTAGCGTCACTACATAAACCCTGGAGATTAGCGAGCAATTCTGCATCCTCAGCGTTGACATCAGGATCTAATAACCGAAAAATATGCTCCAGTAGCATATCTTTATCAATCGCTTCTTGGTCTTTGAGACTAAATTCTGTTGTCTGTTCTTCCTGGTAGAGAAAATTATCGGTTGCGACATCTTGCTGTTGCGTATCGTCTTCATCCTGGGTGAAACGTTGAATTTGGCTACGAAGAGAGGCAATTTCTGCTTGTAAGCGCATAGACTGGCGACGTAATGCACCAACAACAGCCTGAAATTCGTTGTAAGCTGCTGCGAGATTTGTTTCCAATGGTGCAATTGTTTCCCGTACAGTAGTAATTAAGAAGCGCAGTTGTTGCAGTTGCGTCAGTAACTTATCTAATTCTGCTTGGGTAATTGCTGAGGTAGATGGGTAGTTTGTCATCAGGCGACACCTACTGTAGCCAGAGGTTGAGTTAGTCGATAGTAAGACGGACTATAAAGACCATAAGCCAGACCTAAAGGATTATTGTACTCTTCTATAAAATATCTGCGGGTAGCTTGTAGGGCTTCCCCAATTGTCATTTGTTTATCTATAAAAAATGTATAAAATTGTTGAGCAAACGCCGCAGCAAAACGGTCGGGAACAGGACAAGCGGTTGCAATTACTGCCTCCGCACCACGTTTAATAAACATTTGGGGTAAGTTAAAAGTTTTGCGTAAGGCATCAGTTCCACCTGCTGACTGACAGGCATTTAGAAAAACTAATGGTTGGCACTGAAATCGTTTATCTTCTTTTACCAAAATAAAAGATATAGCCCCTAATTTAATCACTAAAGGTTCGCCTTCTTCTCCTTCATCCTTTAACAGAGAAAATAACAGCGTATCTACATCTAGTTCTTCTGATAGACAGTGACAAGCAAAGTGCAAAATATTATGGTTAGCTTCTATAAAATAATCTAGTAGGTTTTCTCCATTTTCAATTTTTGTTAATTTACCTACTGCTGAAAGCAGAGAACAACGGCTATTTTGCAAGGTGCGAATCAATTTTTGAATTAGTAGCCATTCATTTTGATGAGCTTCTCGCAGTCGATGATGCAGACAAAACATCATATCTAATGGTGTGGTTCTGTCTGCCAAAAAGCGAGAGATATCTTTTTCGGGAGTGAGAATTCGAGCCGGGGTGTAGCGCAGTCCCCAAAACATTTCTGGATTAGCTTCTTGATAATTATCCCCTGCATATAGTACTTCCCAAGGAAAAAGTACCCGCTCAGATATAAACGTAGGTGCTGGGGTTTCGCTGCCCATCATTTTACAACGACCTTCGATAATTTGACGGGACCCTTCCTCTTCAAAAAATCTGCGGTAAGCTGCTAAACCCCACTTTGCCAGTTCTCTCATTTCTTGCTGGCAAGTTTCTGCATCTAATTTGATACTTTTGGCTTGATTAATTGCTCTTTCTAGTCTCCAAAAAGACTCTAAAACATTATTTGTAAACTTTAGAAGTTCTTCATCACTGGCAGTTATATTAAACTTTTGCCAACCAATATTATAATAATTTTCTTTAGGGATTACAATTGGTAAAAAAGATGCCATCGTTTGATGGCGAATAGCGCTACTAATACCGCTCATTCTTCTCTCCCGTTTTCTATATTGAGAGAGAAATTTAGGCTATGAATTGGTCGCATCCCATCTGCAAAGTACACCTGAACTAAAGCTGAGGTATCAGTAATTTCATTTGGTACAACTAGGGTAAACCAGCCTAAATAATCACCTTTAGCAGTGAGTGTCATCGTGACAGGTAAATCTGGAATCACTTGCAGACCATAGGTTACGATGTGTACTTGTAGATTTTCAAAGACGAGATTTTCTGCTACTTCGATGACTCTATCTTCATGCCACACAGGGGGATTTCTTCGCAGAGTAACACGAAAACGAGCGATCGCACCAGGGGATAAGGGGTCATCAATTTCCCGTCCTATAGGTTCGACAATAGCATAGCCATCACCAGGAACGGGACGGTAAGGACGCGCCATTGGGTCGCCAAACAGAACGTAGGCTAGCCAGTCGAGGGAATCAGGTGCAGATGCACGGGCTAACTGACGGCTAGTATAAAACGCTTCACCCAAGGAAGCACCAGCCCACAGACGGTTGTAAAAGCAGCTTATAAAGGCAGCTTCTACTGCTGGTTCTACAGCCCAGAGTGAACCTGTAAAGCCGCTACATCCAGCGCGGATAAAGGCGGATGCCCATGTGTTTTCTAATGCCGTCAATTCTGATATATCGGTTTTCACGTAACTCAAGGTTACAAATGGGCGATTGCGCCGCAGGTTTAGTTTGGCGGGACGCATTTGGAGTTCTATGTCTTCTGTGTCGTTGATATTATCTAAGGTTACGGGAGCGTTACGAAGGTTGACTGCATCTGAGGACTGACTGTAGCGAATTAAATGCAGACCCCGCATAGCTTCAGTGGAATCATGCAATACACCTGCTGGTAAAGGCTGCGGTAGAGGTGCGCCGGGGGCTTCGAGGAGGGTAGCCCACAGTTCTGGTTGTTCGACATTGGCGTAGTGGGCGACGTTAACTGTACCTACAGGAAACTCGTAGGGTCTGGTGTCGTTTAATTCTTGTAGCCATCGGCCAATGATGAAGCGTTCCGCGAAAAATCTTTGACCATCATATAATAATTCCCAAGGTATCCAGGCTTCTTGGTCGGCGAGAATTAAAAGTGTAAAAGTAGAATTTTGGGGTATTAAACTGCGAAAGTCGCTTTGTAGTTCTGTGGGGAAGAGATGCTGAAGTAGGTATTGACCAAGGGAAATTAAACGAGATTTTCCCTCGGTGGGTAAACTACCAGATATGTTTTCGAGTGTAGTTGCTAACGATCCATGCACCTGTTCTATCCAACTGCTAGAAAATGAGTCTGATGTATAAATGTTATTATCGGGAAAGACTGAGGGAAAGCGGAAGCTTTTTAATTGATATTGGAATTTGCAGGTGGAGTTGTTTTCGTTCCAGATTGTTTGGATGCGGAGGATAAAATCTGGTTGCGGAACAGGACGGGGTTGGGCAGTAATGCGTTGAGGGGTGAAGGAGACTTCATCAATGTTGGCGACTTGAATTTGGGTTTCTAGTTTTGTCTCGAAGGTATCGCCTCGGTAGATTTCGGCGGTGATGGTGGCGGAACCTGGGCGGAGGGCGGTGAGTCGGAAGTGGGCGGTTTGGATTTCTTGGGCAGTGTCAGGATCTAGAGGTAGGCTGGCGGTGTTGTCGCCGTTGAGTTGTAAACCTGGGGCGTTGAGGATGATGTTTAGTTCGTTGTCAACAGCAGTTTCATATATAATTTTTATAACATGGGTATTTTGATGGTCGGATAAATTAGAATTTAAACTGATAGTAATTTCTAAATCTGTACCTACCGACACTAACATCGGTGCAGTAGATATTGCTACATAATATGTTAAGTTATAGTCTGAAAATTTATTTTTTGTAAAAAGTGATTCAAATGTTTGATTACTCTCTAATAAAGGGATAGGTTCTCCAGTCTCAATGTAGGTACTTAGTTGATCAAGTATTTGAACTCTTTGAGCGTTAATCAAGTTATATTTTGATTGCTGCTCTGGCATAGCTTGGATTAGTTTATGGATTTCCTCTAATCTTTCCTCTAATCTACTAAACTCAGATGAAACTTGATTATTAACTGGTTTTAAATCATTTATATTAATATCTTTATTGACAGGTTGAGGACGATAGCTAGATATAAAAGACTTTAAATAGTCTAATCCGGGAAATACCGAATTTTCCATAATCACTACAGGGGGAAGTAATGAAATTGGATTGTTATGAGTATGGATTTGCTGAGATTTAATATCAATTACCCAAGAAACAAAGACAGCACTTCTTTCCGAGTGGGAGATTTTTGTTTGCTTTTTAATAAACTCTATTAAAGAATGAGGACATTCATCTTCAAACACCAAACCTAAAAGACCATTTGGCATTCTAGGGCCAGGTTTTAAACCAAAATCATAAGATACGATTTGCGTAATGTTGAAAAACTTATCACCTAGATCCACAATCTGCTTTTCGGTGAAGCCATCAGCTTTGGTAAAAGCCACTAAATCTACTGATAGAGGAGTTTCCTTCAAGCCTATAAAGTTAAACTGTGCAAACTCTTCGTTTCGAGATAAGTCATAAACTTGTTTGTCACTAATCAAACGGGTTCGCAGTTCAGAAATAAAACTAATTTGCTTAGATATTCTAGTTTTATCCGTTGAAACTAAATTTTGGTCTTCTTTTCGTGTCAGTTCTTCTTTAATCTGTTGCTGTAAATTATCAATGCGTTGCTGTAAATCTATACCTACTTGAGATCGCACACACTCTAACAATGCCCAAATCGCTTGTTTTCCTGGAGCTACTTCACCATAATCTACAAGCTTGCAAACTATATCTGGGATAAAACTTGCCACAGCACCACCCCAACTAATTTGTTGCAACACAGGTGCATTAGTACCCAAAGCCAAAACTAAAAAGGGACGACGGTGTTTCTCTTCTTCCAAAAAAGGTCGCAGCAGTTTCACCAGTTCATTGATAGTGTTAGCATCTAAGGATTGATTTTTTGAACGCGGTTTAGCCCTTCCTTGAATCAGCTTAATTACTTCGCCGTGGTTGCTAATCAGTGGAGATTGGGGAATTTTCGTGGTTTCGTCGTACTCTTGTAATTTCTGTTCAACCGCGACTGTCAGCCTCAGGTTTGTGATCCATTCAAACTCTGGAACTAGATGGGGGTTAAGTCCTGCCAGAAGCGCCCCTGTAAGAACACCATGTTTACCATCTAACTGCTGATAGCCGACTTCATAATCGCGGGATGCAGCAATCAAAAAGCGATCGCACTTCAAACTTTTCCCTCCCAGTTCGGTATCGTTGAAGTTGAGCAATTCTCCTGCAAAACAGCAATCAAGCCAGATAATCTGCTGTTTTACTTGGCTTTGCTGCAATATATCCCATAAATCTCGTAGCGATAAACCCCATAAGTTTTTGTTAGGGCTAGCATCACTAGTTGCTAAAAAACCTTGCGTTAAACTTTGTCTTAATTGCTTTCGCAGTCCATGTCCAGCGAAAAATAACAACGCCGTCTCTGGAGGCTTCGCACTTTCTGGGATAAATAAATCGAGGATTGCTGCTTCTAATTCTTCTGTCTTAACTACTTTATCTGGGTCAACCTGCAATTTCCCATCTATAATGCTGGCTGGAAAGCGCTTGACTCGGAAGTTACCGTGGGTTTCTAAAAGTTGGGCGATCGCTTCTGCATCAGCAGATGGGGTAGTCAAGTGCTTGGCTTTACTTGTCAGTGTATCTTTTAAAAAAGGATATTGATTGATACCAACTACTAAAGCGTCCCGTCCTCTAAATGGGTATAGAGGATATCTCTTAAATAGAGCAGCGATAAACTCTTGTTCCTCATAGCTAACCAACGGCTCAATATAATTGAGGAAAACACCCAAAGCTTCTCTTCTATAAGCTACCTGTCCAAACTGGGACAAAAAACGCACCACTTCCACAGCAACAGCCATCGGCGAGCCATCTAAATCTAGTCGAGCTAAAATTACATTAGCTTGGGGTACACCTTCTAGTACACCTGCGACTAAATGACGACGCGCACTCACATTAGCAAAGCCAGGTGAATTTTGGACTATGCGGGTGAGGCGTTGAAAGTCAGTTGTTGAAAGCTGAATGCTCAATTGTCAATACTCCTAAGCAAGAAGGTTGCTATATTTAGGCAATCGACCAGCAAAATTATTGGCATCGTAATTACTGCTGAAGCAGTTCTTTCAACGGGTTGCTGAACTGCCAATCACGAGGAAGGATAGGCTATTGATTGCGCTAATTGATAACTCGCCGGACTATAAACACCATAAGCCAACCCCAACGGATTATTAAACTCCTTCAAAAAATACCACCTCGTCGCCTGTAATGCCTCCCCAATTGTCATAATTTTAACAACTACCTCACCAGTTATTTCATCTTCGACCACCATCCCCCTTAGAAAAAACTCATAAAACACCTTCGCAAACGCCGCCGCAAACATATCCGGAACCGGACAAGCCGTAGCAATCACCGCCGCCGCACCATGCTGAATAAACACTTTGGGTAAATTGAAAGTCCTCCGTAACTCATCCGCACCCCCAGCCGACTGACAAGCATTAAGAAACACCAACGGCTGACAGAGAAATTTCCCCTGGCGCAACAAAAATTTGTAAGTTTCCAACTCTAGCACCAAGCCATTTTCTGTTATCTCTTCATCTTGAATAAAAGAAATCAGCAGCTTATCACCCAGTTTACTTTCCTTACAATGGCAAGCAAAATGCAACATATTATGGCTAGCTTTGTAAAGATATTTAAGTAAATCATCACCTAAGGGATCGCCGGATCTACCATTAGTCAAATTGCAAGCTGTACCCAACAACGTAAAACGGTCTTTTGCTGTCAGCCTCACTAATCTTTCAATTTCTGGCCTTTCTTTTTTATGAGCATGAAGCAACCTATGATGCAAGCAAAATAACATATCAGAAGGTTGGGCTTGCTCCAAAACATAATCTGCGATATCTTTTTCTGGGTTGAGAATTCGAGCCGGGGTGTAGCGCAGTCCCCAAAACTTCTCAGGATTTCCCTGTTCGTAGTCCTCTTCACTCCCCTCAAACAAAACTTCCCAAGGAAAGGGCGTAACTTCAGAAACAAAGGTTGGAGCTACATTTTCATTTAAGCGACTGGTGAGGATTTTATTTGGTCTATCTTCACCAAAAAATGCTTGATAAGCTATCCGTCCCCATTCAGCTAGTTTAATTAAGTATTTATGACATAAATCCGCATCTAGTTTGAGGCTTTTTTCTTGATTAATAGTTATTCTTAAAGCATCAAAGATGTCTAAGATTTCTTCTGTATAAGTTTCCAAAAATTTATCAGTAGGTCTGGTAAAATCCCAGCGTCCAATCCAGTATTTATTTTCGTCAATTACGATTTCCAAAGCAGCTGGCGTGACAATTGGACTCACAGTTCCTCTGCTCATAACTGTTCCCCAACCTTCAACGAAAACCGCAAATTGTGAACAGGTTCTATCCCATTCTCAAAGTAAACCTGAACTAAAACTGAGCGACTTTCCATCTCAGCAGGGGCAGTAAGTGTAAACCAACCTAAATAATCTCCGGTAGCTGTGCGCGTCATAAGTATTGAATCACCAGGAGTAACCTGCAATCCGGACGTGACGATAAAAACACGTAAATCATCAAAACTTAAATCTTCAGCCACCTCCATTAAACGATTCTCGTACCATACAGGAGGAGTACGGCGCAGGCTAACGCGAAACCTGACTGTGCTTCCTGGGGATACTGGGTCGTCAATTTCTTGACCAATGGGTTCCACAACCGCATAGCCCTGTCCCTGTACTGGTCGATAAGGACGCGCCATTGGGTCACCAAATAATACGTAAGCCAGCCAGTCTAAGGATTCTGGTACAACGGTTTTAGCCAATCTACGAGCTGTTTGGAACGCCACACCCAAAGTTTGCCCTGCCCAAATGCTGTTATAAAAAGCACTAACAAAAGCTGCTTCCACATTCGGTTGCACCGCCCAGAGAGAACCAATAAAGGCACTACAACCTGCTCTGACAAAGGTAAAAGCCCAGGTTTGCTCTAATGCTGTTAATTCCGCTTGTCCTGCATTTAGATAACTCAAAGATACAAGGGGATGATTGCGCCGCAGACTCAGTTTGGCTGGTTGCACCTCACGCTCAATATCCTGAATATCGCTACTGCTATTCACCCGCACTGGCGCATCCTGGCGGTTTGTTGTGTCCACAGATTGACCATAGCGAATTAAATGCAAGCCACGTATTGATTCAAACAAAGTAATATCATTAAATATACCAGCTTGCATGGAAATTGGCGGCGGTGCGCCTGATGAGTGCAAAAGCTCAGTCCAAAGTTCCGCTTGTTCCACACTAGCATAATGGGCAACATTGACCGCACCCACAGGAAACTCATAGGGTCGTGCTTTTTCTAACTCCCAAAGCCATCGACCAATAATAAAGCGATCGCCTAAAAATTTCTGCCCATCATGCAACAGTTCCCAAGGAAACCAAGCATCCTGGTCAGCTAAGATTAGTAAAGTGAAAGGCTGATTAAAACTGGCTATGGTGCGAAAAGTATTTTGCAGTTCTTCTGGAAGTAAGGATTGAAACAAATACTGACCGAGAGAAACAAGGCGAGAACGGAAATCTTCTCTGAGGCTACTTGCTGCTTCCTCAAGGGTAGCTTTTAATAATGAGTGCGATCGCTCGACCCAAGTAGCAGACAAAGACTGCGAATTGTAGTCAACATCATCCGCAAATAGCAGGCGTGGTTGATAACTATCGATGTGATAATTGAAAGTACACGCGGATATATCTGCGTTCCAAGTAGTACGTGCTTGGAGAATTATATCTGGTTGGGGAACGGGGCGCGATCGGGCAGCAATTAGTGGGCGTAGTTCTGTGCCTTCAAATGCGGTAACTTCTACTTCGGTTTCGAGAGTAGTTTTGTAAGTTTCTCCACAGTAAAGCTCTGCTTTGATTTTGGTGCGTCCTGATCGCAGGGCGGTAAGATTGAAAGTTGCGCTCTGGGTAATATTGGCTGTGTCGAGGTCAAGGGGTAAGCTTGTAGCATTATCACTATTGAATTGGAAGCCAGGGGCAGTGAGAAATATGTTGAGTTCGTTTCCAGTGACTTCGTTGTGGGAGATTTCTAGAATGTATGTTGTGTTGTTATCCTTTAATAAGGTGAGACAAATCGCAACTTCTAATTCTCCACCAATTATTAATGAATCTGACGATATATTTTGTAATAAGTTATATGCTATAAATTTGGATTCAAACTCAGGTGACAGCGTAATTATTTGATCATAATTGGTCAATTGTCGAATAGCTTGCAATACCTCAGTGGCAGACTGATAGCGTTCTCTAACTTTAACAGCTATCATTTTTTGCAAAATTTCAGCAAGTTCATTGCTAATATTTACCTCATAGAGCCATAACATTTCCCCTGAAACTGCATCATACTCAAACTGACGTGGTAATTTACCAGTTAACAAATAAATACAAGTGACACCAAGAGCATAGATATCACTAGCATAAACCGAACGCCCTGCCATTTGCTCTGGTGCTGCAAAACCAGGGGTTCCACTAATAAAAATCGACTGATTGGAGGTCAGCAATGATGCTATTCCAAAGTCTATTAAACATAGACTTCTATCTTGGTTACGACGAACTATTTGAGTAGGATTAATATTTTTGTGGATTACCTGTTGACCATGAATATATTCTAATATTGGCAGAAAATCTTGAAGAAAATCTATGATATTAACTTCGTTCAATAAACCAGATTTTTGTAATTCTTGTTGTAGTGTATGACCATCAATATGCTCACAAACTAAATAAAAAGCTTCTTGAAATTCAAAATAATCTAAAAGTTGGGGCAAATTTGAGTGATCACCTATTTTACCTAAAATTATGGCTTGGTTCTCGAATTGTAATTTTGCATTCTGCCAAATTGATGTATCTTTATTCAGTAAAATAGTTCTATTTTTAGATGTAAATTGTTTAAATATGGCAATTGGTTCACCTGGTAGAGCTTCATCTTTAATCAAAAATTGATTAATTAATTTTTCAAATTCTGGAGGGTATAATGCAAAATTATTATTATCTTGGTCACTTAAAACTTTAATAATTCGATAGCGTCCTTTGATTAACTCACCTATAGATAAAGTATCTGGAGGATTTGTAACTATGGTATCTATTGAATCTGAATTATCCGACAATATATTATTCCAAAAAATTTCATAACTAGGTAAAGGTTTATTTCCTGCTTCTTTTACCCATCGTGTATCGGGTTTCCAAACTTCATTAGCTCCATCACGGCGACGCGTTTCAACAGTTACTTTACTAGCCTCTATTTTGAGAAAGTTATATTCCCAAGGGTAGCCAGAACCTGATTCTTGGAGTGACGCGCCAAAAACTCCAGCACCAATGATATTTATCTGCTGCCCACTAGTACTATATTCATAGCGATAAGAATTATTCTCATTCCGATGAATACCACCATGCAAAACTAGGCGAAATCCAGCATTAGCTAAACGCTCCATTACGCCACTATCGGTGATGCGATCGCCGAAAATACTATTGAGAGAATGATGCCAAACTGCAATTTTTAAACAATCTTCATAGGCTAGATTGCGGCGAATTAAACTCAAAGCATTGCTGAGTGCTTCTGAATTGATACTTGCACGATATTTGTTACGACGATGATCTATCTGCCAAGCGGAATTTAGCCCTAAAATCAGCAAATTTTGCTCTGGGAGATGCTGTAAACTGTATTGTTGGTTGTATTCTAGGGGATAAAGTTCTCCTTTGATAACTTCATAAAAACGGCTAAAATTAATAAAACGTTGTTTATATTGTTCTTTATCTAAACCCTCAATAAATTCTCCATTTTCATCTGTTAAATATTCCTCAATTCCTTCTTGAGAATATTCAGTATTAATTCTGGAGTAAGCCGCTTCTGCTAATTGCCAGTTAACGTCGTGATTACCAGGAACAATTACAATCTTCTGCGATTCAAGGTTAAATTCTTGAGATAAACGGTTTATAAATAGTTGAGCAGCAGCATATTCATCAGGAGTAGACTTACTAGCGATATCACCAGAGATGATGAGTGCGTCAAGACGGGAACACCCTAATTCGTAGCGTAAATCTTCAGCTAATTGAGCATACCAAGTACGGGCGTTATCAGTTGTGCCAAAGTGTAAATCAGAAAGGTGGAGGACATTAATTAAATTTGTGGATTTAGCTGACAAAATTTCTCTTACGAGTCTTTCGATTGCTTCAACATCAAAACGTTGATAGGTGCGATCGCCAATAGTTATAGCCTTTCCTTCTCCTATATTTACGTTATATTTACCAAGCTTCATTAGAACCTGCGGTTCATTTGCTATGAGTAACCTACGTAAAATTTCTATGTCCGCTTCAGTGTGTATTCTTGCGGTAATGCGGTTAATAATCTCAGTCAAATCATCGGGATTGCTCATCTCAAACTTTTAAATGACTCTAATTTATTACAAGTCCATGAAGTCTATTGAATAATGCACTCGAAAAATAGTTCATAAATACTACTAAGAAAATTACCGCACACTTCAAAGCATAAGAGCAAGCAACCTAAAATTTCAATGATTTTGAATATTGTAATATTTTCCCTTCTGCCCTGTATTATGTATCACTAATACTTAATCAACTCTCCGGCTATTTGAACCTCCAGTAGCTAAAATAGTGGGTCAAGCAAATCTCCGACAAAGGATGAGAGCAAAATGACGGCAAGCACTAAAAAAACAGGTAAAAATTTAACAATTCCCCAAGTGGGTATGCTTGCCACCGTCCGCAACCGCCGTGCTTTGGTTGCTTCTGTTGAACCGTTCGGCGGTACACCAGAAGGACAGCTACACCTTGTTCGTTTAGAATACACTGACTCAGATGGTATAGCTGAAGATAGTATTATTTGGGAGCGGGAAGTAAACGCCACATTGCTGGAGCCTACAGCCCTTCCCCAAGTAGCAACACAACCACCCATGCCTGCAACTGACTTTGATGCTCTACAACGGGCAGCACGGTGGACGGCACTTTCTCCTTTTCTCAACCACGATCGCACAACGCCAGAACTTCATTCTCCCATCGCCTCACCATTTTTTGGCGCAGTGCAGATTGAAGATTTTCAATTAGTGCCACTGCTGAAAGCTCTACGTATGCCTCGAATTTCTTTATTACTGGCGGATGACGTTGGACTAGGGAAGACAGTTGAAGCAGGCTTGATTTTAACGGAATTACTTCTACGTCGCCGCATTCGACGGGTGTTAATTATTTCTCCTGCCGCCCTCCGTAAGCAGTGGCAGCAGGAGATGAAAACTAAGTTTTCGCTGACGTTTGATGTCATCGACCGTGAGGAAACTCATGCCTTGCAGAAACGCTTAGGGCTAGATGCTAACCCTTGGCGGACTTACCCGCGTATTATTACTTCTTACCATTATTTACGCCAGCCTGATGTTTTAGAACAGTTTCGTTCTGCTTGCAGTCAGCCAGAAGGTTCTGCACAGTTACCTTGGGATTTATTAATTGTCGATGAGGCCCATAACCTCATGCCGTCAAACTTTGGTGATGATAGCGATTTATCTCAAATGTTGCGGGCTATTTCTCCTTGGTTTGAGCATAAGCTATTTCTCACTGCTACACCTCACAACGGTCATACTCGTTGTTTTTCTGGTTTGCTGGAACAACTTGACCCAGTGCGATTTACTCAAACTAGCGAATTTACAGACGCAGTTAAACAACGAATATCAGAAGTTGTAGTGCGTCGTCTGAAGCGGGAAATTAATCAACTGGATGAACAAGCAGGACGTACACCAAGATTTTGCGATCGCATTCCTCAACCAATTCCCCTATATTTCGGTGCGGAAGAGAGAAACTTGTCCACAGCCTTTGCAGAGTTTCGTGCTGCTGTAAAATCTGCGATCGCATCTTCAAAAAGAACTGAACAAATAGCCGCATTCTTCGCTATCGAAGTTCTCAATAAACGCTTGCTGTCCTGTCCCTATACCTTCGCCCACTCCTGGCATAGATTTAAAGCTGGTATTGAGCAAGAAGATTCAGCAGAACTGGCGGAAGTGCAAGCAGCGCGACGAGCAACTTTGGAAGACCTTGATGATGACCGGGAAGTAGAAGGCCGTCTGCAACACGCTGCTAAAACGACAGGTGCTTGGTTTAAACCTTTGCTATCTCGTTTAACCGCAGAAGTAGCTAGTATTGATGTTGCTCTGGAAGAATTGGGACTTATTTCGCAACACGAAGATTTTTTACCTAATCCAGAAGCCGATGAACGTTGGGAACGTTTGCTCAAGGAAATTAAAAAATATCTCCGCAACGGTAACGAATGGGTGAAGGAAAATCGGCTGGTTATCTTTACCGAATATAAAACCACCTTGGATTATCTCGAACGCCGTCTCAAAGAAACCTTTAAAAAAGACCCAAAAGCAATTCGGGTGTTATTTGGTGGGATGAGTGACACGCAACGGGAAGAAATTAAGCAAGCTTTTAATGATCCTGATGACCAAATTCGCATTCTGGTTGCCACTGATGCAGCATCAGAAGGGTTGAATTTACAAGAAACTGCTCATTTGGTATTACATTACGATATTCCTTGGAATCCCGCTCGTTTGGATCAACGCAATGGTCGTTTAGACCGCCACGGACAAGCACGAGATGTGATTGTGTTTCATTTTACTAGCGAAGATGATGCCGATTTGAAGTTTTTGGGACACGTTGTTAGTAAAGTAAATACCATCCGCGAAGAACTCGGTTCGATGGGGGAAGTGTTTGATGCTGCATTCCAGCGCAGATTTACAGACTTAGAAGATACAAATACAGTAGTACGCGGTTTAGATGAGGCGGTAGAAAAGCGCAAAGGACGCACCCAAATTCCCCGTGTTCCAGAGGTAGAAACAGGTAGCGAAGAAACACTAGCTCTGCAACAATTTGAACAAGAGATTGACTTAACCCCAGAAACGCTAAAAAGTACCTTAGAAATCGCTTTGGGTCTGGGTGTAGGATTACCTCGGTTTGAAGCGCCTGATGATCAAGGAAGATTGCGATTGCGTTCACCTATTCCACCAAAGTGGATACCTTTGATTGATGACCACTTGCGCTTAGAAACTGATAATGGTCAACCAGGGGCGTTACCAGCTTTAGTATTTGACCCACAACTTTTTATCCAAAATCGCAATAATCGTCCTGTATTTCGACCTACCAAAGATACGGTATTATTACACCTGGGACATCCACTATTTCACCAAGCTTTAGCCATGTTTGCTAGGGCTAGATTTCCAGGGGGAATTGATAATTTGTCCGTTAGTCGTTGGACTGTGCGTTATAGTGAAATTCCATCTGAGGCTGATGCTTTATTGTTATTAACGGTAGAAGAGTTAGCGGTTAATGAACTACGGGAACCCTTTCATCATTGGGTAAGAACGGTAAGATTTCCGATTATTAATAGCGAATTAGGTGAAATTTTACCCCATCTTCCCGCAGGTGCAGACTGTCCCTCTGGGGGTCAACCAGAACAAATTGCAATTCAACAGGCACAAGATTTATGGGATGAAATTTCTCCAGATGTGAGAGAAATTTTAAAAAATTTGGCTGCTGATTTGACCCAGCAGCTAGAAACTCAACTCCAAGCAAAGCGTAAAGTTGCATTAAAAGAAGAAACCGAACGCTTTAAATCTCGCCTCAAGGAAGTAGAAAAAGCGATGAAAGAAACCAGTATAGAAAAGATTAAAAAGGATGTTGATAAATTATTAGCTGATATGCAGCAACTTAGCTTTCTTCCTGAACACCGGCGCGAACAAGAAGAACGGTTGCGTGACTTGAATAAAGAGCTAGAATTACGTCTTAAACACTATCAAGAATTATTAAATTTTTTACAGCTTGAGCAATCTCGTGTATTGGAGAAAATTTTGCCGAAACGCTATAGCCTGCGCGGACAAGCTCAGGTATTTCCGGTTACAGTAGAAATCCGACTGCCAGAGGTGATGCAATGATTTATACCCTAGAGCAAGCCATTGACCGCTCTGCTTGGTGGGCTTCTTTAAAACATGGGGGTTTATTAATTGCACCATCAAGATTGGCTGAGTTTTTTGTAGCAGATATTGAGCCACTACCGAGTTATATAGAAGACCGTTTACGCCGGGATGTTACCCGTGTTCGTAATAGTGAAGAAGATAAAGATATTAGTACGTTACTGGATACTGTTTTACAAGATGTCCTCAAACTATCGAAAGATTGGTGGATTAAAGGCAACGCGGTTGATAGTAGCTGGTCGCAACGGGCAATTACGGGTGAAACAATTAGACCGCGACGGGTTTGGCAAGATCCTCATGGCGGGGTGTTACCTGTATTCGATACCGATGTTTTCTCCAGGTTGGGGATTGGTAAAGGACGGCGTGCAGTTTCTCGTGTAATTGAATGGTTGCGGAAGGCTAATCAAAAAATTGCCCTGCTGACCAATGGGCGACAATGGCGATTGATTCACGCTGGGTCAGATTATGATGCTTGGTGTGAGTGGGACATTGACCTGTGGTTTGAAGAAGGTAAACCAGGGTTACAAGTATTGGCGTTGCGGTTGTTACTTGGAGAACAGTCCTTACATCCAGTAGCAGAAAACAAACCTAGTCCTTTAATTACTGCAATCCAAGCCTCACGCCAAGGACAGGCTGAACTGTCTGATGTCTTGGGGGAACGGGTCAGAAAAGCGGTGGAACTTTTAATTAAAGAATCATCACCTGCGATCGCAGATCGTTCCAAAGACATAACACCTTTAGAAACCGCCGACAATCCAGTATCTAGCCGTGATATTTACATTGCCGCTACTCGCATGATTATGCGCTGTGTGGTGATTTTGTTTGCCGAGGCGCGTGATTTATTAGACCGCACTAACCAAATTTATTACGATTCTTACAGTATTAGTGGGTTACGAGAACAACTAGAACGTCTTTCTGGGGGACGTGCAGGCGATCGCTTGCGAAATGGTTACAGTGCATGGTCGCGCTTGCTGGCGCTGTTTCGCTTAGTATATTTTGGGTGCAGCCACGAAAAAATGCCCATCCCCCGCTACGGTGGCGGGTTGTTCACTCCTGGTGATGCTGAAGCTAAAGACCCAATATTACGCGCTTTGGCTGCATTTGAAAATCCCGACCAAACACCCTCAGACGCGGTGGTATATCGGATACTTGAATTACTGTCTCGCAGCAAGGTAAAAGTCCGTCAAGGGCGCAGCAGCACTTGGGTAGAAGCTCCAGTTGATTTTTCTGACCTGTCATCTGAGTATATCGGTATACTCTACGAAGGTTTATTGGACTTTGAGTTACGCCGCGCTAGAGAACAAGAACCAATATTATTCCTCAATTTAGGCGATCAACCAGCTTTACCCCTGTCACGTTTAGAAGGGATGGATGATGCGGCTTTAGCTGCACTGGTGGAGAAGCTCAAGCAGAAGTCAAAAGTGGCGACGGGTGAGGATGAGGAAGAGGCTGAGGAAGAAGAAGTTGCCGAAATTGAGGGCGAAACTGAAGAAACTGAGGAAATAGAAGCAGAAACTCCGGCTGAGACTGAGTTAGAGGAGTTAGAAGCAGATGGGGACTTGGTACAGGAGTTACGGGAACGCGCCTATCAATGGGCAGTCCGTGCGGTGAAAGCTGGTAAACTGGTCGCCAAGCCTCGAAGTAAGAAAGCAGCAGCTTTGGCGGAGTATGAACAGGCAGTTAGTAAGGTAGCAAACAACCTGATTGTCAGGATTATTTTACCAGGAGAATGGTTTTTAGTACGTTGGGGAGGGACACGCAAGGGTTCTGGAACATTTTACACTCGCCCCCAACTAGCGATTCCCACCACTCGCCGCACTTTACAAGCTTTGGTGTATGAAAAAGAATCGCCAATCCCTAAGAAACCAGAGGAAATTCTTGCTCTCAAAGTTTGTGATCCTGCTATGGGTTCTGGTTCATTTTTGGTAGCAGCATTGCGGTTTTTGACAGAAACTTTGTACGAAAGCTTACATTACCATAACCGCATTGAGGCTCATGGAAATGACAGCTTATGCCGTCTTGCCGATGGTACAGGCACAAATTCTTTAATGGAAGAGACACTCCCAGTTTTGCCAGACCACCCAGACTTTGAAGGTAGGCTGAAAGCGTTACTGAAACGCTACATCGTGGAACGATGTATTTACGGTGTAGATATCGATCCCTTGGCGGTAGAACTAGGCCGTTTATCACTGTGGGTGGAGACGATGGACAGAAGGCTTCCCTTTAGCTTTGTTGACCATAAATTGAAGTGTGGTAACTCTTTGGTGGGTTGCTGGTTTGACCGTTTTCGTGATTATCCTACTTTAGCTTGGGAAAGAGAAGGAGGGGATAAAAACCACACTCGCGGTGTTAATTATCAGAAAGAAACTTGGACAAAGGCAATTAAAGAAATCCGAAACAAGCGTCTTAAAACTGAGCTTAGAGATTGGATTGAGGGCAAACAGTCCTTATTTGAGCAAGTAGATGGAAAAACACCAGAAATTATTCATGATGAAGCTCTCCAAGTTCTTGATGAAATACACTCTCTCAAAATTAACCAAACAAAAGAGCGTACAGAAATTTACATTAATAAAATCATTCAAAACCGTGCTTTTGCTACTGTCAAAGAAGCTTTTGATACTTGGTGTGCAACCTGGTTTTGGAATGTTGATGAAATAGATGATGCTCCTCTTCCCTTGAAATTTTCAGATCCTAATTCCAGAACTAGGGAAATTGTGGCTCAATTAGCTGAGGAATATAGATTCTTTCACTGGGAGCTAGAGTTTCCTAATGTTTTTGCCGTTTCGGGAGGTGGTTTTGATGCCATTATTGGCAATCCTCCTTGGGAGAATTTACAGCCAAATCCAGCAGAATTTTTCTCCAATTATGACCCTTTATTCCGCACCTATGGTCGATTAGAAGCACTGACAGCTATAGAACGGATGTTCAGTGATGTTGATGGAGTTGAAAGAGAATGGTTGAGCTATTGCAGTAAGTTTAAAGCTTACGCCAATTGGGTACGAAATGTATTTTCTCCGTTTGGCGATGAGAATGATGGGGGCACAAATTTTAATTTAGGAGGAAAGAGTAAAAATTTACATAGTGCTTGGCGGGATAATCGAACTAATCGCAAAAGTTATGCTGACCCCTCACATCCCTTTCAATATCAAGGTGGAGGTCGAATTTTTACTGAAAAGCTTTTTCTTGAACTCTGCCATGCACTGCTTAAAAATGGCGGAATTTTTAGCCTGATAGTTCCTCCAGGAATCTATACCGTCAAGGGAATGAGCGAATTGCGTAATATTTTCTTAAACCAGTGTCAATGGACACACCTTTATGTCTTCCAAAATGAGCGTTTTATATTTAGAAGCATTGACCATCGAAACAAGATTGTTGTGTTAACTGTCAAAAAAGGAGGAGGTACATCTACTATTCTAACTCGGTTTCGATTAGGAGCAGGAGATTCGCCTGAAGCATACGAATTAGAATCGAATATTATTAATTCTGAATATTATTTTCCTATCTCAGTTACAGATATTATTCGTTTTAGTCCAAATACAAAAGCTATATTGGAAATTAGAAGCCTGCAAGACTTAAAAGTACTTAATAAAATTTATAGCAACTCTGTTCGTCTTGGAGATAAAAGTCAAAATGCTTGGCAAATCCGGTATACTCTTGAATTCATGATGAATACAGATGTTAGACTTTTTCCATCACGAACTAAATGGGAAGCAAATGGATATTACCCTGATGAGTACGGCCACTGGCTAAAAGGTAATTGGCAACTTTATGAAAATTCTCATTCAATACTAAAGCGTTCTGAAGGACTGATTTTTTCTATTGACGGCAGTTATGCAATTAAAATAGATGAAATTGAAGACGTAGCCCTACCTTTTTACCAAGGAGTAATGATTTGGCAATTTGATTTTAGTGCAGCAGGTTATGTTTCTGGTAGTGGAAATCGTGCAAATTGGGAAGCTATCAAATGGAATAAAAAGAAGATATTACCACAACTTCTTATGGGCTTAAATACTTATAAATCTACTTCAAAATATCTTCAAGGTTTAAAATTAGTATTTAGAGATATATCAAATGCTACTAATGAACGCACAATGATAGCATCGGTTCTTGAAGCAATTCCCTGCGGGAATGTTTTAGGAGTTTTAGAAATAATTGAAACATCAAATAGTAAATTAAGTATAGGCCTTTTAAGCTGCTTAAATTCTTTTGTGTATGACTATCATCTTCGTAATCGGATGGGAGGTACACATCTTAATCTTTTTATAATTGAAGATACTGCCGTATTAAGTCCTAAAAATATTCCTCAAAAACTTTATTTATTTTCTGCTCAGTTAGCTATTTGTGATGTTAAATATGCATCACATTGGTTAAATCTAAACAATGAATTTAAACTAAGGTCTCGACATTGGAAACAATTTTTTGCTCTTACAGAATACGAACGGCTCCGACTTCGCTGTATCCTAGATGCAGTTATTACTGAACTCTACGGATTAGAAATAGATGATTTAGCTTGGATTCTGCAAGATTGTGATTATCCAGCGAATAAAGTATGCGATAAAAGTTTTGCTCGCACTCTCGAACCTAAAGCATTCTGGCGCGTAGATAAAGAAAAAGATCCCGAACTCCGCCACACCGTCTTATCCCTCGTCGCCTTTCACGAATTAAAAAAAATCGGATTAGAAGCATTCCTCAACCTTAACGATGGTGAAGGGTGGATGCTACCAGAAACATTGAGATTAGCTGATTATCACTTAGGTCATGATGACCGCGCAATGCAACCGCAACCCGTAGCATCCAGATTAGGCGAAAGATTTCTTCCTTGGCAATTAGAAGGTACAGCAGAGGAGTCTTGGGAAGAGTGCGAACGTCACGCAGAGAATTTAAGACTACTCTTGGGAGAGAAATCGCTTGTTAACAATGACCAACTGAAGACAGAAAATAATCCTGATAGCACCAAAAATTCTTCCCCCGACTCGGTGCAACTTAGCATATTTGACCAACCAACAGAAGAGATATAATTTAGCTCAGTTCACCTCCATAGTAATCATTGGTAGATAAGTAATAAATATGACATACTAAACACGGTCGGCAAAAGATAGACACAACCCCATGCTCAACCCCATCGTCTACACAGAAAAAGTAGTCAGCGACTTCCTGCGCTATCAAATCACCGCCTATCCCTTCGCCGACGAGAATCTTTACCAACAAATGCGTATCCTCCTTAACCTAGAGGAAACACGCGCCACACCTTTATTTAAAGGCCCCTACATCAGCCTTAGCCGCAGCTTCCGCAAAGGTGCGAAAATCACTGACCTGATTTCTGAAGGCATTTTACATCCCCATCTCACCCAAATTGCCCCCTATCCCAACGTTTACGGTCATCAAGAGTCAGCAATTCGCGCCATCACAGTCAAAAAGACAACCCTAGTTTCCACTGGCACAGGTTCCGGTAAAACCGAAACTTTCCTTTATCCTATTATTAGTCGTTGCCTGCAACTACGAGATGAGGGCGCAGCCGCAGGCATAGTTGCCGTAATAGTTTACCCCATGAACGCCCTCGCCGAAGACCAACTGGGACGTTTGCGGGAATTACTCGCAGGTAGCGGTGTGACTTTCGGGATGTACGTGGGCAAAACTCCCGAAAACACCTCCGACGCACCAGGAAAGAAACTTCGAGATGGTGCTTCTAAACTCGATTACCAAGAAGAACTCGAAAAAGCCAAACGCGAAAAACAAACCTACGCCGTCTACCCCGCCGAAGAACGAGTATCGCGGGAAGAAATGCGAACAAAGGGGAAGCAACCCCGTATCCTGCTTACCAACGTCAATCAATTAGAATTGCTGCTCACCAGACAGCGAGATGTGGAATTATTTAATGGCGCAAAGCTGGAATTTCTCGTCTTTGATGAAGCCCACACTTTTACAGGTGCTATGGGGGCGGAAACCGCTTGTTTGATTCGCCGCTTACGGGCATTTTGCGGTAAAGGAACCACAGATACCACCTGTATTGCCACATCTGCCACCATTGTAGACGCAGAAAGCGGTGCAGATGCTGGGTCAGATTTTGCAGCGCGGTTCTTTGGGGTGCCTCCAGAAAATGTGGTCATGGTACAAGAAGAGTATGAACCCGACTTGTGGGCAGAGTTCCGACAAATTACCACAGCCCTCCCAGGAAATCCCGCCCAACACTTGAAAGATGTGCTAAATGCCGTCGAAGGTGGAGACAAGGCTGGGGAACTTGTACAAGCAGCATTTGCAACGATGACAGGAAACCTCATCGATGCAACTAACTGGGAAGAAAACCTTTACGAACAACTCGCCGCCAACGAAATTGTTTATCAAATTGCCCAAAGCTTAGAAACACCCCGTCTGCTTGCAGAATTTATTGCTGACTTAGTAAACCGCGTTGGGCGTAAAGTTTCGGAAGAAGAAGTTTTGTGCTGGTTAGCCTTCGGCGCGGCTTCTCGCAAACAACATCGCCCCTTATTGCGCCCCGTGGTTCACGGTTTTATACGCGGAGTTAGTGGCGCTGTCGTCACCTTTGCCCCAGAATTGGAACGTCCCAAATTGTGGTTATCAGCCGAAGATGCCACCAAAGATGATACCCCCCTCAATTCCCCCGCAAACAGAGGAGAGCAAAAAAAATTAAACTCCCTCCAGGCTAGGAGTGAAGTTATTGAGGAGTTATTTCGCCTTCCAGTCATGACCTGTACCACCTGCGGTCAGCACTATTTTACCCATCACATTGGTGACTTTAGTTTCTTTGGTAAATTTCCTGGTGGTGGACAAGCAATAGACCAGCGCGTAATCTGGAAACCTCTCGCACCAGAAAATGGAGGGAAGCGCGTTGTCCTCCTTGACCGCTTAATTACCACTGATGACGAAGACGAGACAGCAGAACTTGATGCTAATTATCCCAGTTCCACTGTTCCTTTATATATGTGTCGTCACTGTGGCACTTTACACTCCGAAACCGCTAATCGCTGTGACGGTTGCGGACGGGAAGGTAAATTAGTCACCTTACTCGCAGTCAGGCAAAAAGATAAAGCCCCAGGTAAACTCACAAGTTGCGTTGCTTGTCAAGCCCTTGGTCGCTTGGCACCTGGAGGTTATCGTGAACCTGCTAGAAATGTCCGCGCCGTAGCAGTTTCCGATGTCCACGTTTTGGCACAGAACATGATCCACCATGCCGAACGTCGTCGCTTGCTAGTCTTTGCCGATAATCGCCAGGATGCAGCGTTTCAAGCAGGATGGATGCAAGACCACGCTAGAAGATTTAGATTGCGATCGCTGATGTACGATCGCATTAAAAGTAGTGCTGTTTCCGTAGGCGACCTTACTGCCTACCTTGATGATATTTTAGAAGCAGACGACGAACTCAGTCGTGCCTTAATTCCTGAAGTTTGGCGTGTCGCCCGTAAAGAAGCCGAAGGTGTCAGACACAGCGAAGAACGCCGTCACTTTCTTCGCATTCAAGTATTACGAGAAATTGCCACTGGTGTAAAACAACGGATTGGTTTAGAACCTTGGGGAAGGCTGAAAGTTGAGTACGCAGGTTTATGCAACCAATTAGAATTTGCTGCTAAATGGTCGCTACTACTTGGTATTACTGAAAATAGCTTAGTTGAAGGCATTGCCTCACTCTTAGATGTAACCCGCCGCAGTAACATTTTACTTGATAGAGAAGGACGTATTTTCTCAAAATTCTGGCAAGCAGGAGATTTTGAAATTCAACGTGGGTACTTACCCTTAATGTCTGGTGTTCCCAAAGGACTAAAACTCAGACGTGCGCCTAGCGACGATACCAACCGCGCCCTACAATGGCTGAGTGAAAAAGGGGATACCTTACCCCGCCAAGTCGCCAAAAAATGGGGAGTTGATAAAGAATTAATCAACGAGTTTTATGACGAATTATGGCAACTATTAACTGAAGAATTACAGCTTTTAGTAACAGTAACTTTAACAGGCAACCGCAATCGGGCATTACCTCGTTGTGCAGGCGTGCGTCAAATTGATGCTGACAAATTACGTTTAACAGTCCACCAAGGTGTTTATCGCTGCAATACTTGTCGTCGCGTTCACTTGCGTCCTACTCCCCGTATGGCCTGCATGGCGTGGCGTTGCAACGGCAAGATAGAGTTTGAGCCAGAAAATCCTGATGATTACAACTTAATGGTACTTGACCAACAATTTACCATGTTGCGTCCCCGTGAACACTCAGCCCAAGTTCCCGCTCCCGAACGAGAAACCTTGGAACGTATGTTCAAAGGTGACAGTGAAATCCTCAATACCTTGGTTTGCACACCCACCTTAGAATTAGGAGTGAATATTGGCGGACTGGATTCTGTCTTAATGCGAAACGTACCGCCCTTACCCGCCAACTACAAACAACGTGCCGGTCGCGCCGGTCGTCAGCATCGCATGGCAGTTAATTTAACCTATGCCCGTCAAGCCAGCCATGACCGCGCCTATTATGCCGACCCCCTCAAACTTTTGCAAGGAGTAGTAACTCCACCCCGGTTTAACCTCCGCAACTCGTTAATGGTGAAAAAGCACGTCCACGCAGCCATACTGACAATCCTTAATCAATTGGTGCGTTCTGCTACCTCTATTACTGCTGGCGATCGTGAAGAAATTAAAGCAGCATTTCAACACTGTTTCCCAAACCAAGTTAAAAACTACCTATTTGATGAAAATGGCAACGTCCGCCCCTCTCCGCTAGATGTCAGTGTATTGGCTACAATTATTACCAAACATGAAGCAATAATTTTTGAACGTTTGCAAGAAATTTTTGGGCAGGGATGGCCCAAAACTGATGCCGTTGTAGTATCCGATGATGCCTTGCAGCAGTACATTCGCCAAACAGGAGAAAAGCTAACGGAGGTGATTAAGCGAGTATGGCGACGCTTGCAATGGGCGCTGGCACAGATGAAACTACTCGACGAAGTTCGCCAACGCAAGGGAACCCTCGACCCCGATGAAGAAGCACTGAGGCAAAGGTGCGATCGCTTGGTGAAAAAACTCAAGGGCATCCAATCGAAGAAAAAACGAGAAGCAGAAGGGTACGACGACACCAACACCTACAGCGTTTTAGCAGCAGAAGGTTTTTTACCAGGATACGGCTTAGATATTGGTTCTGTACTAGCAACCACCCAAGTGCCCCGACACTTTGGCGGATGGATCTCCGACTTTGAATTACCACGTCCAAGTGCGATCGCATTACGGGAATACGTACCAGGTAACTTAATTTACGCCAATGGCAACCGTTTCATTCCCCGTTTCTTCCATTTAGAACCGCAACAGCAACCAGTACTATTTCAAGTTGATATTGCCAACGAAGCAATTGTGGAAATTGGTACAGAAGTTCGAGGAACTGGGGCAGGATTAGGAGTAGCATCATTGCGGGCAATTCCCATCTGCGATGTTGATTTACCGCACCAGTCCCAAATTAGCGATGATGAAGATTATCGGTTCCAAATGGCAGTTTCCCTGTATGGTTACGAACAAAATCGCCATAACGGAGGACACGCCTATATTTGGGGCAATAAAACGATCCAATTACGCCGGGGTGTGCATTTAAGAATAGTTAACATCGGTGCTGCTAACATTATCCGCACTCCTGGAGGTTTGGGGTATCCAGTTTGTTTAGTTTGCGGGCAAAGTCGTTCCCCATTGGCATCAGAAGCCGATAAACAGGCATTTGCAAAAGAACATTTAGAAAGGTGCGGACAAACCGTACAACCCACTGGCTTTTTTGCCGATGTCATGGCAGATACTCTCTCTTTCCAAGACTGCGACAATCGAGAACAAGCTTACAGCATCGTCGAAGCAATTCGCATTGGGGCTTCCAACGTTTTGGATATGGAAATCGATGACCTACAAATTTTAATCATCGGTCAACCGGGGCGGGAAAGCGTCAATGCCTTACTTTATGACCCCATGCCCGGAGGTTCTGGTTTGCTAGACCAAATTATATCTCGCTGGTCGGAAGTGATTGCAGCAGCAAAAGAGGTAGTAGAACATTGCCCCTCCGCTTGCGAGACAGCTTGTATAGATTGTTTGCATACATTTCGCAACGCCCATTATCACCGTCACTTAAATCGCCATGAAGCAGCTAAAAAGCTAGATAAATGGGGTTCCATGCTGAAATTTAGTCACGAAATCCCATCGGGACTACCAGTAGTAGATAACACAGACGAACAACCAGTTAACGACAAAGAAAGCATTTTGCGAGATATGCTTATTCGTGCAGGATTTCCCAACCCCATAGCCCAACATTTTATCGACTTGGGTAGACCATTGGGAACAACAACACCAGATTTCTTTTATGAAGACCCTTCGGAACGTTCTGAGGGAATTTGTATTTACTTAGATGGGATGAGTAGACACCTGCATGGCGATCCGGAAAGACAACAACGCGATCGCATCATTAGGGAGGAATTACGCAATATTGGTTTTGAGGTGTTTGAAATTCCTGTTGGTAACTTAGATGATCGTCTAGTAATGGCGACTCATTTTTTCCGTATTGCACGGGTTTTGTTGGGCAAAACTAAAGCAACGGAAATCCGCGATAGCCCTAACTGGTTTGAGTGAGGATTGTAACTTTAAGGATAAGTGTGATTCGCTGCAAGTAAAATCACGGTAGTTAGTGTCACTTAAAGGATAAGATGGCCACTGCGGCAAGATTATCCTTTAATTTTCGGCAAGATTATCGGTTCTTGGCAACTTTTGGTGATCTTGGTTGGGGAAGGCAGAAGGCAGAGGGCAG
>NZ_JAVRBS010000024.1:0-117559 GCF_034531155.1 Nostoc sp. ChiVER01 | reverse complement strand
CCTTTAATTCTATTGTTGTAGGCATTTGCGAGATTATTTTGCGTTATTGCCCATTTCATAGGCAAAGCTTCTCTGGTTATGACAGTTAAAGCAGCAGTAAAAGCCGTGATCGCAATTTCGATGTTATCTGCCCAGTCTCCTTTAATTCTCAGGATGTAGACACCAGCGAGATTATTTTGCGTTGCTGCCCAATGTTGAGGTAAAGCTTCTCTAGTTCTGACAGTTAAAGCAGCAGTAAAAGCCGCGATCGCTTTTTCGATATTATCTGCCCTGTCTCCTTTAATTCTATTTTTGTAGGCAGCAGCAAGATTATTTTGCGTCATAGCCCATTCAAAAGGCAAAGCTTCTCTGGTTGTGACAGTTAAAGCAGCAGCTAAAGCAGCGATCGCATTTTCGATGTTATCTGCCCTGTCTCCTTTGATTCTATCTGTGTAGGCAAGTCCGAGATTATTTTGCGTTGCTGCCCAATCAATAGGCAAAGCTTCAGAAGTTCTGACAGTTAAAGCAGCAGTATAAGCAGCGATCGCTTTTTCAATGTTATCTGCCTTGTCTCCTTTAATTCTCTCCCTGTAGGCACCAGCGAGATTATTTTGTGTCATTGCCCAATCAATAGGCAAAGCTTCTGGAGTGTAGACAGTTAAAGCAGCAGTAAAAGCCGCGATTGCATTTTCGATGTTCTCTGCCCTGTCTCCTTTGATTCTATCCGTGTAGGCAAGTCCGAGATTATTTTGCGTTGCTGCCCATTTCATAGGCAAAGCTTCAGAAGTTCTGACAGTTAAAGCAGCAGTATAAGCAGCGATCGCTTTTTCAATGTTATCTGCCTTGTCTCCTTTAATTCTATTGCTGTAGGCAGCAGCGAGATTATTTTGCGTTATAGCCCATTCAATAGGCAAAGCTTCTGGAGTGAAAACAGTTAAAGCAGCAGTATAAGCCGCGATCGCTTTTTCGATGTTATCTGCCTTGTCTCCTTTAATTCTATTGCTGTAGGCAAGTCCGAGATTATTTTGCGTCATTGCCCATTTCATAGGTAAAGCTTCTGGAGTGAAGACAGTTAAAGCAGCAGTAGAAGCCGCGATCGCTTTTTCGATGTTATCTGCCCTGTCTCCTTTAATTCTATTGCTGTAGGCAAGTCCGAGATTATCTTGCGTTGCTGCCCATTCAAAAGGCAAAGCTTCTCTGGTTATGACAGTTAAAGCAGCAGTATAAGCAGCGATCGCATTTTCGATGTTATCTGCCCTGTCTCCTTTGATTCTATCTGTGTAGGCAAGTCCGAGATTATTTTGCGTTGCTGCCCAATCAATAGGCAAAGCTTCAGAAGTTCTGACAGTTAAAGCAGCAGTATAAGCAGCGATCGCATTTTCGATGTTCTCTGTTTTGTATCCTTTGATTCTAAAATAGTAAGCAAGTCCGAGATTATTTTGCGTTGCTGCCCATTCAATAGGCAAAGCTTCTCTGGTGTAGACAGTTAAAGCAGCAGTAGAAGCAGCGATTGCTTTTTCAATGTTATCTGCCCTGTCTCCTTTAATTCTATCCTTATAGGCAAGTCCGAGATTATTTTGTGTCATTGCCCAATCAATAGGCAAAGCTTCTCTAGTTCTGACAGTTAAAGCAGCAGTGAAAGCCGCGATCGCTTTTTCGATGTTATCTGCCCAGTCTCCTTTAATTCTCAGGATGTAGACACCAGCGAGATTATTTTGCGTACCTGCCCAATCAATAGGCAAAGCTTCAGAAGTTCTGACAGTTAAAGCAGCAGTATAAGCCGCGATCGCTTTTTCGATGTTATCTGCCTTGTCTCCTTTAATTCTATCCGTGTAGGCAGCAGCGAGATTATTTTGCGTTGCTGCCCATTCAATAGGCAAAGCTTCTGGAGTGAAGACAGTTAAAGCAGCAGTTAAAGCCGCGATCGCTTTTTCGATGTTATCTGCCCTGTCTCCTTTGATTCTATCCGTGTAGGCAATTGCGAGATTATTTTGCGTTGCTGCCCATTTCATAGGCAAAGCTTCTCTGGTTCTGACAGTTAAAGCAGCGGTAGAAGCCGCGATCGCTTTTTCGATATTATCTGCCCTGTCTCCTTTAATTCTATTGTTGTAGGCAGCAGCAAGATTATTTTGTGTCATTGCCCAATCAATAGGCAAAGCTTCAGAAGTTCTGACAGTTAAAGCAGCAGTATAAGCCGCGATCGCTTTTTCGATGTTATCTGCCCTGTCTCCTTTAATTCTATTGCTGTAGGCAAGTCCGAGATTATTTTGCGTTGCTGCCCAATCAAAAGGCAAGGCATCTCTGGTGTAGACAGTTAACGCGACTTCATAGCCAGTAATGGCAATTTCCATATTGCTGGCTTTGCTATCTAAGGGGAATTGGTGAATTAGATAGCTAAAATTTTCTATATCTCCAGCGATTGATTTCGCCTCATCTGCTTGAACTTCTCTCAGTATATTTGTCCCCCAACGGCGCAATATTTCTGCTAATACTCCGTCGAGTTTATCTGTATTTTTTGCCAGCAAGGGGTAAACTACCTGGGAATTACCCCTACTGTCTGCGGTTAGTTGTATTACCTGCATCAAGAATTGGTAATATCTCTGTATCTCCTCCTCACTGAGAGATTGCAAATCTACTTTATTATCTAGATTCAACGCTTCCCTTAGTTGCATTGCCAAACCTTGCAACCAATTCGCTGTCTTCTCATCCCCGTGTTGGGAACACATCTGTGCTACTTCTTCTACCTTCTGCACAAAGCCAGCATCAAGTAATTCTTTGTTTGCTGCTAAAGTCTCGGCTTCTTCACTACTGGGAGAATCTAACAGACTGCGAATGAGGTTGAGATAAGCTTGCTGACGCTGTTCATTCATGGGTAAGGGTGTGAGACGCAACTAGATCATAAGAAAAATCCAACACCAACGCCCTAAATTACAGAAAAGTGTAGAATTTCATCACAAATGATGTGTTTTTGATAATGAAAGAACCTCGTGGCTAAGTATTTTTTACTTGTGAACAGACAACATACTGATTTTGCGGTAAGCGTTGGCGCAGCCTCTCGTAGAGAAGCTATACCGTTTAGGCTTATCGCCTTCCTCGTCGCAGACATCACTCCTACAAAATAGTGCGATTGCCGATCTTGTACCTTACAATCAAAATCATAAGTAATATTAATCCTTCTAAATTCCAAAAGGAGTAATTATGAGTACCGAAACAGCCCTATGGAAAATCATAGAAAATTTGCCCAATTCTCTGAAAATTGAACTTTTACATTATGCCGAATATTTAATCACTAAATCTTCAACACTTCCACAAGTCGAAGATGTAACCGTTTTAGAAACCAATACAGAAGAAAGAGAAAATTGGCAATCTTTCTCTTTAAATAACTTAAATCAATGTTATGCAGAAGATGAACCAGAATATGCTATAGAATCAATTAAAGAATATAACCCTAATTATGAAAGAAGGTAACATTCTACTAACTCCTATTCCTCAAGCAAATGGAGAAATAAAAAACCGCTCTACGCTAATTTTGAGAGAAATGCCAAAATATCAAGACTTTTTGATATGTGGAATTAGTACACAATTAAAACAATATATTCCTAACTTTGACGAAATCATTTCACCTAATGATGATTTTCAATCCAGTGGTTTAGTTAGTCAATCTGTTATTAGATTAAGTTTTTTAGCTATCATTACTCGTAACAATATAATTGGTTCAATTGGCACAATATCAACAGAAATGCATAAAAAACTATTACATAATCTTAGTCAATATCTAATTCAATTAATAGAGTAATCGCCGCAGAGATTAATCTTACAAAATAGTGCGGGCTACGCCAACGCATTTGTGATTTCGGTGATGCCTGCGGCGGGCTACGCCAACGCATTTATCGATTTTGTGATTGCTGCAATTGCTATTTCGGCGTTCGCATTTGTTATTTTGGCGATCGCATTTGTTATTTTAGCGATCGCAAAGTTCTGTTTTTCAATTGATACGCTATTCTCATCGCCATTGATTCAACCAACGTATTTGCCCAGACCAGTCTTCTGCTTGAGTTTCTGATAGCAAGCGATCCAATGCTTTAATGGAGGTGTCTGCATCTAAATGCAGCAGGAGTTTAGACACCAGCAGTTTCAATCGCTTGTTCTGTAGCGATCGCTTCATCAATCTCGGTATGATGGGCAGTGTAAAAACCCAGTGCATCATTGATCTGAGCTTCAGTAATACCATACTGTTGGACAATTTGCTCGCAAGACCAGCCCCACTGATGAGCAGCAATCGCTAGAGTTTGCACTCGAATTCCTGTACTACTAACAACGGGAACTTTTTTGCCACTGCTTCCAATGCGATAGCTAATCAAGGGAAAGGAGGGGTCGTTCAGTTGATGGCGAAGGGAGGTAACTTTTTCTGCTACTGCCCACAAAATAAATTGATCGAGGGAAATTCCTTGACTAGTTGCCCATTGCTCTATCTCTTGCTGTAGTTGAACAGGTAAATTGACCAAGTAGGAAGGCATTTGCTGAAGCTTAATGAATTGACTTTTCATTACTTGCTTTATTTTAAGCGATCGCCCTGTAGCAGTTTCAATTTATCGTTTGTGATTTTGGCAATGCCTGGGTTGGGCTACGCCAACGCAGTTATTATTTTGGCGATCGCTATATCTCCCAATCCTCAATCAACAAGTTTTTAATGCGTTGGAATTCTCTAGTGTTATGGGTGACAAGGGTTAAGTTATTTGTCAGGGCGATAGCGGCAATTTGTAAGTCATACGCGCCAATGGGAGTACCTAATGCTTCTAGTTGAGAGCGAATTGTCCCAAATGTCATTGCTGCTAAATCATCAAAGGGTAGCGATCTAAATTGGGCTAAAAATTGTTGTTGTAAAGTAAGATTCCGTTGTGGATTGGCACTTTTCATTGCGCCATAAAATAGTTCAGCTTTGACGATTGAGCAAACGGCAATATCTTTAGTCGCAGTGGATTCTAGTTTCTGTTTTAAAGTGGAATTTTTACCACGCATATAGATAATGCAGGTGTTAGTATCGAGCAGGAATTTCACAGGATTGGTTCGCGTTCTGGTTGTTGTCCTTGGGGATGACGGAAGAAGGTTTCATCTTGGATACATCCATAAAATTGAGGTAGAGGATATTCTGATATTTTGCTTGTTTGCACAGGTTGAGTATTGTTCTTGTATGTAGTCAGGCTTTGTGCCAGGAGTTGGATAATGTACAATTTATCGTCAGGTGAAAGCTGAAGGAGTTGTTGTTCGAGTTCTGGGACAATCATGATGTAGCTCAGGTGGTGGATAAGTTCATTTTACTTTCATAGTCAAAAGTTAATCTAGCTATGCCTGGCTTGGGCTACGCCAACTCATTTGTTATTTCGGAGTACTCATTTGTTATTTCGGAGTACTCATTTGTTATTTCGGAGTACTCATTTGTTATTTCGGAGTACTCATTTGTTATTTCGGAGTACTCATTTGTTATTTCGGAGTACTCATTTGTTATTTCGGAGTACTCATTTGTTATTTCGGAGTACTAATTTATTAATTTTGTGATTACTGTTGCTGATTACATTTATTCTCAAACAACAAATCGATATGAAAAGTGAGTAAAAATACAGGCAACCTCGTAATTATTTCGTTGAACTTTTAATTAAATAAATCCACAAAACTACCCATCTCAGGCAAAAGGATACTCCACTATCTTGAAAAAGGAATTATTAAAAAAGGATATCTCATGTCTTTAAAAACTCGTGGTTCTGCTGCTGTTGACAAAGCACAACTTCGTCTCGCCTTGCTTAAATCTATTGATGAAAATCTGGATTTGGGACATGGGTTAACTATTGAAGCCTACAACCACTTAATCAACACTACCCGTGCGATGGTAGAAGCTAATAATAGACTGGTGTCCAATCTGGAAGAATCGCGCAAAACAGTAACCCAGATGGATAAAGCTCTCTCCGAAATGTCTGAACGAATGCTAAGTGGAGTTGCAACTGTTTACGGCAGAAACAGTATAGAGTATTCCAAGGCTGGCGGATCTAATCGCAAACGAAATAAACAATCTACTTCAAAAGTTACTCCAGTTGTAGCGGTTCTTACTACTCAACCTACTCAAGCTGCAATTGTCAATGCGTCAACTAACGGTAATGGCACAACTCCTTTGCTGCAATAATCCACCTAGCTTGAAAATCGGAGTAGGGTGTTAAAACAATTCGCAATGGGCAACTCTTGGAGACGCTAAAAGCGAACGCCCCGCTACGCTAACGCAATTACATTTTGTGACAAGGATTTAGCTTAGGGATCAAAACGCGCTGCTTGATAGAAGCAGGAGACTTAAACCCCACTGCTTGTTAATCTGTCACCTACGACAAATAATTAGTCACTGTACAATTGATTTATGTCAAACTTTAGTGTTAAGTAATACTTTCATCAAAGCCGATGATGGGATTTGAACCCACGGCCTGCTGATTACGAATCAGCTGCTCTACCACTGAGCCACATCGGCGTACACAATCTAAGAGTATAACACGATTTAATTATGGTAGATCAAAATCGCAAAAATCGCCTTAACCCTGAACAATACGCCAGCCTCAAAGCAGAAATAGCCGCTCCTTATCGTGGCTTACGACAATTTTTCTACATCGCTTTCGGTGCTTCTGGCTCACTCGGTGCATTCGTCTTCTTCTTCCAAGTGCTTGCCGGACGCAATCTTGAGAGTGCTTTGCCAAGTTTAGCTCTCCAAGTAGGAATAGTTGCCTTAATGGTCTTCCTTTGGCGCTGGGAACAGCGTCGGCAACGAAGCACCCAATCGGGTAAAAATTCTAATTCCTGAAGGAAAAATTTTAGTGGTTAATTTTTTATTGCTTTCCTTTTATATATCTTTATATTCCTCAAATTTATTAATACTTTGATGAAGATGAAAATATCAAAAAAGAAAAAATAAAAAAATTATTAGGAAATCTCAAAAAGTAACAATTTCTGAGAAACTAGAAATTGTTGAAACGGGGTCAGCCTATATAAAGACCCTGACCATAAAACAAATCACATTCAAATGGGGTCAGGCATATTTAAAGGCCTCAAATTTTATGTTTAAAAACTCCTAAAATTAAAAAGCTTACAATTTTGGAAGCGCCAGACTAACAATTATCAGTCTGGCGCTTCCAATTTGCTAACTAGTACAGCACGGCGGAAATAAACTACCCCTTTCAAATATCTAGAATCCTTGCGAATTACGAATTACGAATTACGCGCAGAGATACTAGGCATTTACTGAACTGTTACCAAATAGGATGAAGGAATTGCTTGGGCACGTCCAGCATTGACAAGTGCTTGGTAAACAAAGGCAGCAACTTCAGCTCTAGTCGCTTCACGATTAGGATTTAGTTGCTTCGCTGTGGGATAGTTTACGACTAGTTGCCGTGCAGTTGCCGCAGCAACAGGAGCGATCGCATAATTAGGAATCTGGGCAGCATCAGTGTAAAAAGAAAGGACATTCTGATTATTACTCGCAGTTAAGCCCAAACCATTAGCTAAAGATACTAACGCCTGCACTCTGGGAATTTTTTGCTGTGGCTTAAAGGTTCCATCGGGATAACCAGAAACAAATTCACTCTGGTAGGCAGATTGAATTGCAGCGTTAGCCCAGAAATTGCTTGCTACATCTTTAAATTTAATTGCTGGGCGTTTGGTTGGTGGTGTTAGGGCTTTAGTGACAATAGTGGCGAATTGAGCGCGGGTTACAGGATCATTGGGTTTAAAGCTGCCATCAGGAAAGCCAGCAATAATATTTTGGGAGGCTAAAGCTTCGATGTAGGTTTTTGCCCAGTAATTTGCTGGCACATCTTTAAATGCGACAGATCCTCCAGGGGGTACATTAACAGTTGCAGCAACGAAATTTACTGAGCCGAAAATCTTTTTCTGATCGATATCGTTGCCAACAGCGACAATTTGACTAGTTTTTGTGGCGTTGTTCACATCATAACGAGTGTTATTGCGAATAAGATTTCCACCAGGATTTTCGTTGGTGCCAAGGTCGGGTTGAGCATTGACAGTTGCTACTACACCATCCCGCTTATTGTTCTGAATGACATTCTTACGCAATACGGGCTTTGCTGATTCGGAAATATAAAGACCGTCCTGGTTTTCGATGATTTGATTTTCCACAATTTGGGGTGTGGAAGTGCCACCGATCGCTAGACCAAAACCAGTATCCTGAAATAAGTTATTCCGAATTTCTCCTTGAGCAGTTCTAGTAATTGAAATCCCGTTGCCTTTGTTTTGTACAAAGACATTACTTTCAATTTTGGGATTGCCTGTACCCGTGACAAAAACACCCTCTCTAACACTGTTAGTAAAAGTACTGTTTGTGATAATCGGATTAGTTGACTCCACCCACACACCCGTACCCCGGCTATTTGGGTTGGTGACGGTGACACCTGCGATCGTGGTATCTTGGTCGGCGAGCATGGTAATGTCCTGTCTGGCAAAGGTGCGACTAGTGTAGAAACCTCCACCTGTAATCAGTATCCCCTGACCTTTAGTAGCTTCATCACCCCGCAGTGTCACCCTTGGTTTCAGTAAGAGCGGGAAGGTTTCGCCACTTTCCTGGTTATAGTTCCCAGGTGCTAATTGAATAACTGCACCTGGTTGGGCTTGACTGAGAGCGAAACTTATGCTTTTGTAGGGTGCAGCTGAGGTTGTACCAGCACCAGCACTATCTGTACCAGTTGCTGGATTAACGTAAATCACTGCGGCAGTTGCAGGAGCTTGCGCTGTGATTGGGGCGATACCTTCTGGGTGAGTAGCATCAGCATTAACCTCATCAGATAGTACTATTGACCCACTAGAGACAACAAGCATTGCCGTTAATCCGGCTCCCACGCGTAAAGTATATCTGAGATGACTGCTAGAAAAAAGGCGAAAAATCTCCAATGGAGAAACGTGAAAACCCCGGTATTTCATTTTTTTCGTCTGTGATGTGCTGAATTACAGTGTGTCGAACAAGGTTAAAGATAGCAAGCAGCCTTGTAGCTGCTGTAAAACCCATGCAAAACTATACTGGATGATTAGCACTGATTCAGCTAAATTCCTTAGATAGATCACAGAACTTATACATTAGTTATATTTTTTTATTCAGAAAATTCTACCAGTACTCTGTTAAGCCAACTTTGAAGGGTAAAACAACGAACCACAGAGGCACAGAGAACACAGAGTCAGAGAAAAGAGGAGATAGTAACTGGATTTTCGCGCCCGTTTACTGGGGACTTTCGGGATGAGGCGTATGTCTATCAAAAAGTCTCTCGCTAGCTTGGTTAAGCGCTCATCCTCTCTAGTGAATTATTTATTTTTTAGTATTCCCTAAAGCCAGATGCTGCAAATAATGTTCCTGCAATATCATCATAGGAAAAGCAAACCTATTGCAAATGAGAATAAATGCGTTTTAAATTTTTAGGGCTGCGTCGCGCCTTACTTTTAGTAAGCATTACCTGCCTTCTATTTTTGTCTGCTCCTGTCTTTGCTGCGGAACGAGTGGTGTTAAACTATGGTATCTTTCGTGAATCACTTTCAGTGGAGGAGCTATCCACCTTTGCCCAAACAGGTGAACTTTCAAGTTCACTACGAGTTAACTTAGCTTTGGCGCGACAAGATCCCAAAGCCATCCGTCAGTATTTGACAGAGCCGATGAAGGTAAACCTTGTATTTTTAGATAGAGTGCTAAATAGCCGGATTGGTAATATTATTTTGGATCAAATTAGTCAAGTTATTTATACACCGTCTCACAGAGCAGATCGGCAAGCTTTGCGAGCCGCTTTGGTACTTTCTGCGAGTCAAGATGAGCAGGTGTCGCTAATCGAAATTATTAAGAATTATCCCACAAATGAAGTCGAAGTTGATGGAAAACGCTTGCAGGGTGCATACCGTCAACTTCGTCGCTTGCAAACAAGCCTACAAGATTTATTTGGTGTTTAGTAAGCTAAAGTTTCTAAAGTTTCCCTTAAATACCGTTGTACCTGCTGTTCCAAGCGAATTCCGTGTAATTGAGCATCGCGTTCTAGTTGCCAACGTTGAAAACCGGAACTAGTGGAGATCGCACATTTGAGGCTATACCAAATTTCAGTATCAGCAGAAAATTGGCGATCGCTAGAAGCTGGAATTTGAGCCATAGTTTCTCATTCCTTTATTTTAACTTCAACGGTAATTGGGCATTGGGAAGAGGCAGAGGGGCAGGGAGTAGGGAGCAGAGGGGAAAAATGTAATTTTTTATTCTCTCCCTTGCCCCAGTAAGAACTGCTTCTTCATCTTCGTCTGCTCCTCTGGTACTTAATTTATATTTAGCCCTTTAAAGTTAAATAATATACTTTACGGGCTGCTATGAATCTGTATTAATCCTAAACAAAGATTCCAACAATCGAGGCACGATTTGATTAACCCGTACTCCTAAAATTGTAAAATCCTGCTTAATCTTTTCTAAAGATAATGGCTCTATACCAGCGAATTCTGTGTCATTAGTCACTAAAACTCGCATTACACTCACAGGTACTTGTAAAAATAGATTGCTGCCCAAAAACGCTAATCCTGCAAGCACTAGTGCAACGCTACGCCATTGTGGAAGAAATTTAGCTGAATTTGCTACTAATGGGGCAATTTGGTAAAGCTGCCACAGCACAAAAACTGACAATACTGCCGCTACTAATGCCAGGATACGATTTACCTTTGTATTAATTAAACAGAGAATTTTTCGCTGCCGTTCTGTCAGATTTTCTGGCTTTAGGGCTATTCCTAAAAGAGCAAATATATAAAAAGGGCGACGCAGCTGCATCCATAGCAAAGGGAGAATACCAATGGCAGCAACTAAGAATAGTTCCATCCACACTGGTAAAAACGGCTCGCCTACAGACAGGAAGAATAAGCAGAGAAGTAAAAAAACAGGCAACGTCGCTAATCCTGCGACGTGAATCCACAAAATAGGTTCGGAGCGAAATGAATGCATATATAAAAAATTATGAGTTAAGAGTTAGGAGTTAAGAATTAGCAGGCTTTATCTCCTAACTCTTAATTTATCACTCCTAACTTCTAACCATTTTACCCCTAACACTACCTCGTTAAGGTGAGAGTGCGGCGCTTCGTAACCATCTGATAGGCTTCGATGATGTCACCTACAACCCAATCATGGAATTTATCGATGCCGACACCGCATTCATAACCAGCGTTGACCTCACGGGCATCTTCTTTCATCCGTTTTAGGGAGTCAAGGACGCCTTCATAAATCACCTTACCGCCGCGTCGCACCCTGACTTTGCAGTTGCGAACTAATTTGCCAGATTGAACGTAGCAACCGGCAACCGCACCACGACCGACTGTGAAGAAGGCACGCACTTCGGTTTGGCCCAAGGGTTCTTCCACCAACTCTGGTTCCAAAAGACCTTCCAAGGCATCTTGGATATCTTCTAGGAGTTTGTAGATTACGTTGTATTCTCGAACATCTACACCTGCTTCATCGGCGGCTTGTCTAGCGCCACTAGCGAAGGTGGTGTTGAAGCCAATAATTACAGCGTTACTGGCAGCTGCTAAGTCGATATCTGTCTCGGTAATTTCCCCAGCAGTAGCCAAGAGCATCCGAATTTGGACTTCGTTTTGCGGGATTTGCTTGAGCGCTCCCACAATGGCTTCTACGGAACCTTGTACGTCTCCTTTCAAGATTAAGTTGAGTTCTTTCAACTCGCCTTCTTGTGCTTGAGCCGACAAGGTTGTAAGGGTAACACGTCCCTGTAACAAACGGGATAGGCGTTGTCTGTCGGCGCGATCGCTAGCAAGCGCTCTGGCTTCTTTTTCGTTCTCAAAGACCTCGAACTCGTCGCCTGCTGCTGGCACATCACTTAAACCTAGTACCTCGACAGCAAAGGAAGGAGAAGCAATATCTACTCTCTTGCCTCTGTCATCTACCATCGCCCGGACTTTACCGAAAGCCGAGCCAGCTACTAAGATATCTCCCACATGCAGGGTGCCATTCTGAATTAGCAGGGTAGCAACTGCTCCCTTGGCTTTATCCAGATGTGCTTCAATTACAGTTCCTTTAGCGGTACGATCTGGGTTGGCAGATAGTTCTGCAACCTCTGCTACTAAGAGAATCATTTCTAAGAGCGTATCTAGGTTTTCACCTCTGATGGCGCTTACCGGAACCATGATTGTCTCACCACCCCAGTCTTCTGAGGTCAGACCATACTGGGTGAGTTCTTGTTTAACACGCTCTGGCTGTGCCCCTTCTTTGTCAATTTTGTTGATTGCCACAACAATTGGCACTCCCGCAGCTTGGGCGTGGCTAATGGCTTCAATGGTTTGGGGACGGACGCCATCATCAGCAGCTACTACCAACACGGCAATGTCTGTTACCCTCGCTCCTCTGGCTCGCATTGCTGTAAAGGCTTCGTGACCAGGAGTATCCAGGAAGACTATCTGCTGTGGTTTGCCCTCATGTTCCACATCCACATGGTATGCACCAATGTGTTGAGTGATCCCACCAGCTTCGCCAGCAGCCACTTTGGTTTTGCGGATTGAGTCGAGTAGAGTTGTTTTACCGTGGTCTACGTGACCCATAATTGTCACGACTGGCGGACGGCGGTGCAGATAATCTAGGTCTTCTGCGCTGACCATTTCTGTAATTTTCCGAGCTTCTGCTTCTCGCTCGACGGTTTCGACTTCTATTTCTAGTTCTTTTCCTACCAGGGTAATTGTGGGAATATCCAGATTTTGGGTGATACTCACCGCCATGCCTTTGAGGAACAGGATTTTCACAATCTCTGTATCAGGAACGGCTAAAACGTCAGCCAGTTCTTGCACAGTCAAGGGGCCTGTGATCGTGACCTTTTCGGGACGATCGCGCTTGGTGTCAGCTTCTTGTTGTTGGCGACGGTTATTGTGATGGTCACGGCTAGAACCAGATTTAGAACCAGGCTTTCTACTTCCTCTAGCGGTTGGGGCGCTAGCAAGGGTTGTACCTGGCATCTGTACAGGTCGAGTCGCTTTGGGTTTCGGAGGACGGGCAATGGAAAGGCTGACTTGGACGGTGGCTGGTGAGTCTAGATCGTCATCATCTAGCAAATCTTCTTCAAACTCATCATCCAATATCGGCTTGATCCGCTTGCCTTTTACGCCAGCTTTAGCCTTCTCTTTAACTTCGTCAATTATTTCCTCTTCTACCCACTTTTTGCCGCCTTTGGTCGGGCGAGGTGGAGTTGGGCGTTTCAAATCGAGGAGATCGGGTGCGACCACTGGCTCATCACCCAATCCTTGAGATTTGCCCGCTATTCCTGACATCTGCCTGGGTGGAGTAGCGATCGGCATTGCGGCTGCTACTGCTTCACCAGGGCGGGCTGGCCTGGGTCGTTGCCCCTCTCCTAGTTGTGATGGTGCAGCTGGTCTATTGACCCTCTGCTCTGGTCTGCTGGGTGCAGGGGTAGGACGACTTGTTCTTTGTGGCGCACCTGGTGGAGACTGGTCAGTTGGCAGTTTAGCTCTAGGCTTAATTTGTTCGCGATCGCCTTCGACGGGTCGTTGCCGTTGGTCGCGTTTAAGAATCGGTTTGTCTGCCTGAGATACTGGCTCATCTGCCACCTGGGCAACTTCTGCCGCAGGTCTTGGCGGTGGGGCAGCTAATTGCGGTTTGATTGGTTTTTCCGCTTTCGGTCTGGGTGGAACTATTTTTTCTGGTTTTTGGGATGCTGTTTTTTCCGACGCCTGATTTTGATTTGGCGTTTGTTCCAAGTTCGTTACAGGAGGTTGCTCTTGAGTCTCAGATTGAGTCCGGGGCACAGGTCGAGTTGGTGCTGCCGGCTTGGTGGGTGAGACTGGTGTAGCGAAAGGCCGTGGTGGAGAGGGAGGATTAGCTTCAGACAAGGCAGCTTGGGTATTGGTAGCAACTGACGCCTCTGGGGCGTTGGGGGTAGTATTTCTCAATATTTTGGGTTTGCGTATTTCCAAAATTTGCTGTTTGTGGGGTGCAGCAGGTCGGGCAGATCCGCCGTTTGTTGGTGAGTTTGGTTTATGGCTGGTTGTACGTAGTTCTTTTTTGGCGGAGCCATTCGTCGCTGCGAGTTTTTCCGCAGCCGTGCGGATGCTTTCTGCCTCGGATTCTGAAATCGTGCTGCTATGACTTTTGACCGCAATATCGAGCTGGTCGCAAATTGCTAGTAGCTCTTTGTTATCCAAGTTCAATTCCTTTGATAATTCATAGATTCTAACTTTGCCGTTGTTCATCCACTCTTCCCCTTTAATGTACAGTTTTAGCGGATGGTTGCCTGGGAGTGCGACATCTCCATCCTTGGATTACTGTTTTTAGACTGCCGTTCAGTTTTTGCCGGTGCCTCCAATCAGGAAAGAGAGATGTTTCGGTTTAATAATGGCATCCCCACCAGGAATGATGGTTGAGGGACACCCATAAAAATTTTTTAAATAAAAGATTTTTATAGGAACCCCTGACGCCGAACTGCGCCTGAGCGCTACCAGGTTGCCATTTTGTAGTTTCTTGTTTTGGTGATTCTGAGCCTTCCACAACACAATCGATTACATCTTGTTCTGGGAATCGTGCCTCGCCCCTCTTAATTATTGGAGAGCCGAATGCCTTTTACACCCATTTACTATTTTGGCACTAACCTTAACGATCAACAGAGGGTGTCATGAAAGCGCGACTTCGGTTTTCGCACTATTCCTCTGATGATGACGTCACAAAGTTGTTCCAATTAAATTTGGTTTTGGGTATTGCTCTGGGCTAGACGTTGCAACAAGCTTTGGTACAGTGTTTCTGGCACTGATGCATGTAGCGATCGCCCTAGTCGATTTTTTTTTTGAGCTGCTTGTAGGCAACTCGTTTGCGGACAAATATAGGCAGAACGCCCCATGCCCTGATCTAATTGTACCTTTCCCGATGGAAAGACGCGGACAATCCGCCAAAACTCATCTTTTGAGCCTACTTTCCGGCAACTAATACAGCGCCGATAATTTGGTTTCATCGTTTCTGGGTGATCTCAGTCCAGCATTCTGGATGTAAAAATAAGTTGATTACTACTATTTTTTACTGATACCAAGTAGCTTTTGAGAAAATAATCCTTGAGACTGAGACTACAATCTACAGTATCAAAACTTTACAAATTTAATGAATTATTCATCATCGTCATTATCAAAACTATCCTCTTCTAATCCGTCCTGATTTTCATCCTCGAATTCTTCCTCATATTCAAGATCGTCTTCCTCTGATTCCTCTGATTGATATTTTGTTCTTACAGCCAGAAATTTAGCATCTTCTCCGGCATAGTCATACTTAGCTTTGTCTTTGATGTCTATTTTCCAACCAGTCAAACGGGCTGCCAAACGGACATTTTGTCCTTCTTTGCCTATGGCTAAACTCAATTGGTCTTCAGCCACTAGTACGTGAGTTTGCCGGGATTCTGGGTCCATTAGGCGTACTTCATCTACCCGTGCTGGACTTAAGGCATTGGCGATGTATGTTGCTGGGTCTGGCGACCAACGAATTACATCTATTTTTTCACCACGTAATTCGTTAACTACCACTTGAATTCGCGATCCCCTGGCTCCGATACAAGCGCCTACCGGGTCTACATCGCGATCAAGGGTATCTACTGCTATTTTAGTCCGGGGGCCGACATAACGAGAAGGGGGGTTTGCCTCCCTCGCTACGGCAACAATCCGTACCACTTCATCTTCGATTTCTGGAACTTCGTTGGCAAACAGATAAACCACCAAACCAGCATCAGCGCGAGACACAAGCAACTGTGGCCCTCGTTGCTGACCTTGGGAGACTTTTTTGAGATATACCTTGAAGGTGGCATTTGCCCGATAATTATCGTTGGGCAGCTGTTCCCGCTTTGGTAATTCGGCTTCTACTTCTGGCTGACCAAAACCACTGCTAACTGCCAGAACTACTGATTGCCGCTCAAACCGCAAAACTCTTGCTTGCAGAACAGTTCCTTCTAAATCTTGGAACTCTTCTTGCACCATTTGGCGTTGTTGATCCCGTAATTTTTGCGCTAGTACCTGCTTGGTTTGCATCGCTGCCATCCGACCAAACTCTCCTTGGTCGGGGGTCACATCTAGCACCACAGAGTCCCCTAACTGCGCTTCGGGAGCTACTTGTTGAACTTCATCTAGGGAAATCTGGTGGTCTGTGTTATTGACTGCTTCGACAATGGTTTTGGTGGAAAGAACCCGAAATCCTTCTTCTTCAATATCGAGTTCTACTTCAAAATTCTCAAAATAATCTTCGTCAAACTGTTTACGTTCTAAATTTTGGGCGCGACGATAACGTTCGTAGCCTTTGAGTAGTGCTTCTCTTATAGCTGATTGAACTGCAAGACGAGGTAAATTCCGCTCGCGGCTTATACTTTCAATTAATTCTTTTAATCCAGGTAAAGTAACCATTGACATAAGCAATCTCCTTTAAAAATTAGGTACTAGGAACTAGGGACTGGGCATGGGGCATTGGGCATGGGGTATTGGGCATGGGGCATTGGGTGCAATGGCAAAAGACTTGCAGCAACTTACCCTCTGCTCCTATGCTCCTATGCTCCTCCAATCCCTTAGTCCCTAGTCCCTAGCCTCTAATCACTTGTTTATCGGCGCTCGTCTAGCTGCACCTTAGTAATTAGGGAACGGGGAATTTCGACTACACGACCTTTTTGGTTTAAGTAAAGTGCTGTCTCATCCCGGCGAATTAACTGACCAGTCCACTCTGGTTGTCCGTCGTAGGGTGGCGAAGTGGAGATGATGACAGGAAATCCTTTAAAGGAAATAAACTCCCTGTCTGTTACCAGTTGCCGCGAAATCCCAGGACTAGAGACTTCCAAGACGTATGCATCTGGAACGATTTGGGCAGTATCTAAGGAGGCTTCTAAAGCACGGCTCATCCTTTCACAATCATTTAACCCGGTGTCTTGCTCAGGATTGCGAATGTCTACCCGCAAAACTGGTGGACTTTGGTTAGTATGAAAAACCACGCCAACCACTTCCAATCCCAGTTCTTCTGCTACTGGTGTCGCCAAATCAATAATTTGTGGAACTAAAGGATGAACCATGAGAAAATTCAATAAAAAAAGTGGGCACTGACCCACTTCCTGCGATAGGTATATCTTCCAAGAAGTCTTGTGACGAATCAATTATGATTCGCCTAATTCGTAGTTTAGCGCATTTATTGAATAGTCATTGGTCATTGGTCATTAGTCATTAGGCATTGGAAAGAGGATTTGAGGACAAGGGAAAAGATTTATTGGAAGTTCTAAACTTTTGTCACCTTGTCCTCTTGTCCCCTCTGCTCCCCTGCCTCCTCTGCTTCCCCTGCTCCCTGCCTCATCTTTTCACTATTGCTGGAACTGATACTTGTGTTCGTAATTGTCTGGTTTGCTCGATAATTTGGTCTATGTCTTCTTGGGACAAACGCTGGACGTAGTTGATTTTGATTTCCTCTAAGAAGTCAAAAAGTAAACTCTGAATTTCTGAAAGTACGTGTTTTTCCTTTATTTGAGATCCTAAAACTTTGCTAAAGGTTTCTACTAGCTGACTGGTGAGTTTTGCGCCCACAGGGTCTTCAACAGCACTAACTAACGTTTTGTAAAGATTAGTTGTGATTTGAGTTGCCAGTTGTTCGCTTAACTGGGTTTGGGCTTGTCCCACGCCAGGGAGGTTCTGGAGGTCTCGGTAAACGGGGATTTGATGGAAGACGGTTTCGATGTTGTGGCGCAAAATGGCTACGATCGCAGGTTGGATTTCGGGTAACACTTGGTAGACAATTGTCTTTACTAAAAGACCTGCGATCGCTTCTACCTCATTTACATTATTAATATCTATGTAGGGACGTAAATTTTCTTGTTGCAATAGCCAGCGCGTTAACTCACCCTTCTGAATTGAACCCTGAACCTGATTAATTACTCTCACCACTACAACTTCTGTGAGTTCTTCGGCAAAATTAGCAACAATCCCTTGATGAATTTGCTTTCGCACTGGATGTAAATTTAATAACCGTGCTTGATCGAGGCGGATTACTACAGGTAAAATTCGCAACCACCGCCAAAATGGCAGTATTAAAAATAGGTCGTACCAACGCCATAATACTGCTTCAACCCAGCTTAGGCCAGGATGTCGGCGTCTAATTAAGAAAGTGCGCCCCAGCAATTCTACGCCAAATAAAATCACAAAGGGGAAGTCAATAATCCAGAAATTATCAACAAATTCGCCATTTTCACCGATTTGGCGGAAGTAGTTGGAAGCAATCAAAGGACGGATGCTCTCGTTAAAAAAATTAATTTCTTTAACCCAGCCATTTTGTGATAAGTAAGGCTGACTCCAAAAAGTGGCAAAGGACTGTTTTGCAGATTCATTACCAATGTGCGATCGCATCCGCTTTTTGATTTTTTCCAGAGTCCCACTCTTATTGACTCCCGCAAACGGGTTACTGTCAATCATCTCGCTACTAAGACGACTTATTTGTATTAGCCTGCTATTTACCTGAGAAGACTCTAACCCTGTTTGCCTGACTTGTTCTTCTAATGCGTCTACTGCTTCTAGATAACTTTTTGTATCTCGATGGGGTTCAATACCTTTTATTGGGTCATAAATCTGAATAATTTGGGGAAGTTTTCGCAAGTAGAAATCTCGCCAAGGTACGTAACTTAAATTAAACAAAACTAAACCTAGATTTACGGTGGCAGTAATTGCCATAATTCTTTCAAACCAAAGATTTCGCCGCTTAGAAGATTTTATATTTTTCATTTTTTGTCATATATTATACATTTTTGGGTATTTAGAATATAAGCTCTTTCATTTATCGAAACAGAAGTCAGCTCTTAGCTATCCGCTAACAGAATGAATTTTGAACGAAGGTCAAAACCCGCTTTGTTCAGGCAGCATCTCCAATTACCCTCGCTCTAGCTTGACACAAGTGACAGATGTATGCACTACTGTAATTTAGTGTTCAATGGGTGGATTCGATTTAAATGATGCTGTATCTCTGCTAATACAAGATACTTCTTTTGATGGATGACACAAATTAGTTTTTGTATAACAAGTCAAAATTGACAAAATAAATCACGAATTATTCAAAAAACATTAAAAAATTGCAAAAAAAGTTATTAAACAAACTTAAAATGCAGCTGTTAACATTTATAATCCTGCTGATTTAACTCAAAGGAGTTTTAAGTATGTGGTGTGGGTTTGGAAAATCAAGCGTGAACTTTGCTGTTACTTGCCTGTTAACTGCTAGTGTCGTAATTGCAGATACAGGTTTTGCAGCCTCTCAACGTAGCTATACCCCCCAGCAATTCCGTGCTGTGTTGCGAGGGTTAGGCTATAACGTCAAGTTAGCAAATGGCCCTTTGACGGATGACCAAACTAAAAAGGCTATTCGTGAATTTCAGACGGGTTATAAGCTAAAACCAGTTGATGGAATAGCAGGGCCAAAAACCCAACAATTTGCTGCTAACATCGTTCAGATTTTGCACACAAATTTGAATGCAGTGGTAAAGCCAAATCCTCCCCTGCCACGAGATCATTTTTATGGTTCCCGCACGGAAGAAGTAGTGAAGGAGTATCAGAAGAAATATCAGTTGCAAGAAACTGGAATTGCTAATTTAGCACTCCGCCAAAAGCTGAATGAAGAAGCAAAGACAGTTATCAGTCAGCCAACAGCTACACCGACAGCTACACCAACAGCTAAACCAACAGCTAAACCAACCGCTAGACCGACGGCTAGACCAACCGCTAGACCGACGGCTACACCAACAGCTACACCAACAGCTACACCAACAGCTACACCAACAGCTACACCAACAGCTACACCAACGGCTACACCAACGGCTACACCAACAGCTACACCAACAGCTACACCAACAGCTACACCAACGACTACACCCTAATCGCCAGAAAACTCCTACCCCAAACCTCCTTAAATCATTTGATTTGGTTCTTCTAAGGGTCTGCCCTTGGGTATAGGTAGAATTGGACGGGGGTCATTGTAAGGCATAGGAATGTACTGGACGCTGGGTCGGCCTCCTTGTGGCTGTGGGTACAAATCCATGAGATCATAAATAGAATGGGGCAGTCCGACAGTTACGGGCAGCCCCATTTCTGTTGCTTCTTCTATAGTGATGGGATAGTCGTGGGTGACGCGGCCGGTTGTCAAGGCTTCGATAATCGATTCGATATTTTCTGGTAGAACTTTTTGTTTAGGTATACTATCTTTTAGCAGAGTCCGTACAAACCTCTGTACCTGCCCAATTGCTTTGCGTGAGAGGTCGGCCATAATTAAAGTTTGGTCATCAATCTCACTGATGGGTTTATCTTCAACTACTTTTAGGATACTTGCTGCTGGGTAGTTACCCAATTGGGGATCAACTGGCCCTAAGACAGCGTTAGCATCCATAATAATTTCATCAGAGGCAAGGGCAAGCATGGTACCGCCACTCATAGCATAGTGAGGTACAAAGACTGTAACTTTTGCTTGGTGGCGAATTAATGCTCTGGCGATTTGTTCAGTAGCTAAAACCAAACCTCCGGGAGTGTGCAAAATTAAGTCAATTGGCACATCTGGGGGTGTGAGGCGAATTGCTCGCAATATTTGTTCTGAGTCTTCGATAGTAATATAGCGAGATAATGGAATTCCCAGGAAGCTAATAGACTCTTGACGATGAATGAGCAAAATTACCCGACTTTTACGTTCCTGCTGGAATTGTTGTAAAGCACGCAAGCGGCGATATTCTATTTGACGTTTTTGCCAAAGGGGTTGCAAAGAAGTCAGAAGCAGGAAAATCCAGAATAAATCACCAATACCAAAGCCCATAATATTAATTTTTGCTCAAAAATAACGGTTGCCGTCATTATTGTGACAATTTTTGGGCGATCGCATTTCTATCTGTAGATTTAAAACTATCGAACTACACTAGACAAAAAAATTACGAATTACGTTAGCGTAGCGGTAGCGACGTAGGAGCGTCATTATGAATTACGAATTATTTCTTATCCCCGTCGCCAAATCTTGATAGTATCGTCATCACCACCGCTAACTAGGATTTGACCATCGGGACTAAAGGCGACGCATCGAACATAGCTGGAATGCCCTATAAGTGTGCTGATTTCTTTGCCACTGTGTACGTGCCACAGTTTGATAGTCTTATCCCAACTGCCACTAGCGAAAAATTGACCATCATGGCTAAAGGCAACTGACCAAACTGAATCAGAATGACCAATGAGAGTCCGAATTTCTCTGCCTGTATTTACATCCCACAGTTTAATTGTGTTGTCACCACTGCCACTGGCGATAATTTCCCCATCCTTACTGAAGGCGATACAGTTAATAAAGAAGGAATGGCCTAATAATGTGCAAATGTTTCTGCCTGTGTATACTTGCCATAATTTAATGGTGTAATCAGTACTGGCACTAGCTACAAGCTGTCTATCCTTGCTATTCGTTGCAGGCGTTGTTGGAGAATAGGCAACTGACGAAACTGAGTCAGAATGACCTATAAGAGTTTGGATTTCTATGCCTGTATGTACTTGCCACAGTTTAATTGTGCAGTCAACACTGCCACTAGCCAGAAATTTACCATCAGGACTAAAGGCAACGGAATTCACCCAATTAGTATGACCAGTGAGAGTACGAATTTCTTTGCCTGTGTTGACATCCCACAATTTGATGGTGTTATCCCAACTACCGCTAGCTAAGATTTCCGAGTTCAGGTCTGCAACTGGCGCAGATTTGCCTGACTCCTTTTGATAAGAAAGCTTTGAAGAGATTGGGCTAAAGGCGACGGAATGAACCATACTGGAATGACCAGAAGACCAACGACCTAGTTGACGCACTAGCTTACCAGTACCTAGTTGCCAAAGTTTAATAGTATGGTCATTACTACCGCTAGCAATAAATTGCCCGTCTGAGCTAATGGCGATCGCATGAACCATACTAGAATGACCTTTGAGGGTCTGTACACATTGCCACTTCTGTTGATCTAATACAACAGGTGGAGGTGGTTTAAGTCTAGGCATTATCACCAAGTTAGATGATATTGGTGGTATTTTATCGCCACCAGTATCAGAACCCAATAAATCTAACCACTCCTGCACAGACTGGGGACGATATGTTGACTCCAAATCCATGCCGCACATAATAGCCTGATTAACTTTGTCGCTGATTTTAGGATTAAAATATTGTGGTGGTTCTAAATTAACATTGTGACGTCTATCATCTGCACTCGTCGGTATAACTGCGGTAAGCAAATTATACAAAGTAGCAGCTAAGGCGTATATATCAATGTATTCTCCTCGTGGCGCTTCTGATTCATACTGCTCAGGTGGGGCAAAACCAGGAGTACGATAGACTGTATGCCTTTGGATCATATTGGGAATAAATTCTCTAGCGATGCCAAAATCTATCAGTACTGCTTCTGATTTATCAATGCGGATCATAATATTACGTGGTTTGAGATCCCGATGCAGTAGCCCTTTGGAGTGAATTATCGTCAAAGCGTCGCCAATTTGCCTGATGTATAGTAGCGCTTCTGCTTCTGATAGCACTCCCATCCGTCTTAGGCGCTGTCCTAAGTCTTCGCCTTCGATATAATCCATCACCATGCAGGGCAAATTTCCCTCATCAAAGATGGTTTCTATCTGTACTATATGAGGATGGTGACACACAGCCAGCCGTACTGCTTCATCACGGAAGTCTTGCCGTAACTTGTTTCGGTGGAGTATCCAGGCGGGGTGATTTAGGATTTCTTCTTTGAGAGTTTTAATCACTCGCAGTTGATTCCGTTGATTTCTGGCAAGATAAGTAATGCCAATTCCGCCTTCACCTAGTTGGCTTTCAATAATGTACCGTCCACCGAATAAAGACTTTCCTGCATTCCACACCATTAGTAATATTTGACAATTCCTGGTATTTATTTTGGCACGGTATCAGAACAGCCAACACGAATTTTTGGAAATTCAATTTTGTTTTGCTGTTGTAGCTTTTTGCATTACTTACTTAGACAACATTTTCATTAACCTCAATAATCACTAATATAGAGTTGGGTATACCCTAATAGTTTTAGCTAAACTATACTTTTACACCAAAATTTTATTTAATTGTTCATGCTAAAGTAAACGATGACTTTAGCGATATTTGGTCATAATAATTTGACTTGTAGGTAATGTAAAATTATGCTAAAGAATCTGAAGCTGAAACAAAAGTTTACAATTCTCCTACTGATAATTCTGACATTCGGTCTAAGCTTGAGTGGATTTGCTCTTTCTTCTCTGCTTAGGGAGAATGCTAAACAAGATATTAGCTCAACAGGTCTTATGCTCATGCAAACCATGAGTTCTATTCGTAAATATACCAATACTCAAGTTAATCCAGAACTAGCTGATAAATTGGCAACTGAGTTTTTGCCGCAAAGTGTACCTGCATACTCAGCACGGGAGGTATTTGAGATTTTACGGAAAACACCAGATTACCGTGATTTCTTTTACAAAGAAGCAACTCTCAATCCGACAAATCTTCGGGATAAGGCTGACGGTTTTGAGACGGAAATTGTAGAAAGGTTCAGAAATAAATCAGACCTAAAAGAAGTGAGTGGATTTCGCTCAATTCCTGGTGGAGATATCTTTTATATTGCTCGTCCGTTACCAATTACTGAACAAAGTTGTTTAGTCTGTCATAGTGTACCCGAAGCTGCACCTCCAAGTATGATTAATCTTTATGGTACAGCTAATGGATTTGGGTGGAAGCTGAATGAAATTGTCGGCGCTCAGATTATTACAGTACCAGCAAATAACGTCATCAACAAAGCCCATCAGTCTTCCTTACTGATTATTTTAATTGTATCAACTATTTTTATAGCTACTATCCTGTTAGTAAACTATTTCTTGAATCGACAAGTTGTGATGCCTCTCAAACGCATGACTCGCATTGCCGAAGAAGTTAGTACTGGACACATGGATGTTGAATTCGAGCAAATGTCTAATGATGAAATTGGTAATTTAGCTAAAGCCTTTAAACGGATGCAGTTAAGTTTAGAAATGGCAATGAAAAGAATCAAACGCACTCAGGGAGGTATAGGGGACTAGAATAATCCGTAATTTGTGACGCTCCTGCGGACGCTCGTTCCTCTCTACGAGACGCTGCGCGAACGCTACCGCTAACGTAATTCATAATTTGCCATTCAGTTATGCAGCTTAGATTTAGATTCAACTACAAAACTAGCTGCCCTTAGTTGCTCTTTACGAAAATATGCTTTTTTTGAATTCAAAAGCTGCTTGAAAGTCAGGAATTTCTCTAGCTATGAGTTCAATAAATTGGTCGGGTGAAATGTAAGGGTTTTGATCTAATATTTCTTCTATGACTAGATTTGCCATTGGCCCTATATGGTAAGCTAACTCTTGGTGACAATGTTTAATAAATGCTGGTTGGAGCGAGGGTTGCTGTTCTTTAATTCGCCCAATTTGCGAAATAGCCGGTGAAGTAGGTGAACTAAAAATTGTTTCTCCAGGTTGGTTATATGACGGCGATATTGCCGACATAGGTTGAAATTCAGGATTAAATACGGTAGCGGGCAAATCATCAAGCATGATTGCAGGAGACATTACCAGTTCTGGTTCTCCAATGCGCTCTAAATCTATAAGAACTTCATTAGCTGTTTGGTATCGCTTGTTAGGTCTATCTGCCAACATTCGATCAAGTACTTGAGCGAACTCATCAGTAATATATGTATAATAACGCCAGTTCCATTCTAAGGAGTACTGATCCATTAGTAAGGATGGATCTCTACCTGTGAGTAATACAATAGCTGTTACTCCCAAAGCATAAAGGTCACTAGAGGGGGAACATAAACCCAAGCTAATCTGTTCGCGGGGAGCATACCCCACTTTGCCGACAAGGGACATTTTGCCAACAAAAGTCACCTGGTTGTTAGAACTTCTGCTCTCATTCATGTCAGCAATTTGCTTGCCTACCCCGAAATCAATCAGCACTGGCAAATCCTTACCATCAGGTAACATGATGTTATCAGGCGAAATATCTCGATGGATGATGTTGTGCTGGTGAACATATTCCAAAACAGGCAGCAGATTTTTTAGCCATTCTATAACTTCCTCTTGGGAAAAGTTTCTGCCTTGACGTTGAAGTTCTCCCAGCACCCTAGAATATGTTTTACCATCAACATACTCTTGCACTAGAAATAACCGACCATCTCCTTCAAAGCAAGCTAAAAACTTGGGAATTTGAGGATGTTGCAATTGATGAAGAATTTTTGCCTCTCTTTTAAATAAGTTGCGATATTGTTCCAGTCCACTCTCCCCTGTGCCAATGGGCGCAAACTCCTTGAGAACACAAGCTTCATTAAACCGCCGAGTGTCAAAGGCCAAGTAAGTTCGCCCCAATCCTCCTTGTCCCAGAAGTTTTTGGATAATATAACGGTTATCGATTAGAGTTCCAGCAGCTATTTCTGGTCTTGTCATAGGGGACTGTGACATCTCATCGCACTCCTTGCGATTTTATTATTGATAAATTATTCAGTTTGCTGAAAGTCAGAAACTCTAGCTGATATTGGCTTATAACATCCCTAAAATTGAGATTAGCATCAGTGTCAAGACAAGGAAATACACTTTTCTACAATCTTTCGACGGTCTTGTGTGACCAAATAGACAATTTTTACCTGGGTAGTTCGATCATACTACTCATACTTACGTATTTTAGCAGCCAGAACATAATCAGTGTCTGCATTAATCTCTGCGACTGCTTTGGGCATCGTCTTTTGGATTCGTAGATGAGCCATATTTTATCCCTAATAACTCAATTGGCACTGAGCTTTGGAACAGTAAGGATATAGCGTTATATGATAGATTCTCAAAGAAACTGAGGTTGCTATAGACTTGCCGAAAAAATTATTATATGTATTTCAAGTGCTGAATATGCGTTAGCGTAGCTTGTCGTAGACATCGCTCTCAAAAATTAATCTTTATGGGAGCTAATATCGTTATTAAATAACTGCTTCGGCATCGGCTATAAAATTTTTTAGTATAAGTAATTCCTCAACAGCATAAAATTATGCTATGTATAAAAAAATACTTTTGAAGCTACAATAATTCATCTAGTTCGGTTAATATAAGCAGTATATTCAATCGTAATTAACCTATGGCGATCGCAGTTGTTAAACCTTGTCAAACAAGCCGGGGATCATTGGCTTTCAATTTTTTCTAAAACATTTCATCAAACCTCTGGCTCAATCCCCGCCGCCCGCAATTGTGCTGCTAGTCGTTGGGCGCGTTGGTGTTCTTGTTGGGCTAACTCAGAACCCCAAGGCAAAAGGTTTCCTTGTTCATCCCACCACCGTAACCACTTTCCTGTACGGTTTTCACGAGTACCTTGCCACACCCCAAGGTAAAGATTCATTTCTGCTATCCAGTAGCGTTGATTTTCATCAGGCTCTTGCAAAATGTACTGTTCTGTGTATTGTAAGCGATACATTTCGATACTGCCGCTACTTGGCTCAAAGATGATATAGTTTGGCACTTTTAAAATGCGCTCGTAGAAAAACCATTTTCCTGGGGGATATGTCGCTTTGATAGAATATTCTGTTTCCTGTGTATCCGAAATAAATTCCATCACAATTAAGGGAATGTCACCCTGTAATTGAGGTGTATAACTGCGTGTTACTTCTTCTCTACTAACATTAATTTTGGCAATAAAAGCCCAATCAGGGGCTTTTATGACCATTTTGTTGTTTACGGTGGCACAAATACCGTAATTAGTTGTTGTTAGAGTGTTAGTTGAAATTTTTCCGGCTAATTGTAGGCTTTCCGTGAGTGCAGCAGCTAAAGCTGGTTGGTTGATGTTGTCCACCGGATCATCTGGGAGTTTGTAATCATCGGGTAGTTTTTCCCAAGTGATTTGGTAGTCTTGGGTGAGGGCTGTCATGGTGAATTGTTTGTCCTTTAGTGTGCAAAAGTGACTGGAGACTGGGTTTATTACTTGTAAAAATTATGGAATTTGCTTTGAACCCTGCCAAATTTGGGAACAATTTCTCAGTACCCAATAGTTACTAATCTTCATCGGGTTCTAAATCGTCGGCTGTCAATTCTTGATGCGGGATGGCGGCAATAATCGCATCTATTACTTTGGCAACTGGTAAAATCTCGATATCAAGATCGGGGAATTTTTGTCCTTTAGGGACGATCGCTCGTTTAAATCCCAACTTAGCTGCTTCTTTTAACCGCAGTTCCATTTGGGAAACCGATCGCACTTGTCCGCCTAATCCAACTTCACCGATTAATACTGTACCGGGATCGACGATGCGATCACGGAAACTGGCAACAATCGCGATCGCAATTCCCAAATCTACCGCAGGTTCTTCCACATTCAACCCACCCGCAGAAGCAACGTAGGAATCCAATTTCGACATGGGAATTCCCACCCGTTTTTCTAAGACAGCGAGAATTTGCACCAAGCGGTTGTAATCTACGCCAGTACCAGCACGACGGGGTGAGGGATAGCTGGTGGGACTCACCAAAGCTTGCAATTCTACAACTATCGGGCGAGTGCCTTCGCAAGCAACGACAATGGCAGTACCAGGTGCAGGATCATCACGGTTGCCTAAAAATAGCTCTGAGGGGTTGGCAACTTCCCGCAGTCCATCTGTCACCATCTCAAAGATGCCGATTTCGTGAGTTGCACCAAAACGGTTTTTCACTGTCCGTAATAACCGATGAGAGGCAAAGCGATCGCCTTCAAAATACAACACCGTATCTACTAAATGTTCTAAAACTTTTGGCCCAGCGATCGCTCCTTCTTTGGTAACGTGTCCTACAATCAGCATGGTGATATCTTCATGCTTCGCCACCTTCATTAGTGCTGCTGTACATTCTCGTACCTGAGCCACCGAACCTGGTGCAGAAGTCAGCGCTGGAAAAAACACTGTTTGGATACTATCAATCACCGCCACGTTTGGCTTTAGGGAGTCTATTTCCCGTAAAATTTCTTCTAAATCTGTTTCTGGCAGTACATATAAATCTGCACCTATACTGTCAGGGTCTATGGGAAGCGTCGCATCTACCACCACAGTGGTATTCTCATCATTAACTAAATTTACGCTTTTTGATACTCCTAAACGAGAAGCGCGTAATTTTACCTGCTGTCCCGATTCTTCACCAGTTACGTAAAGGATGCGATATTTCTGTGCTAATTGATTTGATACTTGCAGTAATAAAGTCGATTTACCAATACCCGGATCGCCACCAATCAAGACCATAGAGCCAGGGACAACCCCGCCCCCAAGCACCCGATCCAATTCTCCATAACCAGATTCCCACCGGGCAATTTGGCGATCGGTAATTTGGTTAAATGTTAAAGAGGCTCGCGCTTTAGCTGGTTTAGCCTGAGATTTGCCATTAGTTTGAGTTGATTGCCAACCACTTACTCCCCCCCGACTGGGTACATCTACTGAGGATTGAATAGAAATTTGTTCTTCTAGAGAGTTGTAAGTGCCACAAGCTGGACATTTACCAAACCATTGGGGCGATTCTGCTCCACATTCGTTACATACAAAAAAGGTTTTTGGCTTTGGCATTCTTAAATCTTATTAAATAATCTTAATATTTACTTAATTATAAAAAAAACTAAAAACCAATAATGATAGTAGTATTTAGAGCTTTTTCTAAATTAATTGATGGAATGATATCTTAATATTATGGTATTAAAAATTAATCATGTAAATTTTTAGTGAAGGAGCGTTGAGAAACTTGGAAAGCCATAAAGAAAAAATCTTGGTGGTAGACGACGAAGCCAGCATTCGCCGGATTTTGGAAACGCGCCTTTCCATGATTGGCTACGATGTAGTGACGGCTGGCGACGGGGAAGAAGCATTAGATATTTTTCGCAAAACTGATCCTGACCTGGTAGTTTTGGATGTAATGATGCCAAAGCTAGACGGCTATGGTGTATGTCAAGAATTACGAAAAGAATCAGATGTCCCCATTATTATGCTAACAGCTTTAGGGGATGTAGCTGATCGCATCACCGGTCTAGAATTGGGTGCTGATGACTACGTAGTTAAACCATTTTCCCCCAAAGAGTTAGAAGCTCGGATTCGTTCAGTGTTGCGGCGAGTAGACAAGAACGGTGCTTCTGGCATTCCCAGTTCTGGGGTAATTCATGTCGCTAACATTAAAATCGATACGAATAAGCGACAAGTCTACAAAGGCGATGAGCGGATTCGATTGACGGGTATGGAGTTCAGCTTACTAGAGTTGTTAGTTAGTCGCTCTGGAGAAGCTTTTTCTCGTTCAGAAATTTTGCAGGAAGTTTGGGGTTACACACCAGAGCGCCATGTTGATACCCGCGTAGTAGATGTCCATATCTCCCGTTTGCGGGCAAAGTTAGAAGATGATCCCAGCAACCCAGAATTGATTCTGACAGCACGGGGTACTGGTTATCTTTTCCAGCGAATTATTGAACCAGGGGAGGAGTGAGGAGATGAGGTAGAGGGCAGGGAGCAGGGGGCAGGGGGGCAGGGAGAGAAAGAATAACTAAGTTAATTCCCAATGACAAATGACAAATGACTACTGACTAATGACTAATGACAATCGAGTTTTGCGGCGTCTACCCATTGTCGTAGGTGGGCTAGGCGCTGTACTTTTGCTGATTAACCGTTTATTGACACCAGAACTAACCCAATCTCAATCGCGTGGTGATGTGGTTGGCGTGATTTTGAGTGCGGTGTTAATTTTAACGGGTTTAATTTGGCAGCAAGTTCAGCCGCGATCGCCTGATACTGTAGAACTAATTGGAGAAGAAGGTTTTGTACTAGCAGCAGATTTACCTGAAGCCGTGAAAACAGAGCTAGCTTGGGCATCTCGTTTATTGTTGACCAATACAGTAACGCGATCGCTGGTGATTTATTATCAAGGTAAAGTTTTGTTGCGTCGCGGAATTCTGGGTACTAAATCTGAGGTTGTCCCAAGAGTAATTTTAAAACAGGTACTTGAAAAACAAAAGCCGATTTATTTAGTTGCGCTAAAAGTATATCCGGGTAGATTTGAATTTGATTATTTACCAGAAAACACTCAAGGTGTAATTTGTCAACCTATTGGTAATCAAGGCGCTCTAATTTTGGGCGCGAATGCTCCTCGCAGTTACACCAAACAAGATGAAAACTGGATTGCTGGGATTGCTGATAAATTAGCTGTTACTCTCGGCTCTTAGCTGATTCGCTAATTTAGAATTTAATCTAAAATCAGCAATCTAAAATCTAAAATTCAATCACCAAGAAGTCAAAAAATTCCACCCTTCTTTTTCTTCCAGTGTTTTTCCTTCTTCTTCCGCTTCTTCCGGTGTCTCTAAATTTTTCTGTTGAATTACATTCTCATATTCTCCTGAATCAACCCATTTCAACAACTCGCCAGCCCGCATCACTACCCACGAAAGTCCGGGTTCTGTATAGCTTAATATTTTGGTAACTTTATCAATACTGTCAAAATTATTCGATGCAAACTCACGGGCTTGGACAAGAAAATCTTCAATTACAGCAGTAGTCAAATACTCATCTGGTAAACCTGCGAGTTTCATCAGTGTAGTGGTTGCTACATCAATATCTTGACAAGCAAGCATTGCAGCGCGATCGGCAGTGAACCTAGCCATCATTCGCCAATTATACAAAGCCAGTTCCATGCCACTAGCTACCAAGCCACCAACCCCCAGTGTGGTACTGTTCAACAAATTTTTCAAACTTGGCATAACAATCGCCATTTGGTGATAAACCATGTGCTGACTCTTGATGCGAGCGATTTCGTGTCCAAAAATGTAAATCAACTCATCTGTGCTAAGCCATTCCATTGCATCTAGATTTATACCAACAAGGGGTTTTTCTACCCCAACAATGTAGCTTTGAATGTGACCTGTACCTCGAAACAGATACAATTCAGGAAGTGGAGCAACATCAAGAATTTGGCAGGTTTCTACAAATGCTTCATGCAATTGAGGAAAATTACGGGATGAAATTCTGATTTCACTACCAAGGCTTTGCAGCCTGAGTAAGCGATCAATGCCGTATTCATTAACTTTTTTAAGTAGCAGAGAGACACCGGGCATATTTTGCAAAGAAGCCAAGGCTTTACGATCAAAAGGGTGTTCGTAAGTTGCTGAACTCAGTCCAGTTAAAATTTTTCTCGTCATGGGTTTTGAGCTTTATCTTGGAATGTTTGGGAAGTTCAGTTACTCAGTACGAACAGCTTGCGCCTTCATTACGCCTATGGTTATGGGTTTGGGATTCATGAATTGTCCCTGAGTATAAATCATATTTCGTTCAGGTTGAAAGTCTTAAGTATTTATCACCATCTTGCCCAGATACAATATGCAATAGGGATAAACAGTAAACTGTACGCCCCTACTAGTGGGAAATTTAGAAATTTACAATTCTATCTATGCAAATTATTTATTGGCTATTACTGGCTGTAATGGTTGTGGGTATTATCGGTGCTGTAGTTCCTGCCATTCCTGGTAGCAGCTTAATTTTAATTGCAATTATCGTTTGGGGAATCGTTAGTAGTTCCTTTGCAGCTATCAAGATTCCCCTAATTGTGACAGTTATAGTTTTACTGCTCAGTGTCGGAGTGGATTTTTTAGCTAGTTATGTGGGAGCAAAACAAGCTGGAGCTAGCAAGTGGGGGCAAATTGGCGCAATTGTCGGTTTAGTAGTGGGATTTTTGGGATTATTACCAACATTGCCTTTTGGTGGCCCACTGTTAGGAATTTTACTAGGCCCGCTTTTGGGAGCAATTATCGGTGAGTATTTTTACCGACGTGAATTCGGATTGGCGCTGAAAGCGGGTATAGGGATTGTAGTCGGCTCTTTGGTTGGAAATTTGATTCAAGGGTTGTTAGCGATCGCCGCAGTTGTAGTTTTCGTTGTGACAACTTGGCCGCAGGTATTTGGCTCTTAGCATTTTAAAGGTCTGGCATATTTGAGAAGAGTAATAAATAGCTAACTGCTAGCTATTTATTACAAACATGCAATTTGAGAAAAAAGACTATCCATAGTAAACAAACACAGAGTTTCCTCTCCTGGATTCTACAAGAGTAACCGTTTCACTAAGTATTTGTAACTAGAAAAATTATATAAAATACGCTGCATACTCCATCTATCTAAAAGATGCTTGGATAATTCTAAGTATATAAAATTACTATTTTCTTAAAGCCAGAGCTATCGCCACGGAATCTAAAGCTTACAAAGCCTGAAATATACGAAGTACGCATATATAAAAAATTAAAATTTCATGAAGGATAGTAATGCTTTAAAGATGTGATGAAGACCACTCAGTAAATATTGCAGGCTCTAAGTCTATGTGATTTTATGGAGATAAGAAAGACATCACGCAAGTTTCGCTTTCACTGACAGTATTTTCTATAAATTACTGAGATTAAAAGTAAAGCAATTGCTTTGATTTAAGGTTATTACTACAAACCTAAAACGATAATGATTAATTTTAAATCTAGATTACTAAATGCAACTCTAGCTGTAACTGCTGCCATCCCCTTAGCTACTGCTGGGTTGTTTACCTCTGCTGGTTCTGCTCAAGCTGCTGCACTCGTCGGTGAATTTTCTTTGACAGGTGATGGTTCTGCTAGCTTGCTGGAAAATTCTTTTACCTTTAGTAATCCAAAGACATTTACTATCAGTTCTGATCCGGATTTGACTACTGGTACTTTCACTGGTTTTACTAAAGGTTCAATAGGGAACATTCTCAGTTTCGCTCCTACAATAGCAACTAATCCATTCCTTGATCTAGGTACTGATGCTGCTACCATTGGTGATGGCTTCAATACTTTTGCTGTAAGTTCTGCTTCATACACACTGACACAAGCTGCTGCAAATCTCGTTTCTATAAACGTCATAACTGACGGATTCTTTAAGAGCGCACTCGGCGAAATATCCCAGGGTCAAGGAATTTTTACCTTACAAACAACTGGTACAATCGCTACTATTAAAGATAATTGGAAAAAAGGGACAGCAGTAAAAGCAACTTATTCTAGTTTGTACTTTGCTACCGTTCCTGAGCCAACTACATTAATAGGTTTAGGATTAGTTGGTGCTGGCATGGTTATGTCTCGCCGCCGCAAAAGTTTCGTTTAATAGACCTAATTCTAAATAGAAAAAAGTTACTTTTATCAACTAAAAGTAACTTTAATTTATCAATTCGATTTGGTTGGAATACAACATTTCACTAACCAAGTCGAATTTTTTTATTCTGTCAGAGAAATCTATATTAAAGGTGAATTTATTTAAGCTGAAATAGATTTAAACTGATTGCAAAGATTGTTTCGCTTCAGTTGCGATCGCTTCTACTTCATCATTAGCCAAAGTTTCTAATATAGATTTGGCTTCTGCACTACCCAAACGAGTCAAGGCTTGTACAACTCTGTAACGAATTTGCCAATCTGGATTGGTTGCATAGGGAGCTAACAAAGGAACTGCTTGTAAATCTCCCAAGTCACCCAAAGAACTAATAGCAGCAGTTTGGACTAATTCGTTTTCTGATGAGAGTGCCTCTTTAAGTAGTTCAAAGGCTCGTGGATCGCCTAACTCTCCTAATGTGGCTATGATACTGAATTGTATTAACCATTCACCAGTTGTATGGTAAAGGTGTTGCAAGTCTTCAAAAGCTTCATGTAACTTCAAAGCGCCCAAACAGTCTGCTGCTGCTGCTTGTACATCTACTTCGGAGTCATGAAGCAAGCGATCGCGCAAGATATCTAAGGATAACTGTAAATCTTGTGTCCCAAGTGTATCCATTTGACTCACCGCCGAGTAACGGACACGCGAATTGCTATCACCAATAGCACTTTGAATTAATTCAAAACCGATCGCAGGTTCCAGTTCACGGATTTGATTTACTGCACGTAAGCGATCGCCTGAATTCTCAGAACTGAGCAATTGCTTAACAGACTCCGGAGTAATACTCATCTAGTTATCCTGATTTTCAAAGGTGTAAAAAAGACAGAGGCGATTAATCGCATCTTTACTTTTGACTTTTGTACAGACGCGATTAATCGCGTCTCTATTTTTGACTAATCTTGACTTGCTGCCATTGCCCGAATAATATCACCACGAGTAAGAATACCAATTACTTGATCCGTGTCGTCAAGTACTGGCAAGCGATGAACGCTGCGATCGTGCATGATTGTAGCAGCTTCCCTTAGAGTTTTATCAGGGGAAATAGCGATCGGGTTTTTACTCATCACCTCACCAACGGTTTGCCCTAAAGCCTTGTGCAAATCACGTTCATAAGTAGCAGGATTTTTTAAATAGATAACGCTATCAAGAAACATGATGTACGCAGGTGGAGTAACACCAGTTTCTTGCCACATCAAATCAGTTTCTGATATAATACCCACCAATTTACCGACATCATCCACAACAGGTAGTCCACTGATGTGGCGTTCTGCAAGAATTTGGATAGCTTCATTCAGTGGAGTTTCCACCCGGACGACAATAGGATCGCGGCTCATTACATCGGCAACGGTTTTAGGCATTTATTTATTTACACTTTTAATCAAAGTCCCTCCGCTTATTGTAGAAAATTGCGGCACTCAACCTGATGCAATTAATAGATTGTTACGGTATTGGGCATGGGGCATGGGGCAGAAATAAATTTTTGAATTTTGAATTTTGAATTTTGAATTGATTTCTCCCTCATCCTCTTCATCCTCCACTCCCTATTCCCTACTCCCCATCCCCTTTAAAGCAGCAATAATTTGAATATTTGCTTTAGGAAAAGTAAACTCCTCCAATTCTTCCAAACTTACCCAGCGAATTTCATCAGATTCCAAAGGTTGGGGAACACCTGTAAGATGGCGGCAATGATGTACTGTGAGGGTAACACGCAAGTCTGTATATGTGTGGTCAATAGTAATCAGATGCTCTCCTACTTCAATTACTATTCCCAGTTCTTCGGAAATTTCTCGTTGAATACACTCGCTGATAGTTTCACCAGCCTCAATTTTACCGCCAGGAAATTCCCACAAACCACCCATTGCTCCTTCTGGACGACGGCGATCAATTAAAATTTGCTCTTGCTCGTTCCAAATTACTGCAACACCAATGATTTTATGGGGTAAGAGAGAGTTGATTTTACTCATATATGGGTAGATAGGCAAAGTTAACGATTCAAAATTCAAACATTTTAGACATTTCTGACAAGAATTTAAATCCCGACTCTAGCAGATCGCAGGGGAATTAATGCTACATATAACAGTTAAGGCCTTAAACTTTTTAATTTACAATAAAGTTCCTAATTTTCCACTTTTAATTCTTGATTCAAAATATGCTCTTGACTCATAATAAAACTCGGCAGAGTTTAGACTACTTTGCCGAGTTTGAATTTATTGCGAATATCATTTATCGTAGTTAGTTTACCCAGGCGTGTGTATTAATCATTTAGAAATACACCTCTAATTCAACTGATTACCAAACTACACAAATTCACAGACAATCATCTTCCAAACCTCTGAGCTAATCTTTGTACTCCTAATATGCGGTTTTGCAAAGCGCCTATACGTTTAAATTCAACTTTAATTTGTCACTGTTTTGGATATTTTAAAAAGATTTAGCTGATTCTTGATTGGGAATTAGGAGCAAAGATTTCGCAGAGGTTTATTTTAAATTCGTATCGCCATGATTCTGAATAGCTATAAACCCAACAAGAATATTGAATTTACTATATTTCTAGTCAATTTCGTTGCTGTTGGTTTCAGTTCCTTGTAAGGCGATTTCAAAATCCATTCTCTGTTCAGCGTTACGTAAGAAATAACCACTAATCATAGCAGAAGCTAGAAGCCGACCCAGACTTTCTCTACTGGTAGTTACAGTAACGCCAAAGTTTTCTGAAGGTAGATTACCCAATAGTCCTATAATGTTCCGTTCCATTACCTGAAAAACTTCAGCAGACTTGGGTTTAGATAGTTGGGTAACTGTTTCTGGACTCAAGGATTTAACATACTGCCATAGTAAATCGCTAGTTTCTGATTCGCTATTGAAAAATTCTGAGACACGATTGGATGAGTTATTCATTTTTTAGCTCCTTAACTACCACTGCTAGCTGCGGTGCTTGCGATTTGAATATTAAATGTCTGTTTTGGATTAGACTTAGCTAGCTCTTTTGTCTTCCTGTCAACTAATGTAACAGCCAAGCTTAAGACTGGAAGTAGGCGTAACCGTACCAAAGTCAGCGTATTTTCTCACCCTAATAAAGAAAGTAAAAAGTGAGGAGTTTTTAAGTAACTCCTCACTCTTGCACAGATGCGATTAATCGCGTATCTACTTCTAACTTGCCAAATATTCACCCATGTTGGCTTTAGACTTGCGAAGTTTGGTTAAAGCTTCCCGCTCAATTTGCCGGACTCGTTCTCGGCTGATGTTCAGGATTTCACCAATTCTAGCCAGTGTCAGGGCTTGCCCATCAGTTAAGCCAAAGCGTAGCGTGATTACTTCCTTCTGTTGTGGCGTGAGGTCACCCATCAGGCGATCTAAGTCATAAGATAAAGAAGATTGCATGACAAACTCTTCTGGAGATGCTCCTGGATCTTCCAGCATTTCTCCAAGTTCAGTGTCGTAATTATCACCCAAGCGCAAATCTAAGGAAAGAGGCAAACGCGCCTTTTCTAGATACTCTCGCACTTGTTTGGGAGTCAATTCTAATTCTTCAGCTAGCTCTCCGGCTGTGGGAGCGCGTCCCAATTTTTGAGACAATTGGCGCTGGGCCTTTTTAATTTTATTTAATTTTTCAGTGATATGGATAGGCAGCCGAATGGTACGAGCTTTTTCGGCTATAGCACGAGTAATAGCTTGCCGAATCCACCAATAGGCATAAGTAGAAAATCTATACCCTTTGGTAGGGTCAAACTTTTCTACGCCCCGTTGCATACCAATGCTACCTTCTTGGATCAAGTCCAGTAAATCGACGTTGCGCTTTATGTACTTTTTAGCAACGGAGACTACCAGCCGTAAATTGGCTTCTACCATCTTACGCTTGGCAATCTCACCATCAGCGATCGCTTCATTCAACTCTGCTGGTTCTAGCTCTGTCGCTTTAGCCCATTCTTCTAAAGTCGGTTGACGACCTAACTGGGTGGCAAGAGATTCTCTTGATTCGTGCAAAGTGCAAGAACGTTGCACTTGTTTACCGTAGAAAATCTCTTCCTCGTGTGTTAAGAGTGGCACACGGCCAATCTCACGCAGGTAAGTCCGCACGAGGTCTGTGGCTGTCTGAGCGGTCTTCATGGCGCTACTCTTTGGTAATGATGGGTTTGGCGGTAGGGTCATTAAAGGATAAATGCTTTTTTAGAGTACTACCCAGTTAGGCTGGGAACCTATGCTATGGTTTACAACTTACGCATCCGAGAAACTCGGCTGCTCATAATAATCAAATTTAGGCTTCTTAACTGCTAAAAGTTACAGCTATTTCCTAGTTTGCACAAGTATCTACAGTTAGATAAAAGATCGCTTTTTAAACATTTTTCTATTGGAGCCGTATTAACAATTGTAACATTTATGAGAATATTTTGGCTATATGGCGACATTAAATTTCCTGGTTGTTCCAGTTCATGCAATGTCGCCCTTTCTCTCTAGGCTGACTTGAAGTAAATTTAAGAAATTCTCAGGTTCAAATAATTTTCCTCATATTTGTTAAGGTATCTCTAATGAGAACTATAGTCATTCTCTTATAACAATTACTTAATTTTTGTGGGAATGGGGCATGGGAAAGAGGACTTGGGGACAAGGGGAAAGACTTGTTGGAAGCTCTAAACTTTTGTCCCCTTGTCCCCTCTGCTCCCCTGCTCCCTACTCCCCACTCCCCACTCTCTACTCCCTCGCAATCGGGCAATACTCTTGAATGGTCTTTACGTCCAAAGTAGTATTTTGTAAAGAACGGATGGCAGCGACGGTAGCTTTCGCGCCGGCAATTGTCGTAATGATGGGGATTTTGTAAGCTAAAGCTGTGCGACGAATTAACCTAGCATCAGTGTGAGCTTCTTCTCCTGAAGGTGTGTTGATAATAAGTTGGATTTTCTGATTTTTGATTGCATCTAGGACGTGGGGACGGCCTTCATGTAGTTTAAGTACTAATTCAATATTTAAACCTTGTTCAAGAAGAACTCGCCGTGTACCAAGGGTAGCCATTACTGTAAAGCCCAAATCGATAAACTCCTTCACCACACCACTGGCAGCAGCTTTATCGCGATCGCTCATTGATACAAATACAGTTCCACTTAGTGGTAAACGCTCTCCAGCACCCATTTCTGCTTTGGCAAAGGCCCGGCCAAAGTCGCTATCAATCCCCATCACCTCACCAGTGGATCGCATTTCTGGGCCCAATATTGTATCAGTTCCAGGGAATTTATTAAAGGGTAATACTGCTTCTTTTACAGCAATATGTGTGGGAATGACTTCCTCAGTAAAATGTAGCTCCTCTAAGGTTTTACCCGACATAATTAAGGACGCTAGTTTCGCCAATTGTATGCCCGTTGCTTTAGAAACAAAGGGCACTGTACGCGAGGCGCGGGGGTTAGCTTCCAAAATGTAAACTTGCGGAGAATAACTGCTTGCGCCGACAACGGCAAATTGGATATTCATTAACCCCACGACTGACAGCGCTTGCGCTAGCTGCACTGTCCATGTGCGAATTTGATTGAGAACTGCTGGTGATAGGGAAATCGAAGGTAAGGAACAAGCGGAATCTCCTGAGTGAATCCCTGCTTGCTCGATGTGTTCCATGATGCCACCAATCACTACCCGTCCGGTATGATCGGCGATCGCATCTACATCGACTTCGATCGCATTTTCCAAAAACTTATCAATCAAAATTGGATGTTCTGGTTCCACTAGTACCGCAAAGGTCATGTAGCGTTCCAACTCAGCATCAGAATACACAATTTCCATCGCCCGTCCCCCTAACACATAGCTGGGACGCACCACCACCGGATAGCCAATCCGTTTGGCGACAATCAGCGCATCTTCGTAACTCCGAGCAATACCATTAGGCGGTTGGGAAATATTCAACTGTTGGAGAATCTTTTCAAACCGCTCCCGGTTTTCTGCCATGTCGATGGAATCTGGCGATGTACCCCAAATTTTGGTAAGCAGTTCTGAGGTGTCATTTCTAAGAAATTCTTGTAATGGTAAAGCCAACTTTAGCGGTGTTTGTCCGCCAAACTGGATTATTACACCCACCGGATTTTCAGTTTCAATGATGTTAAGAACATCTTCTTTTGTTAACGGCTCAAAGTAAAGGCGATCGCTTGTATCGTAGTCTGTCGAAACTGTCTCTGGGTTAGAGTTGACCATAATCGTCTCATACCCCGCTTTCTTCAAAGCATAAGCGGCGTGACAACAACAATAATCAAACTCAATTCCCTGTCCAATGCGGTTGGGGCCACCACCCAAAATCAATACTTTTGGCTTAGTTGTTGGCAATACCTCTGTTTCTTCTTCGTATGTAGAATAATAGTAGGGAGTAAACGCTTCAAACTCAGCAGCGCAGGTATCCACTGTTTTATAAACTGGGACAATCCCTAATGACTTGCGGTAAGCGCGAACTTCATCTTCGGTGGTTTTGGTGGCATAAGCAATCTGGCGATCGCTATATCCGTCCCGCTTCACCTCATAAAGTTGCTCTTTTGTCAATTGCTGTAAAGGTGTCCGCTTCAGGAATTTCTCGATATCTAATAGTTGTTGAAATTTATCTAGGAACCACGGGTCAATACCAGTTAGTTCGTAGATTTCCTCAGCAGTAATTCCTAGTTGTAAAGCATGGCGCACGGAGAAAATGCGATCAGGGTTAGGTGTTCGCAGTTGGGCGCGGATTTGTTCACCACTGGGTAATTTTTCGGCTTTGTCGCAACCCCAACCAGCGCGTCCGGTTTCGAGCGATCGCAGCGCTTTTTGGAAGGATTCGTTGAATGTGCGCCCAATCGCCATTGCTTCCCCAACTGACTTCATTTGGGTTGTCAGCACTGCGTCAGAACCAGGGAACTTTTCAAAGGCGAAGCGAGGGATTTTTGTCACCACATAGTCAATTGTCGGCTCAAAGGACGCCGGAGTTTTCTTGGTGATGTCATTTTTAATTTCATCCAAGGTGTAGCCCACAGCCAATTTTGCGGCCATTTTGGCGATGGGGAAACCTGTTGCTTTAGAAGATAAAGCCGAACTGCGGGAAACGCGGGGGTTCATTTCAATTACAACCACATCCCCATTAACCGGATTAACAGCAAACTGGATGTTAGAACCGCCAGTTTCTACACCGATCTCGCGGATGATTTTGATTGCCATATCCCGCAGCCTTTGATATTCTTTATCAGTAAGGGTTTGCGCGGGAGCGACTGTAATTGAGTCTCCGGTGTGAATGCCCATCGGGTCAAGGTTTTCAATGGAACAGATAATCACCACGTTATCTGCCAAATCACGCATCACTTCGAGTTCATATTCTTTCCAGCCGAGTAAAGACTGGTCAATGAGAATTTGTGAAACGGGGCTGGCGTCTATACCTACCTGTGCCATTTCTTCAAATTCTTCTTGGTTGTAAGCAATACCGCCGCCACTTCCACCCATTGTGAAAGCTGGGCGAATAATTAGGGGATAACTACCAATTTGACGGGCAACAGCTTTGGCTTCTTCCAAAGATTCGGCTGTACCACTGGGACACACAGCTACCCCAATTCTTGCCATTGCTTCACCAAAAAGTTTTCGATCTTCGGCTTTTTCGATGGCTGGTAGTTTAGCACCGATTAACTCAACGCTGTACTTTTCCAACACACCATTTTTGGCTAAAGCAACGGCAATGTTGAGGGCAGTTTGTCCTCCCATTGTTGGTAGGAGAGCATCAGGGCGTTCTTTCTCAATGACTTTTTCGACCAATTCTGGTGTCAACGGCTCAATGTAAGTGCGATCGGCCGTTTCCGGGTCGGTCATAATCGTTGCAGGGTTGGAGTTGACCAAAACCACTTCATAGCCTTCTTCTCGCAGCGCTTTACAGGCTTGAGTGCCAGAGTAGTCAAACTCACAGGCTTGTCCAATCACAATTGGGCCAGAGCCTAACAGTAGAATCTTCCGGAGGTCATCACGGCGGGGCATAGTAGTTGCCTTGGAATACGAGAATACAAATCCTGATTATTTTAAGGGTCTTTACCCCCTCTCGTGCTTTTTATTATTAAGTTTTCTAAGTTTGATGACAAAGGGGAGTAGGGAGCAGGGGAGGCAGGGGAGGCAGGGGAGCAGAGGGGACAAGGGGACAAGGGGACAAAAGTTTAGAGCTTCCAACCAGTCTTTCCCCTTGTCCCCAAGTCCTCTTTCTCATGCCCAATGCCTAACAATTATTTTGTATTTCTAATTTTATTTAATTGCGATGCTAAAATTTTTAAAGTTTTTGCGAATCTTTATTATCTAATTTGATTAGTTTTGCAACAGATAGTTATTTATTCTGGCATATACCTATCTAACTTATTAAATATAAATAAATTTTTTAACTAAAAATAGTTATTAACTATCTAATTGCTAAATATTTGCAATGTTAAATATTATGAAAATATGTTTACTTAAATTAAAAATGGCAGAGAGATACCAATACCAATCTCTGCCATTTTTTATAATATTTTAAGAGTTAGTGCTGCTAACTTTTTCTTTCAGTCTAGGTAGATAAATCTAGATTATGAGAGTTTTAGCTTTGAGCAGCTTGGACAAACCCTAAAGTTAAGCTGTCTTTAGCGAGGAAGTGAGATAAATGATATGCACGTTCCTCAGTTTTCAACAAAATCTTTTCGTACAGATAGCGTGTACCCCGATCGCCCAAACTCTCTGCCTGAGCAGCTTGACGACGAATTACGCCAATAATTGCTTGTTCGGCAGCTAGGTCATTTTCCACCATTTGGCGAGATGAATATACACCTTCAGATTCTTGTTCAAAACAGGTTAATTCTGCTAATTTGCTGAAGGTCGCTACTGGCACACCACCTAGTCCATCCAAACGTTCTCCAATTTCATGAACGTGATCTTGTACTTGGTTGTAGCTTTCGTTAAAAAACTCATGCAGAGAGTAAAATTCCGAGCCTTCAACTACAAAATGATGCTTTTGGTACTGCAAATATAGTGCCTGGAAACTAGCTAATACAACGTTGAATCCTTCTGTCACTGGAGCAGTTACGCTGTGATCCAACAACACAGGGTTGTCATATACATTACCAAAATTCCGTAACAAAGTTTGTGTTTCAGACATTACGTTCCTCTCTTTTTAAGAGTTATAGATTTTAACTGCTTATTCTTAACATATTAACATTTTAATAATAAGAGCAAGCCAATTCGCCATGTCAATATTTTGTATTTTTGCTTACTAAAAATCTCAAGTTTATTGTCGGCTGGATGATGGTACGCTCACCAAGTTGCATAATTTTCTCATTATCATTGACATCCTAGCTTAAATGTGCATCTTTGCTAACAAGAGCAGGGAGTAGTGAAGAAGCAAGGGAGAGAATAAAAAATTAAAATTACCTCTTTCCCCTCTGCTCACTGCTCCCCGTCTCTCTACCTCTTCCCTTTTTAATATGGGATGGCTGTAAAAATTTGATTTTTTTTTCTAAAATTACTGAGAATTGTTTGCACTTAAGGTATGCTGGTTTAAAGAGGCTAAACTCCTCAGACTTTTAAAAAGCAGGGAGTTAACTCGCAGTAGTTACTGCAAGTTTGTTGCAGTTTGAGGGCAATTCTCTTGAAATCGTTTACAGAAATACAAAGCAGCCACCTTGTAGAGGTGAATTGGGCAGATCGCTGGCAAGTCTATCAACGCCTAAAGGAGTTAGACATTCCCTGTAGTTGTACGGCTAACCAGCCATTGCAAGTTGAAATTGACTCTCCTATGACAGTTATTCAACTTTGGAGTGTGATACGGCGATTAACAGCCTCTCGTCAAGACCAGATTTGGACTCTTGAGCATTGCTGGAAAAGTCGCTACCAACAGTTCTAATCTTTAGCTACTGAGAATATCTCGCTTGACAGCTTAGATTAATTAAAAGGAGGTTAAAAAATGGGTGCATCTCACAGTATTGAAGTATCAGAATTTTGCCTTGAGGGCAGATTTATAGATTTTGTTATTAAAGATGGCTATAAGCTTAAAGGCTTAATTCTGGGGACTCATGAAGGTGAGTCTTATATTAAACTTGCTAAAAATTTACGGGCTACTTTTGACTTGCGCTTACCACCAGGTACTTGGCTGCAAGTTGTTGGTTACAAAAAACATGATTTGAAGAATGGCACTGTTACTCTGAAGGCTGAACGGGTGATGGCGGCGCCTTCTCAGATGGTGATTCAGACGGCTACCGCAGTGCAAGAACCCCCATCTATTGATAATGCCAAGGTAAAACCAGCTAAAACTAAAGCCACGATTTTGGTGTGTCAAAAGTCTGATTGTATGAAACGCGGTGGTAAAGCAGTTTGTCAGGCGTTGGAGGCGGCTTTAAGCGATCGCGGTTTAGAAGACCAAGTTACAATCAAGGGCACTGGTTGTATGAAGAATTGTAAAGCTGGGCCAAACTTAGTTATGCCAGATAAAACCCGCCATAGCCGAATTCAAGCTACACAGGTTCCGGCGTTGATGGATAAGCATTTTGGTGACAAGAGTTTAGAAACGCAGCCTAAGAATTTAAAAGAAGCGGCGATATTTAATGCTAAGTTTTGCTGAAAAACTTAGCGAAATCTTGACATTTGAATGAGAAAGCTTCATAATATCTTCATTGAGTGTGTTCCATTAATACTCGGCATTCGGCTTTAGCCCAGTATTTGTAAGAGTTTCAAATTAAGCGATCGCCTACGATTTGTCATGAGCAAGACAAAGTAGTAGTTGCGATCGCTTAATATTTGTATGCAATTGGATTTAGCGATGCCTGGGTTGGGCTACGCCGATGCAAAGCAGTTTGTCATGGGTTGGCTAAAATCGCTATTTGTATGCAATTGGGTTTAGCCGCCATTCTCCTGAAGGCAAGTTAGCTGGGATTTTGTGCTTACCCGTGCGTTCGCCAGAGATTAAAATCTCAGGCTCATAGCGCAAGTCCACTCAAGTAGACTGAAACCCTTTTCTAGTTTTTTTTAGAAGATTTTAGGTGTGAGAGAGGGAATTGATTCTCAGGCGGTTGTTGGGACTTGTGGGTTTTCTGGCGGGTAGGTTGGAAATTACACAACCTAAGTTAGAGAAGACTGCAACAACTGTCGCATGGATGTAGCCTGCACATGATTAGGAAACACGGTTAAAAAGTCATTTAGGTCTTGGATAGCTTCATGGGTACGCTCTAAGGAAGCACCTTGAGATAAAACATAGCGATATAACTGCTCTGCTGGTTGAGTATATTGAGCAGCTAAATAGTAAAGGGCTAAGTTAAAGGCATTACGCCAGTCTTTAGAATCTTTTTCGTAATCCTGTTTAGCAAGCTTGATGGCAAGCGCTAGGTCAGATCGTGCTTTGTCTGGTTGGTTAAGGGCTTGGTAAGTTAAAGCGCGATCGTACAATTCCCAATTACTGTCAGAATCCAAGTCAATAGCACGGTTTAAATCTGCAAGAGCCTCGTTATATAGCTTAAGCATCAGGTAAGTTTGACCGCGATTTGTGATCGCCCAGTCAGATTTGGGGTTAAGTTCAATCGCACGGTCAAAATCTTCTAGGGCTTCTGGATAACGCTTCATTGAGCGATAAGTTTCACCGCGACATGCGATCGCCCAGTCAGATTTGGGGTTAAGTTCAATGGCGCGGTCAAAATCTTTTAGGGCTTCCGCGTAACGCTCCATTAAACGGTAAGTTTCACCCCTATTTGTGATCGCCCACTCATATTTGGGGTTAAGTTCAATCGCACGGTCAAAATCTTGTAGTGCTTCTAGGTAACGCTCCATTAAACGGTAAGTTTGACCGCGATTTGCGATCGCCCGGTCAGATTTGGGGTTAAGTTCAATCGCACGGTCAAAATCTTGTAGTGCTTCTAGGTAACGCTCCATTAAACGGTAAGTTTGACAGCGACTTGCGATCGCCCAGTCAGATTTGGGGTTAAGTTCAATGGCGCGGTCAAAATCTTGTAGTGCTTCTGGGTAACGCTCCATTGAGTGGTAAGTTTGACCGCGACTTGCGATCACCCAGTCATCTTTGGGGTCAAGTTCAATGGCGCGGTCAAAATCTTTTAGGGCTTCCGCGTAACGCTCCATTAAGCGGTAAGTTTCACCGCGACATGCGATCGCCCAGTCAGATTTGGGGTTAAGTTCAATCGCACGGTCAAAATCTTGTAGTGCTTCTGGGTAACGCTCCATTAAGCGGTAAGTTTCACCGCGACATGCGATCGCCCAATCAGATTTGGGGTTAAGTTCAATGGCGCGGTCAAAATCTTCTAGGGCTTCTGGGTAACGCTTCATTGAGCGATAAGTTTGACCGCGACTTGCAATCGCCCAGTCAGATTTGGGGTTAAGTTCAATTGCACGGTCAAAATCTTCTAGGGCTTCTGGGTAACGCTTCATTAAGCGGTAAGTTTCACCGCGACTTGCAATCGCCCAGGATTTGGGGTCAAGTTCAATGGCGCGGTCAAAATCTTCTAGGGCTTCTGGGTAACGCTTCATTGAGCGATAAGTTTGACCGCGACTTGCGATCGCCCAGTCATATTTGGGGTCAAGTTCAATGGCGCGGTCAAAATCTTGTAGTGCTTCTGGGTAACGCTCCATTAAGCGGTAAGTTTCACCGCGACATGCGATCACCCACTCATATTTGGGGTCAAGTTCAATGGCGCGGTCAAAATCTTGTAGTGCTTCTGGGTAACGCTCCATTAAGCGATAAGTTTCACCGCGACATGCGATCGCCCAGTCATATTTGGGGTCAAGTTCAATGGCGCGGTCAAAATCTTCTAGGGCTTCTGGGTAACGCTTCATTAAGCGGTAAGTTTGACCACGCCAACCTAGAGCAATTGGTTGCCATTTAAGCTCAATCCCAGAATTCTGTAAGACTGCGGTAAACATTTCCAACGTAACTTGATAAACGTCCTCCTCATAAGCTTTTAACCCATTCGCTAATTGCTTACCCCAACGTTGAACTTCAGAGGAATCGACATCTTTACCAGCCTGAAGCATTATTTCTGCATATTGTTGGGCAAATTTGCGTTTATTTTTGAGTGCAGCGAGAAATTCATTGAGAGCTACAGATAAATTCCTTTGCGGTGACTGACATAAGTTGTGGTACAACACGTTTAATGTGTGACTTTGCCAACTAGAATCGCGCTGTTTTTCTTCTTCCTCTAATTGCAGATCATTTCGCAGCCTGTCATAATATTCTGCCAACTTGCCATGTATGTCAGCCCAACCTTGCGGCGATGAAAGGCGCTTGTGGCGTAACATTTGGGTTTTGACCACATCATGATAAGCCCAGCCGTCGGTACGTTCGTTAACAAAGGATGTTTCTTTTAGCCAAGTAAATAACTCGTCAGCTTCTTCTTCTGTTCTTAATTTGGCTATAACATCTCGATTCAAACACCGAGAAATGGCAGCATCAAGCGCCACTTGTTGCCGTTTGGGGTCATCAACCCATTTTAAAAAGCGTTCTACTGCACTGCTACTAGGCTCAATTACCTGGTTTGGATCATTGGGATGAGTATCTGCTAGCATTCCTACTAGCAGGGGTAAGTTTCCAGAAAGGTGTAAAATCACTTCAACAACGCGATTGTCTGTAATGCCTTTCCGAGTTAGATATTGTTGGGCTTCTTCTTCTGTAAAGGGTTCCAGAGGGAAACGAACTATTAACCCCTCATAAGATGCCCAATGATTTTTATCTAATTCATCCCGACCGGCGATGGTTATCAATATATTGAGAGATACTTCACCGTGGCGACCCTCCAAAATTTCCCGTAGCCAGTTATCTAGAAATTCTCCGGTGCGTTCATAAGTATCAAAAAACAAAACAACACCAATTTTTTCAGCAATTTTAAAAATATCTTGCAAAAATAACGGGGTCAGAACTTCTTCAGGTTCTTGAACTAAACGCACCTCATCTTTATTTGTTATTTTCTTTGCAACATAAGAAGCCCATTCTCCAGCCTGGGTAGCGAAAGCATCCTCATCTACAAAGTCAAATACAGCACCGCCAACGGGAACTCGACGCGCTAAACGTACACCAGTTTTTGCCATAGTTTTCCCGACAAAAGCCGAAAAGCCTTGAGGAGCTTCTGGATCGGTTTCTAATTCTTGGCGCTTTTGACGGTAAACTTTGTAGCGTTCTGTAAACTGCGTTAGTTTATGACCTTGCCGTTCTAAGTCCTCAGCTAGACGACCCATGACTTCTGGTATAGTTTTTTCAGCTTCATCGATGTAAGCCGAAATAATTTTTGCTTCGTCAGCAATTTTACGAAACTGTCGTAGTAGGGTACTTTTACCTACTCCACCTTGACCCCAAACGTTATATATAAAACGACGGCGATCGTCTTCTGGGGGTAATGCTAGATTTTGACGAAATTGGTTTACTTGGTCTTCACGACCCACAAAACCTGATTGCTGGCGCTGCTTAAGAATATCTTGTAGACTCTTGGGCTTGTTTTGTGGGTTCATTACAAGATTTGATTTTGAAATGCTAGTGTTTACAGAATAAATACTAAATATACAAGGTGTATTTCGGAATTTATCAAACTTTTTCTAGGTAATTTTTATGCGTAATACCAATTCAATTAATGATTGCAACACATCTTTGTGTAAAGACGCGATGAATCGCGTCTCTACAAATGGTTTATTTGTCGTATTCTTTTTTCAAATTGGCATAACCTTAATTTAATTTCGATGTTGACCTTTTGAGGCTCGATGTTGACCTTCTGAGGCTCGATGTTGACCTTCTGAGGCTCGATGTTGACCTTCTGAGGCTCGACATTGACCTTCTGAAGCTCGACATTGACCTTCTGAAGCTCGACGTTGACCTTCTGAGGCTCGAATTTGACCCTTCTAAGGCTCAACTTTGACCTTCTGAGGCTCGAATTTGACCCTTCTAAGGCTCAAAAATGCCTTGGCGATTAGAAATCGCGGCTACACAGACAAAACCCGCCTGCGCGGGTTTCAAGAATCTTTGGATACAAAACGCAAAAAGGGCATAACAATGTTATGCCCCTACCAATAATGTGGATTTTACTAAATTGACAACTGCTATACTTGCCAGTTGCAAGCTTTAGCTAACTGCGGTTTCAGGTTGCTTTTTCTTAGAACGGCGATTAAACCTGCGTCCCATCTCATCAATTACTGCATCTAAACCTGCTACATCACCGCTAGCTTTGGCATAGCTATAAACTGCTAATGCAGCAGCATAGGCTTCGCTAGCAGAGGCTATACAGGTATCATCCACCAATTCTTGCAGTTGGGTTAGAGACAAAAGCACTGGATACAACGCTTCAAATAGCGCCAAATCTCGGCGCATCTCTTCTAAATCAAAAGAACGGGGCAAAAAGTTAGGGTTCTGTGTCGCTACTTCTAAGGCTTTGCTGACAAAAGCCCGACTTTTATCTCCCATCTTCAGCATCGTTCGCCGATCTTCAGGGGTCAAATCTACCAAAAATGGTAACTTTTCTTTAATTGTAGCGATCGCTTGCATAACCGCTTCCTTATCTGCTGGGGATAAGCTGGCACTGATACGATTTTCTGGCATTTTTAATACTACTTTGGGATACTTAATTTCAGTATTCCCAAAGTTATCGCATCAGTCTTCAAGATAGGCTACTGCCAGAATTCATTACATAGAATCGAGCCGATGACGTAATTGGCTACTAAAAGCATCAATTACTGTGACGACTACTAAAAGCACTAACATCATGGTTGTTGCTTTGGTGTACTCGAACCCGTCGATGTAACTTTTTAACTGAAAGCCAATACCACCTGCACCAACTACACCCAAGACAGAAGCAGCACGGATGTTGTACTCAAACATCCAAAAGGTGTAACCTAATCCCAGTGGTAGCACTTGCGGGAGAATGCCGTATTGAGCAATCTGTAGCTTAGAGGCTCCGATAACTTGTAAGGATTCAAGAGAACGCGGATCAACCGCTTCAATTGCCTGTTGATAAAATTTGGCAAGGTAGCCGATGGTGTAGATTCCCAAAGCTAAAGTTCCTGCTGGTGCGCCTAAGCCAGTGGCGGCAACAAAAATTAGCCCCAGAATAATTGAGGGAACAGAACGCACAGTATTTTGCAGCAAATTAGCTAGCGATCGCAACCACCCAGGCGCAACATTGCTGGCGCTAGCTATAGCGATCGGTACTGAAAGAATAGCTCCAATGGTAGTTCCCCACAAAGACATTTGTACAGTTTCAATTAGTGCCTTAACTGCAATATCTAAAACTTTCCAATCGGGAGGAAATAATCGAGTAATAAAATCAATGATGTATGGCCAGCTAGAACGCAGCAGTTCAAAATCGAGTTTGAGTCCTCGCAAAGCCCAACCATAAACTACTACGACAATTAATAAGATGAGTAGAGAACTCAGCCAAGGGTAGAAGCGTAAACGTTTTGACTTAAAAAAGGAACTCATACTGTATTAATTCTCATTTAGGTTGAGAAGCGTAGTCTTTGCGATTAGTCAAATTAATTACCCCCCTTAATCCACCCTTGGAAAGGCTACGGTGTATACACAAGTCCTAAAATCATTGCCTGGTAAGATACAAGCCTTGGTAGGCAAGGTTTTGAGTTAAGCAAACTGATTATCAATAGTGTCAGCTTATTGATAGAGTACTAATGGAAAATCAAGGATTTTAAAAATAATTTTCCGTTGTTTTTCGTTGATTTGATTGCCAACTCGACTTGTGTATACACGGTAGCTTATAAAGGGGGGAAATAGAAAATCAGTGTCCCCTCCCCTTTATAAGGGGAGGGTTAGGGTGGGGTAAAATCCAGATTCATCAGCTATTTCAGACTTGTGTATACACAGTAGCCCCTTTGCAAGGGGAGGGTTTAGGGTGGGGTAAAACTGACGCGGTTTAAATAAAATTTTACTCAAGCGGAAACTTTCGCAAATTGAGCTTGTAAGTTGTCACAAAGTCCTTGGTAAACGACGCGTCCAGCATCTAAGATGATCGCTTGCCCTGCGTATTTTTCTGCGATTCCCAAATCGTGCAAAACTGCGACAATAGTCATACCTTGCTGAGTGTGCAATTGGGATAGAGTTTCCATGACTTGTTGCGATGCCACAACATCTAAGCCTGTGATGGGTTCATCAACTAAAAGAATTTGCGGTGATTGAATTAAAGTCCTGGCGATCGCTACTCGTTGTTGCTGTCCGCCACTTAATTGACTGGTTTTTTGAAAAGCTAACTCTAAGAGTCCTAACTGCTCTAATAAATTTAATGCCAACATGCGATCGCGTTTGGAAAATCCCAACAGTGTTTGCCAAGTTGTTCTTTTACCAAGGCATCCGCACAAGGCATTTTCTAGTGCTGATAATTGCCGAATCAATCCGCCACCTTGAAATAACATCCCAATATCGCGCCGAATTTTTGGCAGTGTTCGGGAATTCATCTCCACATTATTGACGATGATTTCTCCTTTCACAGATGGCACTAATCCAACTAGCGATCGTAGTAATGTAGACTTACCAGCACCATTTAGCCCCAGTAAAACTACAAATTCACCCCGTTTAATCTGGCAATTAATCCCGTTGAGAATCGGACGATTCAGAGATGCAGCATAAGCTGTCTCTAGGTTATGGCACTCAATAACATAATCATTCATAGAAATTTATTGAACAGAATTCAGGAGTCAGGAATCAGGAATCAGAATGAATTTTGACCAAAAAAGCAGATAGCGCCGCGTCTCCTAAAGAGAGTCAAAATTGGTAAGTTCTGAATTCTGAATTCTGAATTCTGAATTCTAAATTATGGTTCAATGCCAGCAATTTGCAAAGCGTCACGGATAGTTGCTAGGTGACGATCGTGGTTAATTCGCACTAATTCTGTGGAATTATACAAGTCGCGTAACAATTTATTATTTTCCGACTTATTTAATTTCAGTAAGGCGTTGATGATTTTTTCCCGTGTTGGAGTTGGAACGTCATCATCAATGGCAATACCGTGAGCAGGTACACCAGTAATTTTGTGCAGAACCCGTAACTGATTTTTCTCTTGGGCGGTGATATAAGGTGGATTCAGAGCATATTCTGACACAACAGCTACATCAGCTTGACCGCGCACAACTGCTTGCAAGGCTTTGCTATAATTACCGCCGTAAGAAATTTGACCAAAGAAACCATCTAAGCGATCGCGGTTGGGTACAAATTTTTGTTTGACCAACTCAGCAACAGGGATAATAAATCCAGAGCCAGAAGTAGGGGAAGTAAAAGCAATTTTCTTGCCCCGCAGTTGTTCTAAAGTGGCTTTAGCTGAATTTTGAGTTTTTAGGGGACTATTCTTAGGAACAACAAATGTTGAGCTATAAGTGTATCTTCCAGAATAAGTGGAGCGAACTTCGGCTAGATACAAGCTGGCGTTTGCTAATTGTTTCGCTTTCAAAGCCGGACGGCTACTTAAAAAAGCTACATCAGCCCGATTTGCTCTCAAAGCTTCCACAGCAGCTGTATCATCACCAACTTGGGCGACGACTGGAATTCCTAACTCTTTAGATAGAAAAGCTCCTACTGCATTTGCCTTATTTTGCAAGTCTGTAGAATCAGCACGACTGGGAAAAACTATTGTTAAAGTCTTCAGCCCTTGGGCAAGTAAGCGTGGTGTCTGTTGATTAGTGGTGGGGTTGGCGATCGTTGCTTGCATAGTCCCTACAGTGCTGACTACTAGACCTGTAAGCACTGTAAATGCCGCACCAGCACCCAATAAGCTCTTTTTCCTCACACTCATTTGCAACTCTCCATTAGGAAGTTTTCTTAGTTCTTTTGCTAATTAATTGCAATTAACTCCTAAAAAATATTTAAAGCTTTTAAGAATAAAAGTCAATAATAAAGCCTAATTTGTTTGGAGAGTTGTAGACTGATTTTGTGAATGTATTGGCACTAACCGCTAATTACAGCGATCGCATCAATTTCTACCAACACATCTTTAGGTAAACGCGATACCTGTACACAAGCCCGCGCTGGGGCTGTATCTTCCGGGAAATATTTAGCATAAACGGCATTCACCGCCGCGAAATCATTCATATCAGCTAAAAATACAGTGGTCTTCACCACATCTTGGAAAGTCGCACCAGCTGCTGTGAGGATGGCTTCAAGATTAGCTAATACCTGCTCAGTCTGCTTTTTGACATCATCAGTGTAGACGACATCACCAAGGCGGGGATCGATGGCAATTTGTCCAGCGATGAATACAAATTGACCAGAAGCTGCGATCGCTTGATTATAAGGACCGACTGGTGCAGGTGCGTTATCAGTATTAATTACTTTACGAGTCATAGATATTACTTTCTCTAACGATGTTTCCTGTTTACCTATTTCTACCTGAGAAGCGATCGGTTTGTAGACTTCTCCATCTGGAATTATCGCACCAGTCAGGTCTGCATCTTTAAAGCTCATACCGTAAGTTCTTGCACCAGTTAAATCTTTGAGATTTTCTTGACTCAAATTTACTGAATGAAATTTACGTTCCCCCGCGGCGTATTTCTCTAAAAGTTCCTCAGCATCCATAATGCACCCTTAAATACCACTGACACAGTATAATCACAAAAATTTTGTGTCACAGGTATTGCTCTCTTTTCTTCCTTTGCGTCCTTGGCGTCTTGGCGGTTCGTCCTTTTTACCCCAACCTTGGACGTATCCCATAATGCCGATATCGCCAATAATCGCGCAGAATGCGATCATGGTCAAAACATAAATTACCTGGCACACGCCAATACTCAAAAACTCCTACACTCTTAGCATCATCTCCAGCCTTTGGTTCCCCCTTAGCTGTCGCCAAAAACACAATGCTAATGGTATGCTGACGCGGATCGCGATCGGGGTCAGAATACACCAGTAATTGTTCAACTAACTCCACTTGCAAACCCGTTTCTTCCTCAGCTTCTCGCTGCGCCGCCACTTCCACCGCTTCTCCATAATCTACAAAACCACCAGGAATAGCCCAACCTAAGGGTAGATTATGTCTTTCAATTAACACTATTGGCCGATGAGGCCGATCTACTAGTTCAATGATGATATCAACTGTCGGTGCAGGATTTCGGTAAGTCATAGCTAATTAGTCATTGGTCATTAGTCATCAGTCATTAGTCATTAGTCATTGGTTATTCACAAAGGACAAATGACAAAGGACAAATGACAATCAAGATGAGTTTACTTGATTTACCGTGCAAATACTGTTCCGTGGTAAATTCGATGCGATTGGCTTTGCCACTGCCCCTTGGGCGATCGCATAGCGTATCCATCAGATAATTGCTCCCTCTCATAATTCAGATAAATATGCCTTTTCCTAGATCCAGTGGCATTTTGCTGCATCCTACCTCCTTTCCCAGCCGATTTGGCGTTGGAGATTTAGGCTTAGAAGCCTATCGCTTCGTCGATTTTCTTAAAGATACCTATCAACAATATTGGCAAGTTTTACCCTTGGGCCCCACTGGATATGGTAATTCGCCCTATATGTGTTACTCAGCAATGGCGGGAAATCCTCTACTGGTTAGCCCAGAAAAACTGCGAGATGAGGGTTTACTAACTGAAGAAGACTTTGCTAATTTACCAGGATTTCCGGTAGAAAAGGTAGACTTCGACAAGGTTGTGCCGATTAAGATTGGGCTACTCAAAAAAGCCTGTGAAAACTTTAAAGTGAATGCTACAGACATCCAAAAAAACGAGTTTGCAGGTTTTTGCGACAGTAAAGCCTATTGGCTAGATAATTACGCCTTATTTATGGCGCTAAAAGATGCCCACGAAAATGCAAGCTGGCATACATGGGAGCCAGAATTTGTCAAGCGCGAACCCGAAGCATTAGCTCAGGTACAGCATCGGCTCAATGAGGAGATTTTTTATTACAAGTTCGTCCAATTTGAGTTTTTCCGGCAGTGGTCAGAGCTGAAAAGCTACGCCAACATGCGCGGTATTGACATTATCGGCGATATTCCTATTTACGTAGCTCATGATAGTGCTGACGTGTGGGCGCATCCTAATATCTTTTGCTTAGACGAAGAGACTGGAGTTGCTGCCCAAATGGCAGGAGTCCCACCAGATTACTTTAGCGCCACCGGTCAATTGTGGGGCAACCCAGTTTATAACTGGGAGGAATTGCAAAAACAAGACTTTAAATGGTGGGTACAGCGCTTTGAGGCAATGCTGGATTATGTCGATATTATTCGCATTGACCACTTCCGGGGCTTCGAGGCTTATTGGGCTGTGCCGCAAGGTGAACAAACTGCCATTAATGGTCAATGGGTGGAAGCGCCTGGGGATGCTTTTTTTGAAGTGATTAGGCAAAAGTTGGGCAAGCTACCCGTCTTAGCAGAAGATTTGGGAGTAATTACACCAGGGGTAGAAGCGCTGCGAGACAAGTATGAATTTCCGGGGATGAATATTTTGCAATTTGCCTTTAGTGCTGATTCTGCTAATCCATTTTTACCATTCAATTATCGGCACAATGCTGTAGTTTATACTGGAACTCACGATAATGATACAACCATAGGCTGGTTCAATTCAGCCACCGACTACGAAAAGGAAAACTTGTTGCTTTATTTAGGTTGTGTTAGTCCTGAAGGCATCCACTGGGATTTAATTCGCCTAGCTTTGAGTTCCATAGCCAACCAAGCAATTATTCCCTTGCAAGATATTTTGGGATTAGGAAACGAAGCGCGGATGAATTTTCCTAGTACTGCTGAGGGGAACTGGGAGTGGCGCTATCAATCAGGAGCGCTGAGAGAGGAATTAGGCGATCGCTTGAAAGTTCTTACCAGACTCAATGGACGCGCCCCAGAAGGGCAATAGGGCAGCGGGAGATGAGGGGACAAGGCAGACAAGGAAGACAAGGCACAGGGAGGAGTAAATGCCTCCTTTTCCTCCTTCTCTCCTTGTCACCCTCATCCTACTCATTTCTTTGAGTCTTTTTCTTCTCTACGAGAGGCTGGGTGTAGCTTGCTTTCCTCTAAGGGTAAAATTTTGAATTGATTTCTTCTTCATATCAAAACTTAGGTTTTGCAGCAATTCTAACTTCTTCCTCTTTCCCCGGTTCTCCCATTTCTTTGGCTTTCTCTTGATTGACACTCATTAACACGCCACCAGCATTATCAGTTTTCACTGTGAGTTGCTGTTGAGCTTTCCAAATCCGGTGAGTTCCCTCTGGGAGAGTACCCTCAAATTCGGTTTTACCATCAGCTACTACACGAATCCAAGATGACGCTTTCAAAGTGACACCAATCTGTACAGCCTTTCCCTGCTGGACGGCGCTAGGGGTATCGTTAACTGATTGAACCTCCACTGACTCTTTTACTTGGGCTATTTTTGGTTTAACAATGGACTTTTGTTTTGGGGATGGCTGATTTTGATTATTACTTGTACTTGCTTGTAGTACTGCGTTATTTAATAACTGAGATAAGCCATTTACAGAACATACAATTAGCAATATGTAAAGAAAGTAAAGATGAACCGGACGTAGTTGATTAAGGGGTGAATTATTCTCTATACCTTGAGAATTCACTTGTGCAGAACTAATCGGAAAAGTGCCAGAAAATTCTACTCCATTCAAGCCTAGTGCATCGGCGAATTGCCTAATTAAACCTTGTATATAGACTGGTTCTGGCAGATCGTTTAAATTACCTTCTTCGATCGCCTGCAATAATCGCTGGGGAATCCTAGTTAATGCAACCATTTGCTCTAGAGATAATCCCTGTTCTTGACGCAATGCCCAAAGTTGAGCGCCCATTTCTGCCAATTTTTCGGCTCGTTGTTGCTCTAATGAAATTGATGGCTGGTTATTATTCTTCTTTCTTAGCCATTTCATGCCTACTGACACTCCTTAACTCCACAGAATCAATAATTAGGTTGTGTTATCTGATCTTGCAAAAAGCGAATCTCATCATCTTTGAGGGAACGATATTTACCTTCTTCCAAAAAAGGTTCTTTTGGAGTTTGTAATTGAATTGGGCCGATAGCAGTCCGATGCAGTTTGATTACTGGGTATCCTAACTGTTGAGCTATCCGGCGAATTTGGCGATTTCTTCCCTCCTGCAACACTATTTCTAAAAAGCTTTGCTCGCCATGATGTTCTATTAGCTGTACCTTAGCGGGTCTGGTTTTTCTACCCTCCAACATCACACCCTGACGCCACATTTTTAGTATTGCTTCTGGAGGGTGTCCTTCTACCAAAACACGATATGTTTTGGAAATGCTGTGGCGGGGATGGGTTAGTCCAAATGTCAGATTTCCGTCATTGGTCAGGATTAATGCTCCTGTAGAATCTGCATCTAAACGCCCAACTGGGTGAATACCTGTACCCTCCCATAATTCTTTCGGTAGTAGATCCAGGACTGTTGGTCGGCGCTGAGGGTCGTAGCAAGTCGAAACCACACCTCTTGGTTTGTGCAGCAATAAATATATTAAAGCCGGACGCTGCTTTTTAGATACAGGCTTACCATCAATTACGATCGCATCTTTTTCGGGATCAATTTTTTGACCTAAATGTGCCAATACCCCATTTATCCGCACTCGTGAGTGCCTAATCATTTCTTCGGCTTCACGACGTGAGGCGATACCCCATTGAGCGAGAATTTTTTGTAACCGTGCCTCCATGTGTAATTGCTTATTTACTGTTAACAATTAAATGATATTTGCATTTTGTAGCGAGTAGACATAAATGTTACATTTAAGACTTATTTAATTTCTGTTCGGTTGTTAAGCAAATATTCATAAATAGATTCCTTAGATGTCAGAGCAAAATTTCAACACAACACATACTAATAAAATACGCATAATTACGCAGGTACTCACAACAGCCCTAAAGCTCTGGTTGAGAGCGCAAGTGAGCCAAATATCAGATTTAGAAGTAAAGATTAAAGCGAGCGATCGCCAAATTCTCTCTGGGCGTATCCCATCGGTATCTATTTTTGCTACTGATGCAATTTATCAAGGTCTCCTAATTACACAAATTAAATTAATAGCGGAAAATATTCGCATAAATATCGGCTCGGTACTCAAGGGAAAACCGCTACGACTGTTAGAAACAGTACCAGTAGTTGGCGATTTGATCGTAGACGAGAAGGATCTTAATGCTTCTCTCTCATCTGACTTATTATCTAATGCTTTGAGTGATTTGTTGGTTAAGGTTTTACCAACACATTGCCCAAAGTCACAACCAATAAACTGGCAAGAAATTAACCTTGATAACAACCAAATTATACTGCGAGGTATAAGAGTAACCAATAGTGAAACAACTCCTCTAGAGATTTGTCTTAGCTCACAGTTACTCAATGGGCATGAGTTGCAACTAGCACATATAACAATCAAGCCCGACCAGGAGGAGATATTAGAGGACAATCATGAGTACAATCTGGATCTTGGCTCAGATGTCGATATCCAAGAATTAACGTTGATTCCAGGCAAGCTAGTGTGTCGTGGACGGATTAACGTTAACCCTTGATGATTAGAAATTAAAAAATGCTAATACATTATTTTAAATGATATGGCGGCTCTTAGATGGCAGGGGGCAGAGGGCAGGGGGCAGGGGGCAAGAGGAGAATGAATTGTAACTGTAATTTGGTATAAATTAGGATTTATAGATGAGTCTTTAATACTCGTGGACGAGTCTTTAATACTCGTGAATGAGTCTTTGATACTCGTGGACGAGTCTTTGATACTCGTGAATGAGTCTTTTATTCTCGTGAACGAGTCTTTTATATTCGTGGACGAGTCTTTAATACTCGTGAATGAGTCTTTTATATTCGTGGACGAGTCTTTAATACTCGTGAATGAGTCTTTTATACTCGCTGACGAGTCTTTGATACTCGCTAACGAGTCTTTTAACTCCATTCCCCTGCTCCCTGCTCCCTGAACCCTGCCCCCTGCTCAGTTACAGTAGCGGCAACAGTAGTGTCACAAAATAATAAACCAAAGGAGCGGTGAAAATATAACTATCAGTACGGTCTAAAATACCACCGTGTCCAGGGATTAACTGCCCAGAATCTTTGACTCCAGCATCCCGCTTAAGCATAGACTCGGTAAGATCCCCCAAAAGACTTGCAATGCCAATCAGTAAACCCAATGCTAAACCAGTGAAGGGGGATCTGGGTAAATGCAAATAATAAGCTCCTGCTATGGCTACAGCAATACTTGAAGTAATGCCAAAAACAGCACCCTCTACAGTTTTTTTCGGGCTAATATCAGACAGACGGGTTTTCCCAAAGAATTTGCCAATAGTGTAAGCGCCGATATCGGCTGCCCAAATACACAAAAAAGTCAGCAGTGTTGCTGTAAAACCTTGTGGTAAAGAAGCAGAATTTGCCTTTTCCCAGAAATCTGTCCAGGTTGTGGGCCAATAACCTCCGAAAGGAAGATTGCTAAAAGCAGCAGTATCAATTGCTCGTAATCGCACCCAGTAACTCGGCAAATAACCTACGTAAAATAGCCCCATAATAGAAGCGGAAACATCAGCGATCGTGGCAAATTTGGGCTGAAACAACAGATAAAAACAAATAAGTGTGCCAGCAATTGGCATTACAGCGTCAGCTAAACTGCCATCAAGGGTACAAATTACCAGCAAGACTTGGCTGACAGCCATAGTGGTTTTAGCGGCGGGAGCGATGCCTCTGGCTCGCACCAAATTAAAATATTCCTGTTGACCCAAAAAGATGATAACTGCAAAGATGATGGTAAAGTACCAACCTCCCAAAAGGGTTGCAGAAAGAGCAAGAGCGATCGCAACAATTCCACTAATAATCCGAGACCAAGGCATAGAAGTATTAAATATTGGGCATTGGGCATTGGGCATTGGGCATTGGGCATTGGGCATGGGGCATTAATTAATTAGTTATTGTTTTTTCCCCTGCTTCCCCTGCTTTCCCTACTTCCTCATCTCTGTTTTCTCCCTTTCTTTACCGCTTCTTTCAATGCCCCATGCCCCATTCCCTAATCCAGTTTCTCACCACTGAGGATAAAAATGGGATCAACGGCGGTAAAGGTTTGAGAAAAGCCACGCGTCTCTAAGCGGTTAACGGCAGACTGGACGACTTCGATATTTCTAGCCCTTAACAGAGAAAAGCTCTGAGAAATAGCATACAGACTTTCTAGATTAGCAGCTGTCGCTACAACCCGACCGGATGGGGGCAAATAATCCCATGCTGCTTGCAGAATCTCTTGAATGGGTCGTCCTCCCTCAATACAAACGCGATGAGGTGTAACTTTAAGATCGTGTAAACACTCTGGAGCGCTACCTTCAATTACTTCGACGTTTTTCACATCAAAGCGATCGCAGTTACGCTTGATCAGATTAGCTACTTCTTCATCCCTTTCTATAGCGATAATCTTTCCACCTGGACACAATAGCCCCACCTCTACCGGAATTGTACCCGTGCCTGCACCAATGTCCCACAACACAGAATCTGATTTTAGTCGCAGTTGGGCAATTAACATTAGTCGGACTTCTCGTTGACTCAGGGGAATTCCTGGCAAATTTTCAAACAATTCATCGGGAATACCAGGGGTAATATAAGGCCAAAGTTGGGAGGGCATAGAATTACGCAATTATACTAAAGATATGGATTTGCACAACTTGAAAAGCTATAACCTCTAAAAACTTTTCAACCGTAGCATTAGAAGAAACCATAATGATTGGCGAAATATTAGGCGATGTCCAAGGACAAGACGCTGGGCGTCTACGCTACGAAGTTCAGCAGCTACTAGGAAAAAAAGCAGGACGGCGGACTTTGCTAGCTCGTGATTTGCAAACTCAAGAATTAGTTGTCATTAAGTTACTCTCTTTTGGTGATGACTTTGAATGGGATTCACTCAAACTGTTTGAGCGAGAAGCTGAAACTTTAAAATCTTTGTCACATCCCTTAATCCCTCAATATTTAAACTATTTTGAGGTAAATTTACCAACTATCAAAGGATTTGCGCTTGTACAAACTTATATAAGAGCAAAAACTTTAGAACAATACTTACAAAGTGGGCGAACTTTTACAGAAGCTGAAGTCAAACAGATAGCCAAAGCACTTTTAGAGATTCTTATTTACCTACATGGGTTGTATCCGCCTGTAATTCACCGTGATATTAAGCCTAGCAATATTTTATTAGGGGAGCGTTCTGGTAATAGTGTTGGTCAAGTTTATTTGGTAGATTTTGGCTCAGTTCAGACAATCCTCGCCACAGAAACTGGAACAAGAACTGTAGTAGGAACTTATGGCTATATGCCACCAGAGCAATTTGGTGGACGTACTGTTGCAGCATCTGACCTTTATAGTTTAGGCGCAACCTTAATTTATTTAATGACGGGTAATCACCCAGCCGATTTACCGCAAAAGGATTTTCGCATTCAGTTTGAACAAGCAGCTAATGTGAGTCCCAGCTTTAGCAAGTGGCTAAAGTGGATGATTGAACCCAGTTTAGAAGGGCGTTTTAGTTCTGCTGCTGATGCGATCGCAGCCTTAGAGAAACCACAAGTGACATTACCTGCTTTAGTTACCAGCAAACCACACGGGAGTAAGATTCAACTAACCAAAAATTGGGATTCTTTAGAAATTATCATTCCACCAGCTGGTTTCCATCCATCCATAGTATTCACAGGTTTCTTTGCGATCGCCTGGAATTCATTTATCCTCTTTTGGACAATTGGCGCACTCTCGGCCCCTTTTCCTGCCAACATCCCCTTTGCCTTGTTCTCACTTCCTTTTTCGGTTGCTGGCTGTTCTATGCTGTATAAATTTATCTTTAATTTGTTTGGACGCATCTGCTTACGCTTGAATGCAGAACAAATTGCCCTAAGCAGAGAGTTGTTCAGTTGGAAGTTTGAGCGTCCACGACCATCCGCAAGGCAAAGTGTTAATAAGTTGGTTTACATTCCAAAACACTTTACTAAAGGCTCTGAAGATACTAGAGTTGCTGTTCCAGCACAATTATATATTTGCTCAGGATTACAAAAATACCAAATTAGTGGAAACGATGTCGGTATTAAATCCGAAGTAGAACTTGAATGGTTAGCTCATGAATTAAGTGAGTGGTTAGGTTTGCCAATTACCAATCCAATGGGAAGTAATACCAATTTTAAAAAATAATCCGACAAATAGACCATTTGTAGAGACGCGATGAATCGCGTCTTTACCCAAAGATGTGTTGCAATCATTAATTGAATTGGTATAATTTAAAGTAATAATTTAATTTAATTCTTAATTAAAAAGTCTGAGCGCCGAAAACAAAACCAACACTCAGACTTTTTTTATTCGTTTTTCTTACACCCTAAAAGGCAAAGGATTCAGGACTTTTCATCAAAAACGACAATGGCATTTTTTTACTGTCATTCTTCCTTCAGCGATGCCATGTCAATTACAAAGCGGTACTTCACATCGCTTTTTAGCATTCGCTCGTATGCTTGGTTAATCTTCTGAATTGGGATAAGTTCGATGTCACTGACGATATTGTGTTCAGCACAGAAGTCGAGCATTTCTTGTGTCTCCTGAATCCCGCCGATCATCGAACCGGCAATTACTCGGCGCTTAAAAATCAAGTTACTGATGCTAGGTGATGGGTGCGGATTTTCCGGTACACCAAGCAAGCACAGCGTACCACCACGCTTAAGCAACTCAGTGTATGCGTCTAGATTGTGCGATACCGAAACCGTGTTGAGAATAAAGTCGAAGCTGTTGAGATGCTTGTTCATCTCATCGCTGTTTTTTGAAATGACAACCTCATCGGCTCCAAGGCGCTTGGCATCTTCGGTCTTACTTGACGATGTTGTGAACAGCACAGTGTAAGCACCAAAAGCGTGGGCTAATTTTAGCCCCATGTGTCCTAACCCACCAAGTCCAACAATACCTACCTTATCGCCTTTGCCAACATTCCAGTAGCGCAAAGGCGAGTACGTCGTGATCCCCGCGCACAACAGGGGTGCAACGCCAGCGAGATCCAGTTTTTCTGAAACCCGTAGCACGTAATTTTCATCCACAACTATCTGGTTTGAATAACCTCCATAAGTCGTTTTCCCTGTCTGCTTCTCTGGGCTGTTGTAGGTGAAGATAATTTCGTTATCACAGTACTGCTCAAAACTCTCACGGCAGTTTGGACAGGTGCGACAAGAATCTACCATACAACCAACGCCCGCAGTCTCGCCTACCTTGAACTTGGAAACCTGCTCACCAATCTTCACTACACGACCAACGATCTCATGTCCAGGTACGACAGGGTAAACCGTATTTTTCCACTCATTAGCGACTGTATGCAGATCCGAGTGACACACGCCACAGTAAAGGATCTCGATTTGTACGTCGTGCGAGCCTAACTCTCGTCGCTCAAAAGTGAACAAGCCTAGTGGTGTACTTGCACTTTGGGCTGCGTATCCAACACTCTTAATCACAGATGATCTCCTTTTTACTAAGTTGTTTCATAGGTTTTATGAACCTTATTCAAAGTTTTCTGACTTAGTTCCTCGAAACTGCTCATATACTTCGCAATTAACAGACCAAAGTTGTTTCTACTCAGTATTAAATGCTAGGACAGGGAGTGACCCTCCTCTGCCCAGATTCGTCTTGATATTTCCCGAACAATGCCCCTGATGATTCCGGCTTTGATAGCTCCATGAAAATGAGTATAAAGAAGTCAGACTGGTCTGAGTCACCATCATAAGTATGAGACAGTAGACGAAGTAGGGGGAGCAGGAAAAAAAATTCTACTAGTCGTGTTGGATGGAAAAATTGAGTAATTTAATTTTTTGAATTCCCTAAACCGCTTATGCTATGTTGTTTAGCAAAATTTTTTTAAGATAGCAGAACTTATGGGATTTGCGCCATCAATGTCTATATTTAATTACAGAAGCCTTAGAGGAAATTTATATGTTTGGACTGGGATGGCCAGAAATAGCTGTAATTACCATAGTCGCTGTATTAATTTTTGGCCCAAAAAAAATTCCCGAACTGGGAACCGCACTGGGCAAAACCCTACGAGGATTTAAGGAAGAGATGAAAACTCCCAGTGACGAAACCAATCAGGAAGAAGAAAAACAATAATAAAAGTAATCAGAATACAGGAGTCAGCGCACTGACTCCTCCTGACTACAGCAGGGTATTAACAACAGAAGAAGGTGCTATTCCATTTTGAGAATCGATGACAGTTGTGCCAGTATTTTGTTGATGTGTCTCTTCTTTAGCTAAACCACGCAGCTTAATTAACTTAATAGCGCGACTAACGCTTTCTGGTAAAATTACCACCAAACTGTTATCAGGAGCCATGTCTAAACCTTTATTTATGGCTTGGGTTTCATCCAGAATTGATTCATAGCGGCTATCAGGTTTAACTTCGGTGATGCCTTGAATAATCAATTGGGCGGCTGAACCCCGTAGGCGTCCCCTTGTGTCATCGTCTTCTTTGACAATGATGTAATCAAAAATTTGTGCTGCTAATTTGCCCAAAGTAACAAAGTCTTCGTCGCGGCGATCGCCTGGGCCACCAATTACGCCAATCCGTTGCCCTGTAGTCCAGTTCCGAACAAAGGAACCTACAGCTTCGTAACTGGCTGCGTTGTGGGCATAATCTACTAAAGCGTGGTAGTTGCCTAAATTAAATAAATTCATCCGTCCTGGGGTTTGACTAACTGAAGCCCGGAAGCTCTTCAAACCAGCACGAATCTGCTCAATTGTGACGTTTTGCACGAATGCTGCCAAACTTGCTGCTAAAGCGTTGGCAATCATAAACGGCGCCCGACCACCCATTGTTAAAGGTATATTTTCTGCTCTTTCTATACGGTGTGTCCAATCACCTTTAACAATTGACAAATAGCCATTTTCATATACTGCTGCTACTCCACCCTTTTGGATATGCTTTCGCACCAATTCCGAGTCGGGGTTCATTGTGAAGTAAGCAATATTAGCCTTAGTTTTTTCTGACATGGCGGCGACGCGGCGATCGTCGGCATTAAGTACCGCATAGCCATCGGGGAATATGGCTTCTGCTACTACACTCTTGAGGTTAGCTAACTGCTCAATGGTATCTATATCGCCGATTCCTAAATGGTCTGCGGCTACATTTAATACTACTCCCACATTTGCGGCTTCAAAACCCAATCCAGAGCGGAGAATGCCACCGCGAGCCGTTTCCAGTACCGCTACTTCTACTGTGGGGTCTTGGAGGATAACGTGGGCACTTTGAGGGCCTGTGTTATCGCCTGCTTCTACTAGGTAATCACCGATATATGTTCCATCAGTAGTAGTATAACCAACTACTTTGCCCGTCTGTTTATAAATATGTGCTAATAGTCGGGTTGTAGTAGTTTTGCCGTTAGTACCAGTAATACTAAGGATAGGAATTTGTCCAGATTGCTCGTTGGGGAACAGCATATCCATTACTGCGCCAGCAACGTTGCGGGGAATACCCACGCTTGGAGCAACGTGCATTCGGAAGCCGGGAGCGGCGTTAACTTCGACAATCACGCCATCAACTTCCCGCAGTGGACGGCTAATATCCGTGGTGACGATATCGAGTCCGGCGATATCCAAACCAATAATCTTGACTACCCGTTGTGCTAGCCAACGGTTTTCTGGGTGAATTTCATCGGTACGGTCTACGGCACTACCACCTGTGCTTAAGTTTGCGGTTGCTCTGAGATAACAAATAGTCCCCTTGGGTGGCACACTATTTAGCGTATAGCCTTGCCTTTCTAAGAGTTGGTAGCTGGTGCGGTCTAGTTCAATCTTGGTTAGGACATTATCATGTCCTTCACCGCGATTTGGGTCAAGGTTTGTTTCCTCAATCAGTTCGGCGATGGTTGATCTGCCGTTACCAATCACATGAGCCGGGACGCGTTCGGCTACTGCTACTACTTTGCCATTTACTACTAGTACCCTATGGTCGCGTCCAACATAATACCTTTCAACAATAATTGACCGGGAAACCTGTCTAGCGGCTTCGTATCCTGCTTCAGCTTCTTCCCAAGTTCTAATATCAATGGTGATCCCCCGTCCATGATTGCCATCCAGGGGCTTAATAACGATAGGATAGCCGCCAACGAATTCAATGGCTTGTTCCAAATCGTCTAAGAAGTTGATCACTGTACCTCTGGGTACTGGCGCACCAGCAGCAGCGAGGATGCGTTTAGTAGCTTCTTTATCGCAAGCTAGTTCTACGCCTAGAATGCTGGTGTTGTCGGTCATTGTGGCCTGCATCCGCTTCTGATTCACGCCGTAGCCCAGTTGAATCAAAAAGCGGGCTTCCAGAGACATCCAGGGAATACCTCTTTTTTCTGCTTCTTTGATGATCGCTTCAGTTGAGGGGCCTAAGGAAGCATCACGAATGAAGTCTTTCAGGTCTTGGATATCTTGCTCTAGTTCTGCTTTGGGATAACGGCCTCGATCAACGATACTCTGGCACAGCCGTACTGCGGCTCGTCCAGCGTAGCGTCCCGCTTCCTCAGTCTGATACTCGATCACTACTTGATAAATTCCGGGTGTGGCAGTTTCGCGGGTGCGACCAAAGCCGACATGCATACCTGCTAATTCCTGGAGTTCTAGGGCTACGTGTTCTACGATATGACCAATCATAGTGCCTTCTTTGACTCGCATCAGAAAACCACCACGACAGCCAGGAGAACAATAATGACCCTCCAGACTCGGCAGCGCCTCAACTAGTCCTTCATAAAAGCCAGGGATTTCATTCGAGGGCGTCTCGGCAAGGTTTTCTAAATCGAGGCGCATGACGATCAGCTTGTGGCGTCGAATGCTCCAATAGTTTGGGCCGCGTAAGGTCTGGATCTTGAGGATTCTCATGGGAATAGGTAGATGGAGATTCGGAACCAAAATTCTAGTTTCTTACTGGAATTGACCGCTAAACTGTTCGTTGCAAACAGTTTTTTCTTTTTACATACTATTCTCATCATTTTTCTACAACAAGGAATAAATGTGCGGTCAACCTCTAACAGGATTTTAGATTTATGATTTTGGATTAAAAGAGACAATTAGGGTACTTAGCTCTCTTATTTAGATTTACGATCGCAAAGGCTTAACGAGTCCTTGATGTTTTTTTAGATTTGTTTCGCCCATTCGGCGGTATCTGCCAAAAAGCTCTTTTAATCTAGAATCCTTCTTGAAAATGTTGCTAGGTCGGTAAACTTTCCTTACAACTTTTTGCAAAATCCAAAATCTGTGACCAACTCAGTGTAACCTCAGATACTTTATCCCGTCAGCTGGAGATCCGGTGTACAGCAGGCAATACAGTACGCTGGTACAAGTGGAAGCGATCGCCGTAGCTGAGGATATGGAGACGTAAATTATGTACTGTTAATGGCTCATTAGCACCAACATGGGGTTCATTGGTGTGGGTGGCTTCAGTGGGATCAACAATGGTGACACTGCCTTTACCCATAACTTGTAACCAACCATCACGTTCAAATACTGCACAAGTATCTTCGTCAATGCCAATACCTAAGCGATCGGGGTGAGCTGCGATCGCACTTATCAGCCGCCCCATGCGATTACGATTGTGAAAGTGTTGGTCAACGATGACTTCAGGAATAAACCCTAAACCCGTTGCCATATCAACTAGGGAACGATTTGGCGATTCTCCACTACCACCACCAGCAATCATGTGATGCCCCATCACTGCTGCTCCTGCACTTGTGCCTGCTAAGGTAAGTTGCCCCGCCCTCACCCGTTGCCGAATAATTTCCATTGCTGGCGTATCTGCCAATACACCACAGAGACGCAGCTGGTCGCCTCCTGTCAAAAATACCCCACTACAGGCTTCTAAGGATGCTTTAATCTGGGAGGATTCACACTGTTCCCGTTCGCGGATGTCTAAAATCTCTACCTTCTGAGCACCCATTTCTTCAAAAATGCGAATATACCTACCACCAATGATGGCCGGTTCGCGGGAGGCAGATGGAATAATTGTAATATAAGCCTTACTAGCACCGGCGCGTCCAAAAAAAGTTCGTAGGATTTCGCGTCCATGAACTTTATCTTCTGCACCTCCGATAACCAGAACGGCGGTTTTAGTTGCTTGGGGTGTCCTCATTTCTAGCGATTTAGCTTGTAATTGCGGCATTGTGTTTCTCCTGTCAACAACTTCAGGAGCCATCGCCTTGGACGGGTTCCCCGGCTTGTGGCGAATGGCGTGTGAATTTAACAAGGTTCAGTTGCAGCCATGATTTTTGCGCTTTGCAACTTTTGAGAGGACACTTTTTGGAAGTTTGGAACTGGGTAAGCTACTCTCCAAATTTTCGCTTAACGCTCGCGTTGCCTCAGTTTAAACGTGTTCGTTCCTATTCCTCAAAGCCAGTGCCTTGTTTTTCACCTGTCCATTTGCAGCAGGGCAAAATAGTCTTTATGGGGCTAAATTCCCGCTTTGGGGTTGAGGACGAGCAGTTAAAACTACGCTTTTTTCTGAGGCTGGCTTGATGCATCCTGGAAGTTGTTAACTTGATAAGATTATTAATTTAAATGTACTTGTGACAACATTTAAACATAAATTAAGTAATTAGAAAAACTTTTAATCCCATCTAAAATCCAAGAGGTCTGGTAGTTTTAGATACTATTGATAAAGTTTAACTGGAGTTTGACCTGACTTTAGCTTGTTGATGTTTGCTAGACATTCAAATTTAAGATTAGTGTCCTTGAATACGAATAACTGTGCGCTTTGATATAGTTACGCTTTTTCCTGACTGTTTTAACTCTGTTCTCAACTCTGGTTTGCTAGGTAAAGCCTTAGCCAAACAGATTGCCGAAGTGCATCTGGTTAACCCACGGGACTTTACCACTGATAAGCACCGGAAGGTGGATGATGAACCCTACGGCGGCGGCGTTGGGATGTTAATGAAGCCAGAACCTATTTTTAACGCTGTGGAGTCGCTGCCAACTCTACCCCGAAGAGAAATAATTTTGATGAGTCCACAGGGTCAAACAATTAATCAACCTCTTTTAAAAGAATTGGTGACAAATTACGACCAGTTAGTAGTTATTTGTGGGCATTACGAAGGAGTGGATGAGAGGGTGATACATTTGGTAACTCGTGAAGTATCTTTAGGAGATTTTATTCTGACTGGCGGGGAAATTCCAGCAATGGCTTTGATTAATGGCGTAGTGCGGTTGATCCCAGGAACCGTAGCTAAAACGGAGTCCCTCACAGCAGAAAGTTTTGAAGAGGGGTTATTAGACTATCCTCAATATACTCGTCCTGCTAATTTTCGCGGTTTGAAAGTGCCTGATGTCTTGCTCAGTGGGAATCACGCTGCGATCGCTCGGTGGCGTTACGAGCAACAAATTCAAAGAACCCGCGATCGCCGCCCTGATCTTTTGGAGAAATTGAAGCAGGGGGCAGGGGGGCAGGGGGAGCAGGAGAGAATAATAATTCCTAACTCCCAACTCCCAACTCCTAACTCCCAATTCCTAACTAATGACAAATGACCAATGACAAATGACAAATGACTAAAATTCGTATTGGTAACGGCTACGATATTCATCAATTGGTGAGCGATCGCGCTTTGATTTTAGGTGGAATTCAAATTCCCCATGAACTGGGTTTATTGGGGCACAGTGACGCTGATGTGTTAACACACGCGATTATGGATGCCATGCTTGGGGCATTATCTTTGGGGGATATTGGTCATTATTTTCCGCCTAGCGATCCCCAATGGGCGGGAGCAGATAGTTTAGTACTATTAAATCAAGTACATAAACTGATTCGGGATCAAGGTTGGCAGGTGGGAAATATTGACTCGGTGGTAGTAGCAGAACGCCCGAAATTAAAACCGCATATTCACAATATGCGCGACAAATTAGCGGCAGTTTTAGAATTGGAACCGAATCAAATCGGCATCAAAGCTACCACCAACGAAAAATTAGGCCCTGTAGGACGTGAAGAAGGCATCTGTGCTTATGCTGTTGTTTTGCTGTTGAAAGAATAAAAGTTATGAAATTTTCTCCAATTTTTCACATAATTAAACGTTTTTTCTTACCAATAATTCTGATTTTGGCAACAGCAATTACAATTACCGCCTGCAATCCATCTAACTTTAAAACCGCAGCTGCACAAGTTCCCCAGTTGATTCTTTCTACTACGAGCGACCCTAAAACCTTTAACTTAGCCCTCATCCAAGAATCTCCCAATATTTCTGGTTTCACTTATGAGGCATTAGCCACTCAAAACGGAATAACTAAGGAAATTGAGCCAGCTTTGGCTGAATCTTGGGAACTTTCCCCAGACAAACTACGGTTTGTCTTTACCTTGCGAGAAGGATTGAAGTGGTCGGATGGTCAACCATTAACAGCCGATGATGTCGTTTTTTCTTTCAATGACATCTACATGAACAAGCGCATTCCCACTTATACCCAAGATGCTCTCCGCATTGGTATCAGTAAGGCTTTTCTCAAAGTCCGCAAAATAGATGAACGCCGGGTAGAATTTATTCTGCCAGAACCGTTTTCTCCTTTCTTGCGATCAATTGCAGCAGGGGTAGGAATATTACCAGAACACGCCCTGCGTGCAGCAGTGGAAGCCAAAAATTCTGACGGGAAGCCTGTGTTTATGTCCACTTGGGGAACCGACACAGACCCGAAAAAAATTATTGTTAATGGCCCTTATGCAATCGAGAGTTATTCAACCAATCAACGCGTAACATTTCGGCGCAATCCTTACTACTGGCGTCAAAAAGATGCACAAGGAAAACAACTGCCATATATTGAGCGTATAATTTGGCAAATTGTGGAATCGCCTGATACAGCTTTGCTGCAATTTCGTTCTGGAGGGTTAGATTTACTAGAAATTGGCCCTGGAAATTTTCAATTGCTCAAGCGTCAGGAAAAGCAAGGTAATTTCACTATTAAAAATGCTGGGCCTGATTCTGGGACAAGTTTTATAACTTTCAATCTCAACAAAGGTAGCCGCAATGGGAAGCCTGTTGTAGATCCTATTAAGTCCCGCATTTTTAACAACGTTGCTTTTAGACAGGCTGTCGCCTACGCTATCGATCGCCAAACGATGATCAACAACACTTTGCGAGGATTGGGTGAACCACAAGACTCTCCGATTTCTGTTCCCAGTCCCTATTATTTCTCTCCAAAAGAAGGTTTAAAAACATATAACTATAATCCAGAAAAAGCTAAACAACTTTTACTAGGAGCAGGATTTAAATACGATGATAAAGGTCAATTGTTGGACGTGGATGGTAATCGAGTCCGTTTCACAATGATGGCTGTTGCTGGTAATAGACCGACAATCACACCAAAAATTCAACAGGATCTTGGCAAGATAGGTATTAAAGTTGATTTACAATTTCTTGACTTCAGTATTATTGGAGAAAAAATCTCTAACACCCTAGATTGGGAATGTTGGTATGGAGCTATTACTGGTGGTATTGAACCACAAGATGGTTTCAATGTCTGGTCTGTAGAAGGTAACTTTCATGTATTTAATCAGAAAGCTCAAGCCGGACAATCCCCAACGGTAGGTTGGAAAGCTACCGATTGGGAGCAGAAAATTGAAGACCTCTACATTCAAGGTGCAAGAGAGTTCGATGAAACAAAACGCAAAGCTATTTATGCAGAAACACAACAACTTTCACAAGAGTATCTGCCTTTTATTCACTTATTCAATTCCCTAGCTTTAGTAGCCGTGCGTAATACTATTGAGAACGTAAAATACTCAGCGATAGGAAGTTACAATTGGAATCTTTATGAACTCAAAGTAGTAGAAGATAAAAAAGCTAGTTAATATTTTATGGGCATGGGTAAGAGGCAGAGGGGCAGGGAGCAGGGAGCAGAGGGGAAAGATAAGAGGTAATTTTTCTCCCCCTTGTTCCCTTCCCTGTGCTTTCCTCATTCCTCACTTCCCTTTATGCAATCAAGGCAGAACATGAGGTGTATTATGCAAACAGTTTAGTCTTTCAGTTCTATGATTTTTGCCCTCTTGCCTAACCGCCACCGTGGGTTTGTGGTTTTAGCAATATTCAGTCTATTCTTAATTTGTCAGATAGCTCTTATCAGTTGCAACCCAACTAATTTTAAGAGTAAAGCGGCGCAAGTATCGCAATGGGTTACAAGCACTATTGGCGACCCGAAAACTTTTAATTACGCCTTCAATCAGGAATATCCTCATGTTTTTCTGTTCACCACTGAAGGACTAACTACCCTCAATGGGATGACAGGCAAAATTGAGCCAGCTTTAGCGGAATCGTGGGATATTTCTGAGGATAAAAAGCGAATCGCTTTTACTTTACGAGAAAACTTAAAATGGTCAGATGGCGAACCGCTTACCGTAGATGATGTTATTTTTACCTATGAAGATGTGATTTTCAATCCACAGATTCCTACCGATTGGAAAGATGGCCTGAAAATTGGTTCTAGTAGTAGTTTTCCTAAAATCAGAAGAATAGGCGATCGCCAAATTGAATTTATTCTACCTGAGCCTTTTGCTCCTTTCCTTTATACCACAACCGGAGCATCAACAAATTCAGTTGGTATTTTACCAAAACATGCTTTATTTGAATCATTCAAATCTAAAGATGCTAAAGGTAATCCCAAATTTCTATCTACTTGGGGAACAGATACAGAACCCAGTAAAATTATTGTCAACGGTGCTTATAAAATAGAAAGTTATACTCCTAGTCAGCGTGTAGTATTTCGGCGCAATCCTTATTACTGGCGCAAAGATAGCCAAGAAAATCAGTTACCTTATGTTGAACGTATTGTTTGGCAAATTATTGAATCTACAGATACAATAATTCTTCAATTTCGCTCTGGAGGATTAGATACAGTTACTGTTTCTCCTGAAAACTTTTCACTACTTAAGCGCGAAGAAAAACGAGGAAAGTTTACTATCTACAATGGAGGCCCAGAATTCACCAATACTTATATTTCATTTAATCTCAACAAAGGTCGGCGGCAAAACGGACAGCCTGTAGTTGACTCAATTAAATCTCGTTGGTTTAATACCCTTGCTTTTAGACAAGCAGTTGCCTATGCAATCGACCGTCAAACAATGCTAAATAACGTTTTTCGGGGAATTGGTGTGTTACAAAATTCGCCGATAGAAATTCAAAGCCCTTACTATTTTTCTCCAGAAAAAGGTCTTCAAGTTTATGAATATAATCAAGAAAAAGCTAAAAAGTTATTATTAAATGCAGGTTTTAAATATAATGACAAGAAACAATTACTAGATGCTGATGGAAATCGGGTGCGCTTCAGTTTATTGACAAATGCCGAAAATAAAACCCGTGTGTTAATGGGAGCGCAAATTAAGCAAGATTTGAGTAAAATTGGCATTCAAGTTGATTTTAATCCAATTGCTTTCAATACCCTTACAGACAAGCTTTCTAATTCCCTCGATTGGGAATGTTATATTTTAGGTTTTGTTGGAGGGATTGAACCAAATGATGGGGCTAATGTTTGGTTGCCAGAAGGTGGACTACACACCTTCAATCAGAAGCTGCAAGCAGGACAAGAACCACTTATTGGTTGGCAAGTTACAGATTGGGAGGCGGAAATTGGTCGTCTTTATATTCAAGCAGCACGAGAGTTAGACGAAGTAAAGCGCAAAGAGATTTACGCAAAAACGCAACGTATCTCTCAGGAATATTTGCCTTACATTTATTTAGTGAATCCTTTATCTTTGATAGCAGTGCGCGATCGCATCCAAAACGTTAAATTCTCTGCACTTGGTTCTCAAAAAGGAACGTTATGGAACAAATATGAACTGAAAGTCACACAATAGAGTTTAAAGTATTAAAGTCTCCGCCCTTAGTGGCACGTTTGGGAACATTTATAAAATTTAAACAACAGACCAGTGTCTCAAAATGAAACTTTGCGATCGCTCCTCGAAGCGGTTGCCAATGGTAAAGTTACGCCAGATACGGCATTCGACTCACTCAAAGATTTAACTTATGAATCTGTAGGCGAGTTTGCCAAAATCGACCATCATCGCCAGCTAAGAACTGGTTTCCCAGAGGTGATCTGGGGGCCCGGTAAAACACCCGATCAAATTGCTCAAATTATCGAGGTGATGCGTCTCCGCAACCCGGTGGTGATGGCAACCCGCATTGAACCAGCAGTTTATGCAGCACTGGAATCAAAAGTTAGCGGTTTGCGATATTACCAATCGGCGCGAATTTGTGCGATCGCTCCTCCTACCATCGAACCACAATTTGCAGGTGAAATTGGCATTCTTTCTGCTGGTACTGCCGATTTACCTGTTGCAGAAGAAGCTGCTGTCACTGCTGAACTTTCTGGTTTCCGGGTACAGCGCCTCTGGGATGTTGGCGTTGCCGGGATTCACCGTTTATTAAGTAACCGCCACCTGATTGAGTCGGCATCGGTATTGATTGTCGTAGCGGGGATGGAAGGCGCTTTACCTAGCGTTGTTGCGGGTTTAGCGAGTTGTCCTGTGATTGCCGTACCCACCAGCATCGGTTATGGTGCGAGTTTTGGTGGATTAGCACCTTTATTGACAATGCTTAACTCTTGTGCTGCGGGAGTAGGGGTAGTAAATATCGATAATGGTTTTGGTGCAGCAGTTTTAGCGGGGCAAATTTTGCGGACTGCCGAGAAATTGCGGTTGGCATCTTCTACATCTTGAGTTAAGACATTGAGGTTATATGCAATATTTCAGTAAATCTCAGGAATTTATCGAAAAAATAAACTGATGCTGAAATTTGCCACCTACAACCTCTTAATCAGCAAATATGAGCTATTACAGCGATTTGATATCTCGGTTATATTGGCATTTGCCTGTAAATTTGACAGCACTACTAGCACAAACAATTACCGATCCAGACTTGCTGGGTCAGATTGAAAAATCTTGGCGTCACTTTATACAAACAGGTCAAGTATGGGCATTGTTGATTGGTTTAGTCATTGGCTATATGATTCGGAATCTAACTAGCTACGGTTAAAAAAATTTTAGATTTTGGATTTTAGATTTTAGATTAATCCAAAATCTAAAATCTAAAATCCAAAATTGATGCCCCTCCCTTCATAATATTTATGACCAAAGAAGAAACTTGGAGCCAGAGGTTTGAATCAGCATTGCATCCAGCGATCGCTCGTTTTAATGCCAGTATAGGTTTTGATATTGAATTAATTGAATATGACCTGACTGGTTCTCAAGCCCATGTCAAAATGCTCGCTCACACGGGCATTATCTCCCCAGAAGAAGGAGAAAAACTGGTTGCAGGTTTAGAACAAATTCGCCAAGAGTACCGCCACGGTAAATTTCAGCCTGGTATCGATGCTGAAGACGTACATTTTGCAGTTGAACGCCGACTGACAGAAATTGTCGGCGATGTAGGTAAAAAGGTGCATACGGCGCGATCGCGTAATGACCAAGTTGGTACAGATACTAGACTCTACCTCCGCGACCAAATCCAACAAATCAAAGGAGAATTGCGAGAGTTTCAAGGGGTTTTACTGGATATAGCTGAAAAGCACGTTGAAACTCTGATTCCTGGCTATACGCACCTACAACGCGCCCAACCCTTGAGTTTAGCTCATCACCTCTTGGCATACTTTCAAATGGCCCAACGCGACTGGGAACGCTTAGGAGACGTTTCTCACCGCGTGAATATCTCACCTTTGGGGTGCGGTGCTTTAGCCGGAACTACTTTCCCCATCGACCGCCACTACACAGCCAAACTATTGAATTTTGACGATGTTTATGCTAATAGCCTCGATGGAGTGAGCGATCGCGATTTTGCGATCGAATTCTTGTGTGCCGCTAGCTTGATTATGGTTCACCTCAGCCGCCTTGCAGAAGAAGTCATTCTTTGGTCATCAGAAGAATTCCGCTTTGTCACACTCAAAGATAGCTGTGCCACAGGTTCTAGTATCATGCCCCAAAAGAAAAACCCCGATGTACCAGAACTCGTGCGAGGGAAAACAGGGCGTGTATTCGGTCATCTCCAGGCGATGTTGGTGATTATGAAGGGGCTACCCTTGGCGTATAACAAAGACCTGCAAGAAGATAAAGAAGGTTTATTTGATAGCGTCAATACAATCAAAGCTTCTCTCGAAGCGATGACGATTTTGCTCAGGGAAGGTTTAGAATTTCGTACCCAGCGATTAGCAGAAGCTGTAGCGGAAGATTTTTCTAACGCTACCGATGTAGCAGATTATCTAGCAGCGCGGGGTGTTCCTTTTCGGGAAGCTTACAATCTCGTCGGTAAGGTCGTAAAAACTAGTATTGCCGCAGGTAAACTCCTAAAAGATTTGAAATTGGAAGAGTGGCAAGAACTACATCCAGCATTTGCAGCAGATATTTATGAGGCAATATCCCCCCGTCAAGTTGTGGCAGCCCGCAACAGTTACGGTGGCACTGGCTTTGTACAGGTTCGCAAAGCACTCATCGCTGCCCGCGCTCAATTGGCTCAATAGAGGAACTGAGGATTTTAGATTTTAGATTTTAGATTTTGAATTTTATACCAATTTGAAAAAAGAATGCGACAAATAGACCATTTGTAGAGACGCGATTCATCGCGTCTTTACCAAAGATGTGTTGCAATCATTAATTTAATTGGTATTAGATTGAAATTTAATCCAAAATCCAAAATTTAATTGTCCAATACCCAACAATAAATAAGGACGCACATTTGTACGCCCTAAAAGATAAATAATCTAAATAACAAGGATTTCAGCAGACAGCTTATTCAGTATCAGCTGCTGCTGCTCCTTCTTCTTCTTCACTCTTTGGTGGTCTTTGTTGGAACCTTCTCTGCATTCTTCCTGTAGTAGTCCGTTTACGAAACTTTCTGGCATACGCCTGGTTCCGTAGCGCCTTTTCTTTTTTCGGGTTACGGCGCTTGGCCATGTTCACCTCATTAATAAACAACAAAAAAGTAGCAACTAGGCATCACGTAGGCAATATCAGTTACCAATGTTATTGATATACTTTTAGCCTAGTGCAGCAATAAATACGCTTTAAACAGTGTACTAGTCTATCGCATTCAACCTAGCTCTGTCAATAATAATTTAAATTTATCTCCACTAGCTAGACGAAAAGCCTGGAATAACAATTATGCGTAACTTTTGAGAGCTAGTTGCTTCTCCCTACAGCCCTTCTCCTAAAGCAGATGCTGTTCGCGTTCGGGCATCCTACGGCAGGTGCTAGACTTTCCCTTTAGACGCTGCTTGCGCGTAGCTTGCTGAAGAGAAGGGGTACAACGTTTTTAACCCGCGTAACCCATCGGCTCATTTTAACTTCCACCTTGCGGTACTAGTTGTTGTTCTTAATAACAAACAAAGTAATCAATATTATTAAGAATTAGGTAAAGGTCTCAAACCCCGCTTAAATGTCTCTTCTAATTTTGAATTCAAACTTATCATTCAGATTATTTTATGTGTGCTGAAAAATATTAATAATAGCTAGTTTTGGCAAGGCTAATGTTAGTTTTAAACTGAGATTTTTTTTGAGTAAACAAACCTTATGTATATATGAATACAGTGCTTCTGTTGAAACTTGATGTTAGAATCAATAATATTCTACGTAAATCGTAAGAATAAAATCTCAAACCGCAAACATTCATGTATAAAGCAAAACTCAATAAAAAATTTAATTAGTTGAGTTTATGTAAGTGGTTGAGAGCTATAGAATACAACACAAAAATTTTGAAGATTGAACCTTATTGCTTTTTTTCCGGCAGCTGTCCAGTCCACACGTAGCTTATGGCGTATTGGACAAACAGTATTGGGTATTATATTTCGTCATCCCATTACTGGCACTAGTATCATCCCAATTTTACCCGATGGTAGAATTGTACTGATTCGGCGGCGTGATGATGGTCTTTGGTCATTGCCTGGAGGGATGGTGGATTGGGGAGAAGATATTCCTAATACAGTCCGCCGGGAATTGATTGAAGAAACCGGGCTAGAATTAGTGAAAATTAATCGTTTAGTAGGAGTTTACTCTGCACCAGACCGCGATCCCAGAATCCATTCAATTTGTGTTGTGGTTGAAGCCGAAGTACATGGGACAATGAAAATTCAGGATACTTTGGAAGTCTTGGAAATCCAAGCTTTCTCTCCCAATTTGCTACCTTCAGGACAAATGTCTCACGACCATACTCGGCAGTTGCAAGACTACTTGAATGGCTTGACAACATTGGCATAGCAATATTTAGTCGTTTGTCATTTGTCATTTGTCGCCTAAGTATATGATCTAAGGAAGCTTCTCTAAGAGATAAATTCGCGTTCGGCTCACATTTATCTGTTTGTAATTTGTTCAAAACTAATTACTAATTGATTAATGACTAATGACCAATGACTACTTATTATGGTGCTAAAAGTTAACTACTAAATTAAAATGAATACACTATTCCGTAACTCCCGAATAAAGCTCTCTCAAGGGCTGATATTCTGGCGTGAAGTCGGTGAAAAAACTCCTATAATTTTTTTACATGGTGCTTGGAATGAGAGCAGTCAATGGTTATCTGTAATGAATTCCCTTACACAAGATTTTCATTGCTTTGCACTTGATTTGTTGGGATTTGGTGAATCAGAAAATCCGAATATTCATCATTCGATAGATTTACAAGTAGAGTGTTTGGCTGAGTTTTTGCAAGCTGTCAAGCTAGAAAAAGTATATTTAGTAGGGCATTCTCTTGGGGGTTGGATTGCTGCTAGTTATGCTTTAAAGTATCCAGAAAAAGTGGATGGCGTGGTACTGCTTTCACCAGAGGGTGTAGAGATAGCAGGACAAGAAGAGTATTGCCAGAAGATGCGGCGATTGTTGAATTATCCACCGCTAGTAGTTAAATTGTTGCGATCGCTAACTCCTTTCACTAAAATTCTGAGTTGGTCTGAAAAAATTGCCCAGGATTTGCAATTACATCAGGAATTGTTGCGTTACCCCATAGCTTGCCAGTTACTCTTCAAAAGGCAACAAGCAGAAATTGAAGCAGAATTAGTGCAAAAGCGGCTTTACATGATAGATGTCCCGGTTTTGATTTTACAAGGTGGTCAAGACACACCAGATGCTTTAGCCAAGAGCCAGGTTTATGCTCAACTGATGCCGAAAGTTGAGTTGAAAATGATTTCCCATGCCGGAAATGACTTACCAGAATCTTGTGCTGGGGTTGTGGCGGTTGAGATTCGGGAGTTTATTAAAGGAAATTGAGCATTTGGACTTATCGTCTTGCTGGAAGCAATCGTAAAGTATGCAACTTTACAAAGAGTTGGTATTAAAATTATTTTTTAACAAAGAAATGCAATAATCTATACTAAGCCCAGAGCGGCTTCATACAGATTATTAATTTGGAAAAATTTTTCTGATGAAATTAACTCAAAAGCTTTGTATCGCTACTACTTTTGGGGTAGTGATGAGCCTGGGTTTACTAAAAGCTGTCCCAGTCCACGCAGTTACACTCAACTTTGATTGGACTGGTAATGCAGGGTATTCAGCTAAAGGCTCGTTTTCCTATGATGAAACTCAAAGTTACACAACCATAGACAATTCAAAACTTCAATACCTGGAAGTTTCTTTTTTTGGCCCAAGTAAAAAATTGTTGAATAGTTTTGCTCCCATTAGTAATAAGAGTATTGTTTATGATTTTTTAGATTTTAACTACGATACATCCACAAAATCTTTGTTTGGGTACTTTGATGTAGGTCAGGATAATGCCCAAAGTACAGATTATTATCTGTTCGGAACTGTTGGTTTAGGACTTAGCCTGAGAAATCCTACTGAGGGAACAATAGATCAAAACAATGGATTAATTAATATTACCTCTACTACCCCAGTCCCTGAACCGTTAACAACGGGTGGCACAGTTCTGACTGCTAGTATCGGTTGGTTGATGAAGCGTAGACAAGTTACTGCTCAGTAAGCCAAAGCTTAACCATCTTGGACTACTTTGATAAAACTTTAATTTTTCGTTGGCTAAAATATTAAAATTTCCTTAATTCCAAGATTGATGAAAGCTGGCCACGGACATCCAAAGCGTCTATGACCAGCTTTAATAATTTTGGTAAAAGAAAATTCAAGAGCGATTTTTAAAACTTAAACAATAACTAGATTTGAAGGTTTATTTTCTAATATTATGAGTCTAGCTAATTATTTTTTAACAAAAGGATTATATAACAACAATTATTTTTCTTTAATGAAAGTGATTAAGGAATGATTAAAGAGTGCTATTCAAGGCTAACAATTAGTAAAGAATAGTTACAGATAAATTGGTATAAATCACAATTCTTAATTGTGAAACTAGTAGCAATTAGACGGATGATAAAGTCACGACAAAAATTCAACAAGGATATTTTAGTGTGAAATATCATCTGACAAAATACTATAAACTATTAGTTCTTTTTGTCTGTACGACGTTGCTCATCTTTTTTGGTCAGATAGTTGTTGCTCAAAGTAACTATAATCTAGTCGCTCAAGGGAAGCAAAGAGTACAACTGATTGTAGGTGGTGATTTTATCGTAACGATGAACGAGGCACAACCCGTCATCCAGAATGGAGCGATCGCCATTAGGGACGGCAAAATTGTTGCGGTAGACACACAATACAAAATCATGGCATCTTATAGAGCCGACAGGACGCTGCCAGGTGACGGTCTGGTGCTGATGCCGGGTCTGGTCAACGGTCATTCTCACTCAGCAATGGTTCTGTTTCGTGGTCTTGCGGACGACTTAGCGTTGCAAGATTGGCTCCAGAATTACATTTTCCCAGCAGAAGGGAAGTTCGTTGATGAAAATTTTGTCCGCGTTGGCGAACAGCTTGCTTGCTGGGAGATGATACGCGGTGGTACAACAACCTTTGTTGATATGTACTTTCAGCCAGATGTCGCTGCCAAAGTCGTTAGTGAATGCGGCTTACGCGCCATTATTGCACCCTCTTCAATAGATTTTCCCAGCCCTGGTTTCCGAGGATGGGATGATGCTTTTGCCTCGGCAATAAATTTTCTGAAAGGTTGGAAAGGCAAGAGCGAACGTATCATACCAGCTCTTGCTGCACACGCTCCCTACACTGTCTCACCAGAGCATCTTGTCCAGGCTATTCAGGCTGCGCGTCATTACGATGTTCCACTGACAATTCACTTGGCAGAGACACAAACTGAAGTAAAAGATGTCCAGCAACGTTATAATGCAACTCCAGTAAAACATCTAGAAAATCTCGGTTTCCTAGAACCGCGTGTATTTGCCGCACACGTTGTCTGGCCTAACGCAAGTGAAATCGCCCTGCTGGCTAAACGCGGTGTTGGTGTTATCCACAATCCTGACTCGAATTTGAAACTAGCTTCTGGCTTTGCACCGATTCCGGCGATGCTGAAAGCAGGAGTTAAGGTTGGTTTAGGTACGGATGGAGCCGCATCGAACAACGTTCTTGATATGTGGAAGGCAATCCGCCTCACTGCCCTCATCCATAAAGGGACTACCCTTGACCCGACTGCTGTACCAGCTAAGACAGTTTTGCGTATGGCAACACTTGGTGGTGCAGAAGCACTCGGCTTATCAGATAAAATTGGCGCGATTAAGGTGGGACTTCAAGCCGACCTAATTCAAGTCCAGCTTAAAGAACCACACTTGCTCCCGCTTTACAATGTCATCTCACATCTTGTTTATGCAGCAGATGCCCAAGATGTTGATACTGTAATTGTAAATGGACAAGTTTTAATGGAAAAACGTAGGATGCTCACGCTTGACCCTGAGAGGATTCGCCGTGAAGCTACTTCCATCGCTCAGAGAATCAAAGCTCAATTCCGACCTTCTAATTGATTAATCTAAGCTGCTCTGGGTCTGACTTAGAGCAGTTTTACTATTTCTCGCATTCCCCAAAAAATCAAATTTTGCTCCACAATTAAGCGTGCTACAATTTCAGGATATAAGGCTTGCAGACAGTTTAGTAATAAAGTGCGATCGCCCCCTTTAATCGCAATTCTTCCATTAGGAAATAATTGCAACCACGCCTCAATAAAATCTTTAATTCCAGCTAATATTGTATAAACTACCCCACTTTGAATAGCTCCTGTAGTATTAAGTGCAAAACGTGGTGGTAAAGACGGAAGATTTTGTATTTCTACTAATGGTAATTGTCCTGTTTGTTGACTGAGAGTTGCAAATTGCAAACCTAATCCTGGCAAAATTGCACCTCCAACTAGACACTGATTAGCATCCGCAGCTGTAAAAGTTAGCGCTGTCCCAGCATCAATTACCAACATTGGAAAACCCCAAGTTTTTCCCGCACCCCACAAAGCTAAAGCGCGGTCAATTCCTAATGTGGTATACATACCTTTGAGCGGTACTTGGTTTAAGGTAATAACGCGAGTATTTGGGTAAGTTTGCCAAATAGCAGTTTGCCTGGGAACTACAGAGGCTATGAGAAGAGGACAAAGAGGCAGAGTGTTTATTAGAGATTCACCTTGTGGAAAAATTTTCTCTAGTAAATCATTCAGGGTTTGACATTCAGCCAGGTGTTGTACAACAGACTCAGGTAGATGGTCAGTATCCCAAGCTGAGTAAAGCGTCTTGCCAATAAACAACGCCCAATGCAGGCGGGAATTCCCAATTTCCAAAGCTAGCCAAATATTATCTCTGTGTTCTGGGTGCTTATGCGGTTTCACACTTTTAAGTTTTTTAAGTCAGTTATATGTTTTTTAATAAAAATTAACATTCATCCCGTGTCACAATAAAGCAAGAGGAACAAATACTCATTGTGTTAAGGAGGGGAGTTATGGTAGCACTCACCGAAAAAACTGAAAAACGGCTCACCATACAGACTGTAGAAATCGCTCAAGAGACGACGGCTATTCGCTCTCTGGATTGGGATCGCGATCGCTTCGATATTGAGTTTGGTCTGCAAAATGGTACCACCTATAACTCGTTTCTCATCCGTGGGGAGCAGACTGCCTTAGTTGATACCTCCCACGAAAAGTTTCGTCAACTATACTTCGATACGCTCACCGGACTAATCAAGCCAACAGAGATTGATTATTTGATTATCAGCCACACCGAGCCAGACCATAGCGGTTTAGTTAAAGATTTGCTGCTTATGGCTCCAGAAATAACCGTTGTCGGTTCTAAAGTGGCGATTCAGTTTCTTGAAGATTTCGTACATCAGCCATTCAAACGGCGGATTGTGAAAAATGGCGATCGCTTAGATTTAGGTAATGGTCATGAATTTGAATTCGTAATTGCCCCAAATTTACACTGGCCGGATACCATTTTCAGCTTCGACCACAAAACCAAAATTCTCTATACCTGCGATGCCTTTGGGTTGCACTATTGCTCAGATAGCACCTTTGATGAAGATTTGGCGGCTATCGAAGAAGACTTTCATTACTACTACGATTGCTTGATGGGGCCGAATGCCCGATCAGTTTTATCTGCCCTGAAACGAATGGGTGAACTAAAAACCATCGACATGATTGCCACAGGACACGGGCCATTATTATCTCACAATGTTGAGGAACTAGTTGGACGTTACCGCACTTGGAGCCAAACGCAAGCCAAGCCAGAAACGGTAGTTGGGATATTTTACGTTTCCGAATACGGTTATAGCGATCGCCTCGTGCAAGCAATTGCCAATGGTATCGGCAAAACTGGTGTCGCCGTAGAAATTGTCGATTTGGGATCTGAAGTCGATTTACAAGAACTGCGGGAACTAGTTAGCCGTTGTGCTGGGCTAATCGTTGGTCTACCTCCGGCTTCTGGGGCTGCTAGCATTCAAGCTGCACTCAGCACAGTTTTAGGATCTGCCAAAGAAAAGCAGGCTATTGGCCTATTTGAAAGCGGCGGTGGCGATGATGAGCCGATAGATCCTTTGCTGAGTAAATTCCGCAATTTGGGGTTGACAACGGTTTTTCCAGCAATTCGGATTAAACAAACACCCACAGAAAATACTTACAAGCTGTGTGAAGAAGCGGGTACAGACTTAGCTCAATGGGTAACACGCGATCGCAGTATCAAAGCCATGAAATCCCTTGGTGCTGACTTAGATAAAGCATTAGGTAGAATTAGTGGTGGGTTATATATTATTACTGCCAAAAAAGGCAATGTATCCAGTGCCATGCTAGCTTCTTGGGTTGCTCAAGCTAGTTTCAAACCCTTGGGATTTTCCATTGCAGTAGCCAAAGATCGGGCTATTGAATCACTCATGCAAGTAGGCGATCGCTTTGTTCTTAATGTCTTAGAAGAAGGCAATTTCCAACCACTCATGAAGCACTTTTTGAAACGGTTCGCCCCTGGTGCCGATCGCTTTGAAGGAGTGAGAACTCAGCCAGCCGAAAACGGTGCGCCTATCCTTAACGACGCCCTGGCCTACATGGAGTGCGAAGTCGTCAGTAGAATGGATTGCGGCGACCATTGGGCAGTATACAGCACCGTCTACGCCGGACGAGTTTCTAAGCCAGATGCTTTAACTGCTGTGCATCACCGCAAAGTTGGTAATCATTATTAAGAGGGGGAGTGGGGAGTAGGGAGTAGGGAGTGGTGTTTCCTACTTCTTGATTCCTCATTACCCCAAAAGTCGTGTCGGAAAGCATTATTAAAAAAAGAATAGGAAGTGGTGATCCCGACTTCTTATTCCCCACTCCCCACTCCCTACTCCCTATGTCAAAAAATAAACCTCGTGATGTTCAAGTTTATCCAATAGCCACAGACACAAGAATACTGCGATCGCGCAGTTGGTCAAGGCTTAGGTTTGAAATTGAATATGCTCTTGCTAAGGGTACAACTGCTAATTCTTATTTAATAGAAAGCAAGAAAACTGCAATTATTGATCCTCCAGGGGAAACGTTTACAGAAATTTATTTAAAAGCGTTGCAACAACGTTTTCATCTCGAAGACTTAGATTATGTAATTTTGGCACACGTCAACCCCAACCGCGCTGCAACTTTAAAAGCTTTATTGGAACTTGCCCCGCAAATCACTTTTGTTTGTTCTAATCCTGGCGCGATAAATTTACGTGCAGCGCTGGAAAATCCAGATTTGCAAATTCTTGTGATGCGGGGCGAAGAAACCCTAGATTTAGGCAACGGGCATAATTTACAATTTATTCCCACACCCAATCCCCGCTATGCAGATCAACTTTGCACCTACGATCCGCAAACAGAAATTTTGTACTCAGATAAGTTATTTGGGGCGCATGTTTGTGGAGATCAGGTATTTGATGAAGGTTGGGAAGTATATAACGAAGATCGGCGCTATTATTTTGATTGCCTCATGGCTCCCCACGCTCGTCAAGTTGAAACAGCGCTGGAGAAACTAGCTGATTTTCCGGTGAGAATGTATGCCACTGGACACGGGCCTTTGGTACGCTATGGCTTAATTGACCTGACCAAAGCTTATCGAGAATGGAGTCAACAGCAAACTTCTGCGGACTTGACAGTAGTGTTGATTTATGCATCAGCTTATGGGAATACAGCCACATTAGCCCAAGCGATCGCTCGTGGGGTTACAAAAGCTGGCGTTGCTGTAGAATCGATTAACTGTGAATTTACTGAACCAGAAGAAATCCGGGCGGCTGTAGAGAAAGCCGGTGGTTTCATTATCGGTTCTCCAACCCTCGGCGGTCATGCACCCACACCCGTGCAAACAGCTTTAGGAATTGTTCTATCCACCGCTACTAACAATAAACTCGCTGGTGTTTTTGGTTCCTTTGGCTGGAGTGGGGAAGCAGTTGATTTAATTGAAGGTAAGTTGAAAGATGCTGGCTATCGGTTTGGTTTTGACACCATCCGCGTAAAATTTAAACCCGACGATACCACCTTACAATTATGTGAAGAAGCCGGAACCGACTTTGCCCAAGCTTTGAAGAAAGCTAGAAAAGTGCGATCGCAACGTCTTCCTGCAACAACTGTAGAACAAGCAGTTGGTCGGATTGTCGGTTCTCTTTGTGTTCTCACAGCAAAAGAAGGCGATCGCTCCAGTGCCATGTTAGCTTCTTGGGTATCTCAAGCTAGCTTTAGTCCCCCTGGCTTAACTATAGCCGTTGCCAAAGAACGCGCAGTAGAAACACTGACGCATACAGGAAACAAATTTGTCCTCAACATTCTTAAAGAAGGCAATCATTTGGGATTGATGAAGCACTTCCTCAAACCATTCGGCCCAGGACAAGACCGATTTGCTGATGTCGCTACTGAAGAAGCTGAAAATGGTTCTCCCATACTGACAAATGCCCTAGCATATCTTGAATGTTCCGTACAAAACCGCATGGAATCTGGCGACCATTGGCTAGTTTATGCCACTGTCGAAAATGGCAAATTGTTAGATACTGATGGCGTGACAGCCGTGCATCATCGCAAATCGGCAACTCATTATTAATTGGGCATAAGAGGCAAATAGGCACAGGGGAAAGACCTACTGTAACTTCCCTTCTTGCCATCTTTCACTTCTGGTCTTTTTTCTCTCTTTATTCTACAGTTCTATGCACTCTCATATCAAATTGGTGTAAGTCATACTTCATTTGAATTCTTATTGCAACATAATGAAAAAATATCTCCAGTGGCGGTAGAACACTTTAGTAATATAGAACATCAGGATCTTCACTATGGAGAATAAGTATCAGTTTCGTACACTTCGAGATTTGTTGCAGAAATTTAGAGTTATACGATTATTAGTGCTTTTAATAATCTGTATTATGAGCATTCAGTTGATTTCTGGTTGTTCTTCTCAGCCAGTCCCTCTTTCTTTTATAGTAAAAGATGATGAAACCGAAGTTTGGAACCCACTAATCGCTCAGTTTAATGCTAAACATCCAAATATCATCATTAGACCTGATGTTCTTAAACAAGATTCCCGAAAAGGTACTGATCGATCAAAAGAAGCCTTGATATCTGCCTTCACAGACAAGGACAAGAAACCTTATGACCTTCTCTATTTAGACATCATCTGGGTTCCTGAATTTGTCGAGCAAGGTTGGCTCAAGGATCTCACTAAAGAGTTTCCACCCAAAGATTTGAAGAAGGAATTTCTATTTAGTGAGGTTGACAATGGCTGTTATGGAGGTAAAAAAGGTTGTGATGATGGCAAGCTATATCGCGTTCCCTTTCGGACTGACATAGGCTTGCTTTATTACCGAAAAGACTTGCTAGCAAAAATTCAAGCGAAACCACCGGAAACGTTTGATGACTTGAAAAAGATTGTTAAACGTTATCAGACAAATGAGCCGAAACTAGACAAAAATTTTTGGGGATATCTTTGGCAGGGTCAGGGAGAAGCACTTGTTGCAATGTTTACTGAGGTACTCCACGGCTATGGTGGCTACTGGATTAAAAAGGATTGGATAAGGAAAGAAAAAGTTGTAGACCACGATGAACAGTGCCAAGGTAATAATCCTAAACAACCTGACAAGTGTAAAGTAGTAGGACTTGATGAGCCACAGGCAATACAAGCAGTCCAATTCTTATATGACACGATTTATGACTCTAAAATTTCTCCCTCCGACCTCCTCTCGTTTACAGACCCAGACACAGATATCCTTAAAATATTCCTAGCAGAGCCTGATGCCGTTTTCATGCGTAATTGGCCATTCACATGGGCTAAAGCTTATGAAGCTGAACCTAAATTTAGTGGCAATGGCAAGATTGATTTTATTCCTATGGTTCACGCAGAAGGTAATACTAGTGGTGCTAGCAAAGGGGGTTGGGGATTTGGAGTTGCCGAAAAAACAAAATATCCACATGAAGCTATAGAAGCTATTAGATTCTTTAGCAGTGCTGCAATTCAACGCCAGTTCGCTTTGAATTATAGTTCTTTGCCAAGTCGTCGAAGACTGTTTTTTGATCCTCAAATTGTTGCTAGATATAGACACTATCCAAAGCTGTTAGCTTTAATAGACAGGAAAGAAAAGAAGGACGAATGGATCGCACGCCCACGTATCCCTCAATACACAAAGGCATCCTGTATTTTACAAAAGTATCTCAGGAAAGCTCTAAATCCTAGTAATGGATATCTACCTCCTGACAAAGCAATGGGTGAAGCAGCTCAGAAAACACGAGAACTACTTGATAGGGAGACACAAAAATTATCACCACAAGAAATGCTCAAATGCTAATAGCAAAAAAGTAATACCTGTTTTCACATTAATTAAGGTATATACAGAGGTGAGAGAAAGTCGAAGCTTTGGTTCATGAATTTAAATTATTTCCGTTTGAACTTCTTCATCTCTATCTGTCCATCCACACCAGCCATAGCAAGAAGATACTCTCCATTGGTTGTTGAGCTAAAGGCAAGGGTCACTAGGCCCTTCACTTGTGGCGTCAACGAGTCTTCTTCTGTTCTGTTAATTGTGTTCCATACACTGACTTTGCCATCAGTGTGAGCTACAGCCAAATATTCGTCATCTAAACTGAAGGCAATAGCTGCTACATTTGTGTTTTTCTTTAAGCTTTCTTGTGTCAGCAAGGGTATAGCCGAATTCTTAGTTTCCCTATCCCACACAGACACTTTTTTATCTAAGCCAATCGCAGCTATAAACTTCCCCCCTGGACTAAAACTAACATCCACAACGTAAGTATTATGGTTAAGGGAGGGAATAGGCTGGTTAAGGTTAGAAATGTCCCTTACCTGTACAGTTCCATCAGCACGAGCTGTAGCAAAATATATATTATTTTCTTTATTTTTCAAATTAAATGCAACGTCTGTAACGTTAGGGATGCTTAGCAACGATCGAGGGGTGAGGGTGCCATCATCTGCTTTTAACTCCCACACATTTGCTATCTCGTTGACGTCGGTTGTAGCTATGTAGTTTCCATCATGGCTAAAGCTGACAGATACTATATAAGCTTTTGCTTGTCCTGGAGGTGTTGGTAAAACCTTTGCTTCAGTTGTCTTTGTGATCCACACTTTTATCTTGCCGTCAGCACTAGCCGTAGCTAGGTACTTTCCATCCTGACTACTAAAGTCAATTGCAACTACAGGATTCCTGTACTGTAGTTTATTATTAGGGGGTGTATCAACGTGGCTTAAATCTTGGATTTTCGACAAGGTAATGATACCATGATTATCATTCACCTTCCATAGGTATGCTGAATCCAAGGTAGCTGTGGCTAAATACTCTCTATCAGGGCTGAATTTAACAGCCACTACGCTTTCTGTATGTTCTTGACAAGCAACTACTAATTTAGTTTTTTGGTCAGTGATGGTTTCAGATACTTTTAATATTCGTACTGTTTTATCTAGACTTGCTGTAGCTAAATATTTTCCATCAGGACTAAAGTCTATATTGCTCACATCAGCAGCAGGCAATTGGCAGACATCTGGATTAAAGTTTATCAAGATGTAAGGTAAAAATACCGCACCACCACTACATAGAACCAATACAAACAAAATAATTAGCCTGTTTTTGCGAGTACAAACTTTGATTCTTAAATCTTTCAGATATGACCAAAGGTTACTTATTCTTGGACGTTTCCTAACCTTGCGTAATTCTTCTTTAACCTGTTCAATCTCCTGATCAATTTCAGGTATTTCCCTGTTGGACGACTCCTGTAGAATTGCATCATCCCGGCTTTGCGTTATTTGACGTTGCGGAAGCATCGACTCGATATTGGATAACTGGATCTCAATATCATTCAATTCCGTTTTTGCATCCTTGATTTGCTTTTCTAATTTATTCTTGGTGGCTGTATCATTTTCAATTGCTAAATCCTCACCCAACTTTGTCCATTTTTGATGGTATAGGTTCCATAGTTTGTTAAGCGTGTTATGTTCTCGCCTTAGCCTCTCAATTTTATTAGGCGGTTGCTGATTAAAGGTCATAGCTCAGTTCCTCACCCTGAATTTATTGCAGCTCATGCTCAATCTTGGATATCTCCTCTTCAAGATGTCCCAAATGACTTTTTTCATTTTCAATTTGTTGCTCTAACTGAAACTTAATTGCTTCGCTCACTTCAATTGCCAAAGCAGTACGCAATCGCCCGATTTTGTCGTTCCGTAAATTCCAATCTTTCTCAAATGCCTTCAATCTCTCCTCTGCTCGACGACGTTTTCCGTCTGTTAACCCGACTCTAGTAGGTGAAGGTTTGGAGAAAGAGGATAAATTAGGGTTCCTCTTAATTACTAAGGTTATATCTTCTGAAAACCCCTCTAATTGAATGGCATTGCGACCGAATTCGTAGGCACGTTCAACAGAACTACCAGCGCCTATAGCACGATAAAAACCCTCGGCAAATATAATTGCAGCTTTATCTCCAATTGCTTGGTTCGTACCAATCACACAGCTAATATGTTGAACGATAGCCTCAGCTTGAACCTCTGAATAGCAAGCATTGAGAATTACACATTCCAGTTTCTCTGCAAACAAACGAAATAATTCTGCCAGCGCTTTTGCATTCACGAGCTTTGGGTTCCCGGTTGAGTCCTCCAGCGCAAGTCCCTTATCCGCAACACCATGTCCAGAAAAGTGAACAATCTGCGGTTCTACATCTAACATCGCTTGTTGAACATCTCTAGGACGTACTGCCCAACGCTGTTCTATGATAAAGCGATCGCGTTTTTTGGCTAAACGTATTGCCTCTTGAATGTTACGCACCTCTTCATCTAGGCGCAGGGGTAATGTTTCTTTTGGATTGGCTGCCAGAATCAGGACTTTTTTTACGAGCATATTGTCGGTCATATAGTTAAGACAGGTTATATTTAAGAACTAAACTTTTTTATCGGCTTTTTCGCAAAAGTTAGCTTTGTTGGAAAAATTGATTTGAGTTATAAAAATTGTTTTATTTAAGTAATACAACCACCAGACCAATAATTTTGGTATTGTTGCCATGACTAGAAATGATATGAATTGTGTTCTTGTACTAACATAACCACATTTCGATAGTGACAACGGGCATGGAAGGTTTTTCAGCTACCTTTTTGCGATCGCAACTAACAAAGCATGGTTTTTAAAAGGCTGAAACGACGTATTTACGTTAGTACACAAGATGATTTGTTTGTACAGTGCGTAAGTCCTAAGTACTACCAATAATCCAGTGAAATAATTTATTCCATATATAATATGTAACTAATGAGTATGAAATATTTTTGTAGAATTTTGTTTCAAAAATTCTCTTAAAACTTCTTGAGGATTATAATCAAAATCCTTTTCTCAAAAGAGATTGACATAAAATTATTAAATTTAAATAAATTATTAAATTTGTATTTCTACTATAGGACTCCTATTTGATTTTTGAACAAGATTCAGTACGGATCTATGCCTTCTTTCCTGTTACCTATTCCCTATTCTCCGTTCCCTGCCCACGCAAGTAAATTCAGGAATCAAACCGGATTTCTATAGTATAAAACCTAATAAACATAAATGATGGATGACTAGTAATATACAAATTCTCCTCAATCCCGAATAGCAAAAAAGGTGGGCAACCGAGGTTACTAAAAACTTTGTAAATGAGGCTTTTGTTTTGGAGTAAGGGCACTATTGAGATTATTCATAGTTAAAGTTTTGCATAAAAAAGGCTCAAGCAGCAATGCTTGAGCCTTTCTAGATTCAACTAAATAACTTTCGCCTACTTAATTTAGTAGCGATTACGGTTGTAGCCGCCGCCACCACCGCCACGATTACCACCGAAGGAACCACCTCCACCTCGGTCTTCTCTGGGCTTGGCCTTATTCACTTTAAGGTCACGACCCAGCCATTCAGCACCATCAAGGGCTTCAATGGCTTTGGTTTCTTCATCTTCTGAACTCATTTCCACGAAAGCAAAGCCGCGTAAACGACCTGTTTCACGGTCAGTAGGTAGCTGAACACGCTTTACAGCACCATATTCTGCAAATACAGCACTCAGCGCATCTTGTGTAACTTCATAGGAGAGGTTACCAACGTAAATTGACATTAAATGTCTCCAAAATCATAAGTTTGTAGAGATTTAGATTTCGGAGAGAAGTCTGTAATACCAAAAGGAAAAAGCCTGTCAATACTAAAATCAAACACTGTCGCCGAATTAATTCTCATTTCACTTCCCATGATGACATAGCAACTAACTTTCTGGGGGAAGTTTTCAAAACTGTTATAAAAATTTATATAGCAGTCCGCTTTGATTTTTGAAAGTATTTGCGTAGATAGGGAGTGGAGAAAAAGCTAATCAATTCTATTTTCTAAATATTGGCCAATCATCAATTGCTCACCAGCACGAGAGATGATTGTCTGTCTGGTGCGGTATTTGCTGCCAATTAGCTTTAATTCTTCCTCAAACACTGAACCGTTGTATTCAGTTCGCAAACACAGTGTTTTTGGGTTGGAGAAATAATACTGGGCGGTGACTGGTTTGGATATGGCAAAACCGCGATCGCGATACAAAATGTTTCCCATCACCCCAAATATTGTTGAACCTTGCGATTCTTTCTTTGTCTTTAGCACATCTGTACTTTCCCATACAACTGCTGCACCACAGATTAAACTACCTGCATCAGACAAATCGTGCATCTGAGCTAGCTTTTGCAATTCATCACAGCCCTGCTCTAAAAAACTAATCGTAACGATACTTTCAATCTCCTTAGTTTCTCCCGCCGGTAGGGTGTAGTAGCGTCGTTGCGATCGCCATTTCCCTGCTGATTCCTGGAAAAATTCGGAAATCTGGGATTCATCAGTAGTTTTTACGATTCTGAGCAATGATGTCACGCCTTACCTTCCTTACCTAATGCAAATATATTTCTGGCAAAAAACTTCATTCTTGCTGTTATTTATGGTATTTATCGCCCTGTTCTTGCCATATTACGCAAGGGGGGTAAGAAAAATACTGTCTTCTAGTACATTATAAACTTAAAAAAGCAATAAATATTTAATATTCTTAATAAAATAACTTTTGTAAGTACAATTACTTATGCCAAAATAAAAATAATATGTAAAAACAAGGGTCATTATTGTAATACTGCCCATGTTAGGATGTGCGGCAAAAAGTTTCATATCTATAAAAAAACCCAGGTTTCTCCTATAGGTAGATTTCAGAAAGCTAACAAATATTTATACTTTGTTTATAATTTATTATCTGCAAGAAGATTTTCTACCTCTGCGTAAGAAGTAGAGCGGTGAGAAGTTTTGGATTTTTATGGGAAAACAGTAATTTCTGATACAGAAAATTACTGTAAAACAGCTTAAAGATTCTCGCCGTTTTTTGTTAATTAAATCTCTCAAAATTACTTGGTAAAACACGGCTGTTTAACCCCAAAAGCTCCCCAATAAGAGAAAAATAAATGATTTTGGATATGAATAAGCCGCACAAGCAGGTGAAAATTACAGATCCGGTAGCCGCCAACCAGCTCATTAATATCCAGTTAAATTCAGTTGTAAAGACTGAGATAACGATGGCAGGGGCGGGCTATGCCTACGCAGATTTAAAGAGTAGACTTCTTGCAAACAGCACTAGTGCAACAGGTAAAAAAGGTAAAAAAGAAAATTATTTACTTTCCTCCAAATCTGTAAGAAGTTTATTAATTTCTTGTTTGCTAGGTATAGGGCTGCTGATGGCAAGTTGCGGCTCGTCGCCCAAAGAGTCAGCAGATGCACAATCTCAGAGTCCTGGTAGTAAAGAACGTGGCGGTGCAACACCTGTAGATGTGGCGATCGCTCGAACTGACTTACTGGAAAAACAACCAGAATATACAGGTAACACAACACCCTTTCGGATTGTATCAGTGCGATCGCAAGTAGAAGCTCGGTTGTTGGCTTTGAACCTTGATGTGGGCGATACGGTAAAGCTTGGGCAAAAGGTTGGGCAGTTAGATGATGCCATACTTTCAACCGAATTAAAGCAAGCAGAAGCAGAACTAGCAGCCCTTAAATCAGAAGTAGCTAGAGCAACCAATCAGGTAAGCAATGCCCGTGCAGAAGTTGAACGGGCGCGGTTAGAAGTGGTACAAGCCCAGGCAGACTCCCAACGGCAGCAAAGGTTGTTCAAAGCTGGAGCGATCGCTGAACAAACTGCCCAACAAGCACGTACCCAGGCACAAACAGCAGCCCAGGCACTCCGGGCAGCCCAAGAGCAGGTTCGTACAGAACAGCAAGCCGTCGCTGCTGCCCAAGGTAGAGTATTAGCCCAGCAGGCATTGGTTGCTCAAACTAAAGAGCGCAGGTCTTACGCTCAACTGATATCCCCCATCGCTGGCATAGTCACAGAAAAGGTGACAGAACCAGGCAACCTTCTGCAAGCAGGTAACGAAGTCTTAAAAATTGGCGACTTTAACCGTGTCAAAGTCGTGGTGCAAGTTTCCGAATTAGAACTGGCACAAATTCAGGTTGGACAGTCTGTACAAGTCCGTTTAGATGCCTTCCCCAAGGAAACATTAATTGGCAGAGTTACCCGCATTTCTCCAGCTGCCGATGCCACAGCTCGCTTGATACCTGTAGAAGTAGTGATTCCCAACACTCAAGGGAAGATTGGCAGTGGATTGCTGGCGCGAGTCAATTTTGAAAACCAGACACAACAACGAGTAGTCGTGCAGCAAACAGCTATTCAAAAACAAGCAGGCACTAAGAACTCCAAGGCTACAGGGGAGACGCAAACAAATGTACAGCAGTCTTCCCCAGCTAACACATCTGGGATAGCAAAAGCAAATTCACAAGACCGAAGTGGGGAAATATTTGTCGTTAAAGACACAGAAGGCAAAACCAAGGTAACAGCACGAGCCGTAATGTTGGGAAAAAGAGCTGATGGGAAAGTGGAAATTTTATCCGGTTTGCAAACAGGAGAGCGCTATGTTGTTCGTAGTGGTAAGCCCTTAAAAGAAGGTGACACTGTAAGTCTTTCAATTCTTTCAGAAAAGCAATAGTACGGTGAGCATTGAAGAAGAATTCAGAAGTCAGAATTCAGGAGTCAGAACAAGAAAGTGAGGGATTCAAAACCACTACTAATTGAAGACCACCAAATCTTCGATTTAGTGGGGATATTAAACCCATTTATTTATCTGCCAATCACACAGAATTCAACTCTGAATTCTGGCTCCTGACTTCTGAATTCTATTTTGATAACCACCATACCAAGGAAAAAAGTACTTAGTAGTCAGCACTTATCACTTACGTATCATGCAACAGGCGAACAATAATAATGGCAATAGCGGATTTAGTCTTAGTGCGATCGCTATTCGCCAACACATTGGCACACTCATGCTTACCGTGGCAGTAATTGTCATTGGGGTATTTTTTCTCACCACGATTCAAGTCGATCTCCTACCGTCAATTACCTATCCACGAGTTAGTGTCCGACTAGAAGCCCCTGGTATTTCACCAGAAGTAGCAGTAGATGAAATCACCAGGCCGTTAGAAGAAGCTTTACGAGCAACCGAGAATGTAGTGCAAGTTTTTTCCCGCACCCGTGAAGGGCAGGTAAGCCTCGATTTATACTTCCAACCAGGGGGCAATATTGACCAAGCCCTAAACGATGCTACTGCTGCTTTTAACCGAGGGCGAGGACAACTGCCAGATACGATAGAGGAGCCGCGATTATTTAAACTCGATCCCTCCCAATTGCCGATTTATGAATTGGCACTAACATCTGATTCGTTGCCAGGTAAAGATTTACGCGTATTTGCTGATGAAGAGTTAACCCGTGAACTCAGTGTCGTGCCGGGAGTTGCTTCAGTCGATGTATCTGGTGGTGCTGAGGAAGAAGTACGAGTACTTGTTGACTTAAACCGATTGCAAGCTTTGGGTGTCGGGTTAAATGATGTCTTAGATGAATTAACAGCCCGTAACCAAGATACTTCTGGTGGTCGGATTCTAGGGCAAAATTCCGAGCCATTGACTCGGACTGTAGGACGTTTCCAAAATGCTAGGGAAATTGAAAACCTCTCCTTGGAAGTTTCCTCTCCTGTCTCTCCTGCTTCCTCCGCTTTCCCTACCTCCCCTGCACCTTCTCGCCGCGTTTATTTACGAGACTTTGCGGAGGTAATTGATGATACAGAAGACCAGCGAGTATTTGTCTACCTGAATCGTCAGCCTGCGGTGAAATTTTCAATTCAAAAGCAGCCTGAAGCCAATACAATTACCGTTGTAGATGCTGTGAAACGGCGAATTGAACAATTAAGACAATCGGGTTTAATTCCAGCAGACATGACTTTGAGTCCCACCACAGATGAATCTATTTTTATCCGCAATTCTTTAAATGATGTCATCTTTTCGGGGATTTCTGGGGCATTGTTAGCAGCAGCAGCAGTGTTGTTATTTTTGGGATCATTCAGGCAAACATTGATTATCAGTTTGACGATTCCGTTGTGTACTCTAGCAGCGATCGCTCTGATGAAAATCTTTGGCTTGACTTTGAATGTATTCAGTTTAGCAGGTCTGACATTAGGAGTCGGTCAAGCAATTGATACATCGGTTGTAATTTTGGAGAATATTTCCGAAAAAGTGGGGATGACTCCCAATCAGAAAGAGATGGAGGTAGGGGAGCAGAGGAGCAGGGGAGCAGAGGGGAAGGGGAGAAATTCAAAATTCTTTATTGACAATGCCATTAATGCTTCTCAAGAAGTGGAATCTGCTTTAGTTGCTGCTACAGGTGCTAACTTAGTTTCTGTAGTACCATTCCTGTTAATTGGCGGTTTTATTGCACTGCTATTTAATGAACTGATTCTGACAATTAGCTTCGCAGTCGCAGCATCCCTTGTCGTCGCCATTACAATAGTACCGATGCTGTCTTCTCGACTCTTGGGAATTCGCTGGTCTAGTCGGATCGGTGAATTTTGGTTGCTAAGACAGTTTAATCACCGATTTGAAGATGCTACACGAGGATACAGTAATTTTTTAACCAAAGTTTTACGCTATCGGCTCCTCGTTGTTATTGCTGCTTTGGTAATTTTAGGCGGCAGTAGCTTCTTTATGTTTGGTCAAATTCCCCAAGAAATTTTACCCCGCATCAGTACTGGTCAAGCTACCTTGAGAGCGCAGTTTCCTCCCGGTACACCTTTAGCAACTTCTGAAAAAGTTATGCAAATTGTCGATGACATTTTGCTCAAACAACCAGAAACAGAGTCTGCTTTCACAACTGTGGGTGGTTCTTTGTTTGGTAGCAATACTACAGAAAATCCTTTACGTGCTAGTAGCACTATCAATCTAAAACCAGGTACAGATGTCGAAGCTTTCGTCAAAAAAGTAACTCAAGAATTTAACAAACTCAACTTAGCAGGAATTCTGCTGCGCCTCAATCCTGGTCAGGTGCGGGGTTTAATCTTGAGTAATTCTCCAGTGCAAGGGTCAGAAGTTGACGTGATTTTGCAAGGTGAGAATGAAGAAAACTTAACGCAAGCAGGCGCGCAAGTGTTGCAAGCATTGCAAGATAGGGCAAAATTAGCGACATTCCGACCAGATGCCGACCCCCGGCAACCAGAAATACAAATTCGCCCCGACTGGGAACGAGTTTCGGCATTAGGGTTGAGCGCCGGGCAAATTGGTGCAACAGTTCAAACAGCAATTGAAGGCTCAGTTCCTACGCAAATTCAACGCGGTAATCGTTTAGTTGATGTGCGGGTGCAGTTAAATAAGGAAGCAATTGCGCGTCCTTCCCAGCTAGAGCAATTACCACTATTTACAGAAAATAATCAACTAATCCGGCTTTCAGATGTTGCAAACATTCAAGAAGGTCAAGCGCCTGGTGAAGTGCAACGGATTAATCAGCGTCAAGCTTTTATTGTGGCAGGCAATCTCACCGAGGGAGCTAGTCTTGGTGAAGCGATCGCAGAAGTCAACCAGGTACTTCAAGATGTAGACTTACCTGATGGCGTTTCAATTGTACCTAGTTCTGCCCAAGAAACTAATCAGCAACTTCAGGATGCTTTAAAAACTTTAGGGGCGTTGGCAACGTTCTTAATCTTTGTAGTCATGGCGGTACAATACAATTCGCTGATTGACCCATTGGTAATTATGTTCACCGTACCACTGGCATTAGCTGGGGGACTTTTTGGACTTTACATTACCCAAACTGCAATTGGCGCAACTGTAATTGTTGGTGTCGTCTTGCTGGTGGGAATTGTGGTAAACGCAGGGATTCTAATGGTTGAACTGGCGAACCAAATTCGGGATGAAATTGGTTGTACTCGCCAAATTGCGATCATGAAAGCTGCTCCTCAACGCTTGCGCCCAATTATCATGACTACAGTCACCACTATTTTGGGACTGTTTCCTTTGGCATTGGGCATTGGCGAAGGTTCTGAGTTTTTGCAGCCTTTAGGAATTGTAGTTTTCTTCGGGATGGCGATCGCAACAATGCTGACACTATTTATCATCCCCTGTTTTTATATTCTGCTACACGATTTGCTCGGTGGTAATTGGGCGAAGCCAGTATTAATTTGGTTGCGTGGATTTACAAAAAAATTGATTTAAATCCCTGATAGGGATTCAATTTTCAACACGTTCTACGCTGGAATTTAAATTAACGTGATTTGCCAACGAAAAAACTTCTTGGTAGATCACGTTGAACTCAAATTTTTTCAAATCCACATATTGGCTAATCTGTCAACGCATAAGTTCTAATTTAGATTTTTTATAAAGATTGGGTAAAATTACTAGTTATTTTGATAAAGCATTACAAGAATTGTTTTATAAATCAACCTATGAATAAATATAAATCCACTGAGCAGGCACACATTAACCGCTATTTATCTAGCAGGTAGATAGCGGTTCAAAAGTGAGCTTTTGCTGTTTGATTTAACCCACACGGTATAGTATTCTCTCAATCAATATAAAAAGGACAGAAATATGACTACAATACCAACCAAAATAGCCTTATCTGTTTTAGGAGCAGCAGGAATTAGTTTATTGTCTTTGACACCAGCGAGAGCCTTCATCTTGGTAGAACCCATCGTGACAACTCAAAATGAAGAAGTACTTGAAGCGAAAAAGCCAAGAACTCTTGGGCCAGAGTTTCAACCGGGACAAGTAATAGAATATGGTGTCTCAGATGTAGCTAATAACTTTCTAAATAACACTGGGTACGATATAGAAAGCTTGGTCTTTGATTTAAAAACGCTTGCCTATAGTAATCCAGATTCTACTCCCGCGTTTAATAACGAGCCAGTGCAGTGGGGAGATGTTAATGGAGATGGCAAGATTGGTTACTCTAATAACCCCGATCTAAAGGATATTTTTTCAGACATTACCATAAAAGATAACATCATCACTTTTAGTGGTGGCGTAATTCCCAAAGGAACCCTGTTTTACAATCCATTTGCTACTAGCCCCAATGTATCGCCAGGTGCTGGAATCATTCCACCAGTGCCAGCAGAGCAAGTCGATAAAGATGGGCCGATCAGAGTGGCTAGTTATTACACTGCTGTTCCTGAATCAACTAATATTTTGGGTGTACTAGTCTTTGGCGCTTTAGGTGTAGCTTTCCAAGTAAAGCGATCGCTACACTGTTAACGCTCTGACTCTGTAATTAATTCACGATACACCGCTAATATTTCCTGATGGACGCGGGCAACACTCAGCCATTGTAGGTTTTGATTTGCCCGGTTTTTCCATTCGTGCAACATATCGGCATTACTCAGTAATTGCACTAAAACTCCAGCCAACGCATTACTATCTTTTGCTGGCACTAAAAGTCCTGCTTGCCCATTGTCCAAAGCTTCAGGAATTCCGTCTACTTGAGTGCCAATGATCGCAGTTCCAGCTTCCCTAGCTTCTGAAAGCACCAGGGGACAAGGATCGCGGTGAGAAGCTAACACAAATATGTCACAAGATATCAGATAGCGTTGAGGTTCTGCCTGGAAGCCTTCAAAATGGATGCGTTCTTTTACAGAAGTTGCTTCTGCCTGTGCCTCAAATAGCTGTTTATCAGGACCATTTCCTACCAAATAGAGATGCGCTTGGGGAAAATCTGAGGCAATTTGTTCAAAGGCAGCGATTAACTCAGCAATTCCCTTGCGTTGATACATCCCGGCTACAGTTGCGATCGCTGGACGTTGCAATGGTAAAGGTTGATAATTTTGTATTTGTCGCGTGCGGGGACTCCCCAAAGTTCCATTGCATACTACCCGCAGCTTGTTTTCTGAAATACCGCGCCGTGCCATAGAATCTCGTACAGCCTTACTGACGGCAATTACTCTGTCAGCTAAACCCATCAACAAACTAGAACGCTGAAATTCGTTGTGGACTGTGGAAACTAAAGCATATTTATGTCCTTTAAAAATGCGGGCTAGGATGACTCCCGTCATCATGTGGGCGTGAACAATATCCGGCTGAAATTCTGCTGCGATCGCCAGGTAACGCACACCTGCTTTAATAATACTTATCGGTTTCCTAGTTTGATCTAATTGGTAGTGTTTGACACAAAATATGCTTAGTAATTTCTCATATTCACCACCAGATGAAATAACTGCTACCTCGTGACCAGATTTAGCCTGTAAACAAGCCAAATCCACAGCCACATTTACAATACCGTTACCTATTTCTTGAACGTGGTTCAAAATATGGATGATTCGCATAATTTTGGAGATATGTATAAAAAATTAAGATAAGTGGCTGAGTGGAAATTAACCTAATTCTTGAGGTGTTTAATGACAACTCAAAAGTAGTCAGTAGTGCATAAAATTAACACTTGCTACTGACCGACAGCGCTTATAACTAATTACTTAGCTTAAAGACTTATTCATTAATAGCTGGATAAATCGGGGTAAAAATCCAAAATTCTCAAGACTAATCCCCTATTTCAGTTGCTACAGCCTTCTTTACTCTCCTGAAATGCTCTTCTGGCTTTACAAGAGTAGCAATTTGTCTGATGATAAAAAAGGAAAGCAATAGTAAAAAATAATTTGCCGTTATTCTTAATAAGTAAATGAAAACCCTTAAATGACAAAGCTTCAGTCAGTTTTAATTGAATTCAAAATCTTAGCTTGAAGTAACAAAATGGCAACCTTACACACTCCACACTTCCAATTAAATTCTGTAATTCCCGCCTCATATACCCATAGCTTAGTTTTTATTGACACGGCAGTTGCAGACTATCAGAGTTTAATTAATGGTGTTATCTCCCAGACCGAAATATTTGTTCTTGACTCAACAAAGAACGGTGTTGAGCAAATTACGGAAATTTTAGCAACTCGCGCTGACCAAAATATTAACAGCATTCATATTGTTTGCCACGGTACTCCTGGTAACTTACAACTGGGCAATGCTCACTTAGGACTAGATACCCTTGAAGATCATAGTCAGCAACTCCAGCAATGGCAAAAGATATTTTCCGCCTCTACTAAAGATAACCCCAGGAACTTACTCATTTATGGTTGCAATGTAGCTTTTAGTGATGTGGGCGCAGAATTTATTGCCAAATTGCACCAACTTACAGGAGCGAATATTGCCGCTTCCCGTCAGCTGATAGGCAGTGCAGCATTAGGCGGAAACTGGGAACTGGAAGTACGTACTGCCCAAATGGAAGTGACTCTAGCATTTGCAGAAACGACGCAAAAAGCCTACGCAGGAGTACTGGCGACATTCACAGTGAATGATACTGGAGACACAGATGATGGCGATGCTAACAACGGTATCACAACACTCCGAGAGGCAATTAACTTAGCCAATGCTACTGCTGGAGATGATGCGATCGCTTTTGGAAGAATATTCACAGATACCACCCCAGATACTATTACCCTTACCTCTGGACAACTGACAATTACCGATGATGTCACTATCTTGGGGACTGGAATATCCAATCTAACTGTGAGTGGTGGAAATAATGCCTCTACAGTATTCGAGATATCGGGACTAGCGACAGGTGTCAGTATAAATGGATTGGCGATCGCTAGTGGCGGTATAAAGGTTAATAGAAACTCCATTCTCAGCCTAGCAAACACCAGTGTGTCTGGTAATACAGCAGAAAGTGGCATCTCTAATAGCGGCATCCTCAGTCTTGCTAACACCAGCGTCTTTGGTAATACGCAAGGCGGTATCTATAATCTTGGTAGTCTTACCCTAACGGGAAGCAGTGTTTATGGAAATTCCTGGGAAGATAATCGGGGAGGCGGCATTTATAATGACGGTTCTAATGGTAATATTGGTACTCTCAGCCTAATTGACAGCAGTGTTTCTGGCAATACGGCATACTTCGGCGGTGGTATCTATAGTGGTGGTACTCTCAGGCTAACCAATAGCACTGTCTCTGGCAATACAGCGTTAGAGGATGGCGGTGGCATTTATAACGCAGGTGTAGATTATGATGCCGGATCAGCTATTTTAATTAACGCCACCATCTCTGGCAATACAGCGTTAAATGATGGTGGTGGCATATACAATGGATTGGCCTACACCAGTGACAACAGGCTGACCCTAATCAACAACACAATTAATAACAACACAGCTGACTCAGATGGTGATGGTGCTGGTAATGGTGGAGGTGTTTTTAGTTACTTCCGTGATTCTTCTTATCACGTCAAAGTTAATAACACCATCATTGCAGGCAACTTAGACAACTCCACCTCCGGTGATATAGACCCCGACGTGCGTGGTGGACTGATTGACTCCGGCAATAACCTGATTGGCAATAATACTGGTAGCACTGCTTTTACCACTAGCACCCTCGTCGGCACAAGTGCTAGCCCCATTGACCCCAAACTCGGACTGCTGCAAAATAACGGTGGTGCAACCTTTACCCAGGCCTTACTTGCGGGTAGCCCCGCTATTGATGCTGGCAAGAATTCTCTAACACCTGCTCGCATCACTACTGACCAACGCGGCGCTGGATTCCGCCGGATATTTAATGGTGTTGTTGATATTGGTGCTTATGAAGTCCAGACCCCCACAACTAACCCACCTGTTGTTAACACTGATACATTTGTAGTGAATAATACTAATGATTCTGGGGCAGGGTCATTGCGGCAGGCTATCCTCAATGCCAATGCGACTCTTGGGGCGGATACGATTACCTTTGCGGGCGTGTTCACGGATGCCACACCGGATATCATCACCCTCACCTCTGGAAAATTAACGATTACCGATGATATTACGATTTTAGGAACTGGAGCATCTAACCTCACCATTAGCGGCAATAATCTCTCAGGCGTATTCGAGATATCCGGCACAGGCACAGATGCCAGCATTGATGGTTTAAAGATTGCTAATGCTAATGACCCCTTGGGCAGTATTTTGCTTAATACCAATACCAGCCTTAGCCTGACGGGAAGCACTGTCTCTGACAATACGGGGTTAGTAGGCGGCATATTTAACAAAGGCACTCTCAGCCTAACTAACACCACTGTCTCTGGTAATAGTGGGTCATCATTAGGCGGAGGCATCTTTAACAAAGGCAACTTTAGCCTAACTAACAGCAATGTCTCTAATAATAGTGCATACGTCTTTTCCAACACTGCCTATGGGGGCGGCATATTCAATACAGGCAACCTCAATATAACTGACAGCACTATCTCTAATAATAGCGCTTTCGCCAATGGAGAAAGTCACGGCATCGGGCCTAACCCTTATCCATCCTCTGGTGGTGGCATTTATAACTCAGGCAGCGTCGATATCACTCGCAGCACCGTCTCTAATAATAGTGCGGCAGACGGCGGTGGCATCTCTAACTCAGGTACTTTTAGCCTTATTAACAGCACTGTCTCTGATAATAGTGTATATTATACAGGCGGCGGCATCTTGAACAGTGGCGCTCTCACACTTACCAATGACACCATTACCAGTAACACAGCAGAGGGCTATGTGGGTGAGATTGGCAACGGTGGGGGCGTTGTCAGTAATGGCGGCACTGTTATCGTTGGCAATACCATCATTGCAGGCAACTTCTTCAATGTCGAGCCTGATTATCCCTATGACCTTTCCGGTTATTCCCGCGACGTTTCCGGCAAGTTCACAGACGCTGGAAATAACCTAATTGGCGATAACACTGCTAGCACTGGCCTTACTACTAGCACCCTCGTCGGCACCAGAACCAACCCTATTGACCCAAAACTCAGCCCCCTGCAAAATAACGGTGGTACAACGTTGACTAATGCCTTAATTGGGAATAGTCCTGCCATTAACGCAGGCAATAATGCCCTGATTCCACCAGGTATTACCACTGACCAGCGCGGCACTGGATTTGACAGAATATCTCAGGGTACAGTTGATATTGGTGCATTAGAGTTTAACGGGCTGAATGGAAGCAATGGCGCTGATAATTTAGTAGGCAAGAACTACAGTGACATAATTAACGCTCAAGCTGGAAACGATACCATCACAGGTAATCAAGGCAATGACATCCTAACTGGTGGCGGTGGCAAAGATAAATTTATTTACAATTTAGGCGACGGTGTTGATACCATCACCGATTTTGGTGGGTTAGGTAAAGGCTCAAATCCATCGGCAGCAGTTATTAGCGAATTGGATACCCTGAAATTCCAAGGTAGTGGATTGACAGCCCAAAATCTGCTACTCACCAAGAATGGGAACAATTTAGAAGTTACTTTTGAAGGGGTAGCTGATGACAAAATTATCCTGCAAAACTTTACCCTGGAAAACCTAGACAACCTATGGACACTGGGTAATATCTTGTTTGATGGGCAAAGCAGCATTCGTGACAGCTTTGATGTCTTCGATGCCAACTCCACCCAAACCAGCATCTTCAACAAAAATACAGTCACCTTTCTTAATAACCTAAACAACAATGTCAATGGCTTTGAAAACTCAGGTGATGTTATTAATGGTGAAGGGGGCGATGACCGCATCGACGGCTTAAGTGGTAACGACCTATTGCGGGGTGGTGAAGGTAACGACACCCTACTTGGTAGTGAAGGTAATGATACCCTGGTTGGTAGTCTAGGTAATGATAGCCTCATCGGCGGTGCTGGTGATGACATTTTGCTTGGTGGTGGAGGTTCCGATACCTTGACTGGCGGTAGCGGTAATGACCAGTTCATCTACCAAATCTTAAGCAATAACAATAGTACAATCACTGACTTTAAGCAGAGCCAGGATAAGCTAGTCTTCACTAACCTGTTTAAGAGTCAGGGCTACAGTAGCAGCAATCCCATCGGTGATGGCCACCTAAAATTTGTGCAATCGGGTACTTCTACACTAGTTGAAGTCCTTATTTCTTATTATCCTGGTTATTCTTCTTTTAGTACCTTCGCAACTTTGGATAATTTCACCGCGACAAATCTGGTAGTTGGTAGTAACGTCATCGTCTAGCGATCAGATTTAGCATAGTATGGCGATGCACATGCCAGTAATAAATTGCATAAGTTCATAGCAAATTGACGAAAACAGACTCTGCATCCTCCCTGAAATCTGAGCAGTAAAAGCTGCTGCTCAGATTTCTCGGTTTATTTCAATTTCAACTCTTAATTTGTCACAAATTTACGAAATTTTTGTAAATGCTAAGTTTTGAACAGTAAAAACCATCGTCACTTAATAAGTTACGACTCAATTAACACAAGTTTACGAATCTGAGAATTGTTTCCTTGAGAACGGCGTGATGAGACAGCACTTAGCAAAAACTTCCAAGACTGAGGAGAAATTATAGAAATATCTATCATTGAAAGAAAACTCTTGATATTTTTTTGCTTCAGTGCTACTAAAATCCAATGAAGTTTCAGGTAATTTTTTATATCCTGAAGATGAGGAATCTTTGAGCGATGTTGCTCATTTACCAAGGCGTAAATTTTTTCCTTCATCAAAATATTTGTAGCTAAACGTTGAGACAAAGAAAACTTTTGATTATAAGCACCTGGCCAAATAGTGCGGTAAGCCAGACACTGATTAAGGAAAATAGCATCGCCAAACTGGGCAATCCGAATCCACGAATCGATATCATCACAGTTAGCATCAAGTGTAGAGTCCCAACCACCAGTTTGCAAAAAAGCATCACGTCGGGAAGCTACTTGTACAGGCGTACCAAATGGTACAAGCTCTAAGAGCATACCGTAGTGAATATCAGCTTGTGGGATATAAAAAGCTGAACCGGGGCCAACTTGGGGAGTACGACTGAGTTCAACTTCATTACCATCCACCTGAGCCGCCACACAAGAGCAGATTACAGCATCGGGACGAAGTGCGATCGCCTTAGCCATTTCCTCTATGCAGTTAGGTGCTAAATAGTCGTCATCATCTAAAAACTTAATCCAGTCGCCGCTAGCTTTGGCAACTCCAGCATTTACCGTTGCTGCATGACCCTGGTTCACTTCATTACGATGGTAAACAACCTTGTCCCCTAAACTTTTAATATAGGTTTGGGTATCGTCAGAAGAACAGTCATCGGCAACAACCACCTCACACTCCATTGTTTGGTTACGAGCCGAATCAATTGCTCTTTGCAGCAAATTTAAGCGATTATAGGTACTGATGACGACACTAAATTTCATAAATTTCACCCCTGTGTTACGGCATTCTGCAATATAGCTTTGAACTTGAGGCTGTTGTATCAGTAAAATTATTAATCCTAACAAGTAGACTGAAACAGGATTATCGATTTATCATTGATGATCGTGAGATTTTTTTAAGCAGACACCAAAGACTATGAACGCTCAAGAGATTATCCGCTCCATTGAAGCGGAACAACTAAAATCAAATGTACCCGACATTTATGTAGGCGACACCGTAAAAGTCGGAGTGAAAATCAAGGAAGGCGAAAAATACCGCGTACAACCCTATGAGGGAGTAGTGATTGCCAAACGCAACGGTGGCATCAACGAAACAATTACAGTCCGTAAAGTTTTTCAAGGTGTGGGCGTTGAGCGGGTGTTTCTGTTGCATTCTCCCCGGATTGACAGCATCAAAGTATTACGTCGTGGTAAAGTACGCCGTGCTAAACTGTATTATCTCCGCGATCGCGTAGGCAAGGCAACCCGAATCAAGCAACGGTTTGACCGCCCTTTGTGATTCGTCCTTCAGAAGTATGAGAGAAATCTTAAGCGGCATCTGCCGCTAACTTGTTTTCTCGACGAAATTAAGGTATGATAAAAATTGCGTGTTGCGTTAACTGAAATTTAGTTCAGCGCAATAACTGAATCAAAAACAGCTTGTGCGCTCTTAGTTCAGTTGGTAGAACGCAGGTCTCCAAAACCTGATGTCGGGGGTTCAAGTCCTCCAGGGCGCGCTCAAGAGCAAAAAACAAAGCCCGAAATAATTACGCAGTTGCTATATTAGCAGTTAGCGATAATAATTTCGGGTAAACTTATTGTATTTGTAGTTGTTTTGCTTTCAGTTAAGTGAAATAGAGTCGAAACTGCAAACCTGGATGACCAAAATTGAGTGACAAACGGGAGAATTAAGGGTCGTGGCCAAAAAAAGTGAAGCAGAATTGCCAGAAACCACAAATGGGTTTAGCTTCAACAACTTCATACAGGGAACCAAAGAAGAACTTGAAAAAGTAGTTTGGCCCAGTCGGAAACAGATAGTGAGTGAATCCGCAGCTGTTTTGTTAATGGTTGCACTCTCCGCATCTTTGATATACTTGGTCGATGGATTGTTTCGTTGGGCAGCACAACAGGTGTTCTGATGACTTTTGCAACAGACGAACCTCGCAACTCCACGTTCCAGTCGGAGGAAACAGGAGAAACAGCAGAAGCAGCGTCAAAAGAAGCACGCTGGTATGCAGTGCAAGTAGCCTCAGGCTGTGAAAAGCGTGTAAAGACTAACTTAGAGCAACGCATTCAAACTTTTGATGTAGCCGACAAAATTGTTCAGGTAGAAATTCCACAAACGCCGGCGGTGAAAATCCGCAAAGATGGTAGTCGCCAGCATACAGAAGAAAAAGTTTTCCCTGGCTATGTGCTGGTGCGGATGATGATGGATGATGATACCTGGCAGGTAGTACGAAATACCTCCCATGTAATTAATTTTGTTGGTGCAGAACAAAAGCGTGGTAGCAGTAAGGGTCGCGGTCATGTGAACCCCATACCACTGAGTTCTTCAGAAGTCGAACGCATATTCAAACAAACCAGCGAACAAGAGCCGGTTCTTAAAATTGACATGGCTACTGGTGATAAGATAATGGTGCTTTCTGGCCCATTTAAAGATTTTGAAGGCGAGGTAATTGAAGTTTCTCCAGAACGGAGTAAACTTAAAGCCTTGCTCTCAATTTTCGGCAGGGATACACCAGTAGAACTGGAATTTAATCAGGTAGAGAAACAGAGTTAAATACAAATGGCGAAGAAAGTAGTGGCGGTCATTAAACTGGCCCTGAATGCTGGAAAAGCCAACCCAGCACCGCCAGTTGGGCCCGCCTTGGGTCAACATGGCGTTAACATCATGATGTTCTGCAAAGAGTACAACGCCAAAACAGCAGACCAAGCTGGAATGGTGATACCTGTAGAAATCTCGGTTTTTGAAGACCGGAGTTTTACATTTGTCCTCAAAACGCCACCAGCATCAGTGCTGATTCGCAAAGCGGCGAAAGTTGAAAAAGGGTCGAATGAACCCAACAAAAAGAAGGTTGGGTCAATTAGCAAAGCCCAATTGCAAGAAATAGCCCAAACGAAACTCCCCGACCTCAATGCCAACGACATAGACGCGGCAATGAAGATTGTGGCAGGAACGGCTAAAAATATGGGTGTAACAATCACGGATTAGTCATTAGTCATTAGTCATTGGTTAGGAGAAAATAAACGACTAACAAAGGACAAAGGACAAATGACAAACGACAAATAATAAATTATCGGGGGAGAGGCAAGGCTTCGGAATTACCCCAGGAGAGAAAAATGCCAAAAATATCGCGTCGTTTGCAAGGACTGCAAGCAAAAGTAGAAGCTAAAGATTATCATCCTTTAGAGGCTTTAGCCCTTCTCAAAGAGACAGCAACAGCTAAATTTACCGAAGCTGCGGAAGCGCATGTCCGGTTGGGAATTGACCCTAAGTATACAGACCAACAGTTGCGGACAACGGTAGCACTGCCCAAAGGTACAGGACAAATCGTCCGGGTGGCGGTGATAGCCAGAGGCGAAAAAGTCAACGAAGCAAGCAACGCTGGTGCTGATATAGTCGGTTCTGAAGAACTGATTGACGAAATCCAAAAAGGTAGAATGGATTTTGACAAGCTGATTGCCACACCCGATGTGATGCCACAGGTGGCAAAGCTGGGTAAGTTGCTTGGGCCGCGTGGTTTAATGCCGTCGCCTAAAGGTGGAACCGTAACATTTGATTTAGGAAGTGCGATCGCAGAATTCAAAGCTGGTAAACTAGAATTCCGAGCTGACCGAACTGGCATTGTCCATGTTATGTTTGGTAAGACAACATTCTCGCCGGAAGATTTGCTAGTCAACCTGAAGGCATTGCAGGAGACGATTGACCGTAACCGTCCTTCAGGAGCTAAGGGTCGTTATTGGCGCACATTTTATGTGTCAGCCACAATGGGGCCATCAATTAAAATTGATGTTACCGCCCTACGAGATTTAAAACTGAGCGAAGCAGGTTAGTTTTGAGTCATTAGTCATTAATTATTTGTCATTTGTAAAGACAAAAACAAAGGACAAAGGACAAATGACAAAATTAAATAGGCAAAGCCGGAGACAGCAGGTGCTAATAGCTTAAATATCCTGCCGAGGTTAAAACTCTAATAGTCAGAAATTACCACCCTTAAAGGTGTGATAACTATGGCGTCAAGAGTCTTAATACTCGACCCCGGCTAGATTAGCTGGGGTTTGTTGTTTGGGTTCAGATTTAGAAGAAACGTACAAGTAGGGCACTTCCCCGATTATTTTAAGGAGGTGAGATTGGAATGGGTAGAACACTAGAAAATAAAAAAGAGATAGTAGCTGACCTCAAAGAAACTTTGAGTAAATCAAGTCTGGCACTAGTAATAGAGTATCAGGGACTGACAGTTGCTGAAATTAGCGATTTACGGCGGCGGCTACGTCCGAGTGGCGCTGTCTGCAAAGTCACTAAAAATACTTTGATGGGTATTGCTATTAGAGACGAGGAAAAATGGCAGCCATTGTCAGAACTACTCAAAGGTTCTTCAGCCTTTTTGTTAGTCAAAGAAGATTTTTCATCTGCAATTAAGGCTTACCAAGACTTCCAAAAAGCCACTAAGAAGACAGAACTTCGTGGCGGTGTCATGGAAGGTCGTCTACTCAAAGAACCGGATGTTAAAGCTCTAGGAGACTTGCCATCTAAAGAGCAACTCATTGCACAAATCGCTGGAGCTATCAACGCCTTGGCTACCAAGATTGCTGTGGGTATCAACGAAGTCCCTGGTTCACTGGCTCGTGCTTTGCAGGCTGTGTCTGACCAAGAGCAAAGTGGTGGTAGTGGTGAAACCGCTACTGAAGCTGATAGCAGCACCGAAACTGCTGCTGAGTAGACGACTTTGTAGTTCATCAGTCAAAAGTCAAAAGTCCATAGTTAAAGACTAATGACTAATAAATAATCAAAATTACAGGAGTTATATCAATGTCTGCTGCAACCGATCAAATTTTAGAACAACTAAAAACCCTTTCTTTGTTGGAAGCTTCTGAGTTAGTCAAGCAAATTGAAGAAGCTTTTGGCGTAAGTGCTGCTGCACCCGTCGGTGGCATGATGATGATGCCTGGCGGTGGTGGTGGTGCTGCTCCTGCTGAGGAAGCTGTTGAGCAAACCGAGTTTGAAGTGATTCTTGAATCAGTCCCAGCTGATAAGAAGATTGCCGTGCTGAAGATTGTCCGGGAATTGACCGGTTTAGGTCTGAAAGAAGCAAAAGACTTAGTAGAAGCTGCGCCCAAGGCAGTTAAAGAAGGTCTTGCTAAGGATGCTGCTGAAGATGCGAAGAAGCGCATCGAAGAAGCTGGTGGTAAGGTGACTATTAAGTAGTCACAATTTTATTACCAGTTTTATTATTAAGGAGCCTAAGTTAGGCTCCTTTTTTGTTTTTAGTCAAATTAAGTATGATTTTCAGTCAACCAGTAGAACTACAATGTACATGTACAAATGGAGAATAACGGATTTGAACCGATGGCCTCTGCGGTGCGATCGCAGCGCTCTACCAACTGAGCTAATTCCCCAAAATTTCTGCGAAGTCAAGAGTAATATTACTCATTAACTCAATACACTATCACCATAGAGTATTCTAACATTCAGTTGCCGATGGCTGAGGCTGTTTTTGAGAATAAATCTTCTGTACCCGTTCGAGTTCCAAATCACTGAGATAATCAACAGTCCAGTTACAGCAGCGCTGGAGCATGTGGAATGGGTAAGTATTCGCTACACCAACAACTTGCATGTGCGATCGCTTCGCCGCTTCGATCCCGGCTGGAGTATCTTCAATTGCCAGACACTCGTGTGGTTGCAGATTCAATTCAGGATATTCTTTATTTAGGCGTTTCACTGCCAGTAGATAACCGTCGGGTTCTGGTTTACTGGTAGTAATGTCATCACCTGCGACGATAATTTTAAAATGTTCGGCTAGTTTAGCTCGATTGAGTACCAATTTTATTTCTTGGCGAATCGCGCCACTAACTAATCCTAGTTTCAGATTCCGCGATCGCACCTGAAATATTAAGTCTTCTACGCCTGGATATAAAGGCAGTTTTTCGATTTTCTCTAGTTCCACCACATAGGCTTGGGCTTTGCGGTACAGCAACTGAGTTAAATAGTTTTCATCGCCTACTCTACCACGATTAGCAAGTAGTTGCCCAAAACAAGCGCGGTCAGTGCGCCCTAAAGAAGCTTGACGCTCACTCACCCGCTGGGGTTGGAGATTTTCTTGAATGAGAATCTCATCTATCAGTTGCAGGTGGATTGGCTCATCGTTAATGATGACACCATTAAAATCAAAGAGAACTGCCTTTAAACTCATGCCCTTATGCCAAATGCTGGAGATCCAAGTCCCTCCAAATCATTATTATCTATTGATGTGGGAGTATAATAACGGATATTTTCGGTTGCTATTGGTTTAACGCCACTAGTTACCTGATTGATCCACCATACATCGTGCGATCGCACAGCTTCAAATCCGGCTGCACCCATATTCGCCTCTACACTACCAGCAACATACTCACGAATAGATGGTTCCTCAAAAACATCATTAAGCCATTCTAACTGACGCAGAGTCTTTTGATTTCCATCTAAAATTAATACTTGCCCTCCAGCTACCAGCAACCGGAAGCTTTCTTGCAGAATTGCTAGCGAGACGGCATCTGGTGTTTCATGGAATAGCAAAGAAGCTGTCACTAAGTCAAATGTTGCATCTCTGAAACCAGTTTTTTCAGCATTCCCGTGTCGCCAAACTATATCTAAGCCAGCACTTCTAGCTTTATCTTCTGCCCTTACCAGCATATAGGGAGATAAATCCAAACCAATAACTTCCGCTTCGGGAAAAGCTTGCTTTAGCATTAAAGTAGTGGAACCTGTACCACAGCCTAAATCGAGTATGCGTCGTGGTTTTACCTTAACGGCATCAATTAAAGCCTGACGGACAATAGTTTCATTTGGCGGCACAACATATTGGGTAATCGGATCGTAACTAACTGCTGCACTGTAATTCAGATATCCGCCTGTAATACCGTGAAAGTTTTGACTGCTGTAGTACGCCGGAATTATCACATCATCTCGTCGATAGCGATCGCACTCTTTCTCCCAGTCAATACTATCAGCGTAACGCCGTAACCCGTCTTCATTAATCAAAAGACGCACTACAGGGGATAAGAAACGTTCCCAGATTGTATCTTGACGCACTGCCATATTGTGTCAGAAGTCTAAGGGGATATTTAAACAAAGTAATTTTCTTTACAAATTTTAATACATTTGCTAAACATCTGCTTTCACTCTGTAGTGTCAGGTTGACGCTTATAATTTATTTTGTTACACCAATATTACAAGTAGTACTTCTTGCGATCGCTCAACTCTCTGTTTCCATTCTAACCTCGCAAAATTTCGCGTCTCTACAGGGTTTTGGTAACAAACTAATCAATCAGAACTTATAAAATAGATCACTAGTGAAATGGGGCAAAAATTCTGTTGGGTGGCACAATGGAAGTAAACTACATTTGATTATTAATGATTGCGGAGAATTACTTGCATTTTCAATAACTCCAGCGAATGTGGATGACCGAAAACCAGTCCCAGATATGACTAAAGACTTAATTGATAAATTATTTGGTGATAGAGGATACATCTCTCAAAAACTATTTGAGGAGTTATATGAGCGAGGGTTGCAGTTAGTTACAAAATCTAAGAAGAAAATGAAAAATCGTTTAATAAAACTGATTGATAAGATTTTGTTACACAAACGTGCTGTAATTGAATCGATCAATGACCATCTGAAAAATATATGTCAAATCGAACACTTTTATCATCGTAGCCCATTTAACTTTTTAGTTAATTTTATGGCTGGTTTAGCTGCTTATACCTACTTGCCTAAAAAACCCTCGATTGACATTTACCCAAATGATTTACCTGCACTACCTCCTACCATTTTTTAGTTCCGTCTAACGGGACTTAAACATTTTTGAGGTAGAAACAAGCCTCAAACCCATGCAGGGCAAGAGAAATACACCAAAGGCTTAAAAATCCTTGAAACCCAGATATATCAATAAACTAGGCAAAACGATGTCAAAGTCTCTCTGTATATACGTTTGATGTTTTTTTTGGGCTACTTTTTGTCTAAGTCCCACTAACTCACGTTAATTCAATTGATCCTGGAAAATAGCCTAACCGTCACTAATTTACGAAAAACGACCTAATTTGCAAATGTACACTAGGGGTGGGTTGAAAGTTAGCTGAACATTTGAAATAAGTGAGGGAAGTAAGAGTTTCAACAACCATCCCGGCTAGGGGTGGGTTGAAAGGCTCTCTAAAACAAACAGCGTTGGGTGCTGGGCATTTGTGGTTTCAATAACCATCCTGGCTAGGGGTGGGTTTAAAGTATTTGCGTCTGTTCCAATTAGTACTAGCTATTGATGCTCAAGAAGCATCTCGTCTAAAAGTTGTTTAAGAGGGTTAAAAGGAATGTCATCTTCCCAATACTAAGGTGATTTACAAGAAAGAATTTACCGATTAAAAGAGCCAACAGCCGTTCTCTTCTACGATGGAATGATGTTGAGTGGTAATTTTTATTCTGGAAATCATATAAAGTGTCAAAATCCATACTGGCTAATGGAAGGTTGAAATAAATGAGTATTTTCTTGTAAAGACAATATGCTACCAGTTACTTTCACTGATTAGTTGCTTCATCATAATTATGTTTAATGGGTAAGGGTAGTCCTGAGAACGGAGTAGGAAAATTTACCCATTGAAACTTGGTTTAGCAGAATATTGGTGAGCAAGTTTAATTAAGTTTAATATAGAAGCTAGTGTGCTAATTAGAGCATAATCTAATACGACATTAATTTGCAAAAAACTAGCATAATTAAATTGACTCTAAAAAATAGCCCGATCGACATTAACTTGCGAAAAACGACACTAATTTGCGAATCGCGACATATAATCTGCAAATGTACAGCAATTTTAAAGCGGGCGATGGGACTCGAACCCACGACGTTCACCATGGGAAGGTGACATTCTACCACTGAATTACACCCGCAAATTACCACTATAAACTAGGGCTAAAATCAATAATACCACTATTTACAGCTGTTTGAAACTGACTAAAACATTCACTGTTTTTGCAAGTGCTGATACATAAGTCTTGCGGCTATTCATATTGGAAATCTTTTAGCTAGCTAATGACAAGACTGACTACTATATTTAACTAAAGAATAATGTCCTCACCGAGCGAGGTGAAGCGAACCTCTTTAATATTCCATTGAGCATTACTTGTTAGGGTTTTGCGGAGGCTGCCAAATAAAGCAAACTGTTCACAACTAGAAAGAGAAGCTATTTGTCGCTTTGAATTAGGGGATATTCGCAAATCAACTGTAGCAATGCCATTTTTGATGTTGACACGATACCCAGACAAGCTAAAGTCGCTTGTATCTCGTTTTTCTAAAATTTTACTTACTACATTTGTTACTGGTTCCTCATCTGGTACTGAAACCTTTTGTGGAATGAGTTCTTGACATTGGGTATCACTTGTATACATCGTGACGTTGGTAGTTTTGCTAGTGGCAGCTTTAGGAGTTGATGAGGAAGGCGTATTTTCCTTAGGAAATTCTTGATTAGAAGATTTTTCTCTTAATTGAGCTACGCTAGGAATTTGGCTGGGAGTCTGAGATGATGCTTTATTCGTGGGTGTTGTGGTAAAGGATGGCGTTCGACTGTTAATATTACGAGCGGTAGGGTTAGAACTACAACTGCTGAGGCTGACAACAATTGTCACAAAAATAAAGGGTAAAAAATATCTCTTGGTTATACTCATAATTTTGCTTATATAATGATGTTGCTGCTATCAACTTCAGTGTAGCTGGTATCAATTCCACATAAATTTATGAATATTGAGCCAGTTTATAAAGTGTCAACCCGAAAACTGTTCAAGTTAAGGGCTATACCATACACCAAAATTACAACATCAGCTGTTCAATGAGCGATCTCTGGCAACCAGCGGCTGACGCTCCTTCTCTACGAAACGCTACGCGAACGTCGCTACCGCTTCGCTAATGCGTCTACGCCAATTCCAAAAAGCTTAACCACAGAAAAAACAGAGGTGCAGGCAACAAAAATATGCTGAACCTTGATTAAAAGCAAATTACTAGTTTTCACTACTTTTCTGCTTGCTCAACTCCTGCACTAATAATTGCACTCCCAAAGCCAACAAACCAATTGCTACTATACCAAATATTCCGCTTCCTAAAGCAACTACACCAACAACCAGAGTCCTAACAGCAGAAGAAATCTTAATTACTAATGGATTAATTGAATGAAGAGGTTTAGTAGCAAAATTTGTAGCGATCGCAATCATCAGCGAATACATTGCATATCCCATTCCTCCAGAAATCATAGCCCCAGTTAAACAGCGTAAAGGACTTGCTGTTGCCTGTATTTTAGTATCTGTTTGTGGTGTTAAATTTTGATCACTCATAGGATTTTGGATTTTATATTTTGGATTGGCTCATTAGGAATAATTCATGTCTATCCCTTATGTTTTATTAACAAAAAAATTATTTAAACAGACGATATCACTTTAATTCCATGTGTGATTGTTCGAGTTACAAACAATTCTAAGTCCTCATCAATAATTGCTTCTCTCATTTGCAGCAAAACTAGTTCTGCCTGCTGTTGAGACTCAAAAAGAGCAAATACTGTTGGCCCAGAGCCAGACATCATTGTTCCTAAAACGCCTTCTTGATTTGCAAAAATTTCTCGCAGTCGTAATACTTGGGGATAGGCTGGCAATACCACGCGCTCCAAATCATTGTGCAGTTTTTGGGCAATTTCTCCCGAATCTTTATCCACGACAGCTTTTACCATTGCTCCTGAATGAACTGCATTAGCACGCGCTGCCAAGTTTTCGCTATCTCTAATATAAGAATCACCAAACTGCTCTCGATAGGTTTTGTATGCCCAAGGCGTGGAAACTTCCAGACTGCGGTATTTCCCCAATATTATGTATATATTATCTAAACTCGGCAGGGGAGAAAGTTGATCACCCCTACCTGTCGCGATCGCAGTTCCACCCGCTACACAAAACGGTACATCTGAACCAAGTGTACCTCCCAACTCCTCTAATTCTGGCTGAGTTAATCCCAATTTCCATAATAAATCTATCCCTAGCAACACAGCTGCTGCATTTGTCGAACCTCCAGCCAACCCAGCCGCTACAGGAATTTGCTTGTTTATGCTAATCTCCACACCCCCATATTGAGCGAAGGCTTCGGGAAATTGCATCACCATTAATTCTGCTGCACGGTAAGCCAGATTACTTTTATCTGTCGGTACTTGTGGGTGGTTGCAGTGGACACGGATGCTATCAGTGCTGATGGAACGCACATCAACTTGGTCTACAAGTCCAATACTTTGAAGTATCATGACTAACTCATGATAGCCATCGGGGCGATCGCCAATGATTTCCAGATACAAGTTGATTTTGGCAGGGGCAATTAGGCTGTAGGAATGCATTTTCTAGGAATGAGGAATGGAGAATAGGGAATGGGAAATCGAGAATGGGAAAAAATTTGCCTTATTCCTACTCCCTACTTCCCACTCCCAATTCGTTTGCTAGAATTACCCATTGCTGAACACCGAGGTCTTCGGCTCTAGCTTGGGGATTTATTTTTAATTGTTCCAGTAAGTGGCTCAAGCGATCACGTTCTATAACTGATTGCAAATTATTTCGTAACATTTTGCGCTTGGAACTAAACCCCAACCTTAAGAAATTCTCTAATTGTCGGGGATTAAGCGCTGGTATTTCTATTTTCCGGGGATGCAACCGCACCACTGCTGAATCGACTTTTGGCGGTGGATGGAATGCGGCCGCTGGTACTGTGCAGATTAACTCACACTCCGCCAAATACTGTACCCGCACACTCAACGCCCCAAAGGTTTTTGAGCCTGGTTTAGCATATAATCTTTCTGCTACTTCTTTTTGTACCAGCAACACTATTGAATCAAATGGTTCGGGATTGGGGTTAGCGATCGTACCCAGTAGTTTCTCAATGATTGGCCCTGTAATGTTGTAAGGAATATTGGCTACTATCTTATTCGGCTTGTGGAAATTAGGAAAGGCTGCCAGATAAGATGGTAAATCTAGAGTAAGAAAATCGCCTTGCAGCAGTAAAAAATTTTCAGTCTTACCAAGCTGCTTTGACAACAGTTGGCATAAGTTGCGGTCTATTTCAACTGCAACTAGAGATTGCACTAAAGGTAATAAACGACGAGTCAGAATCCCGGTTCCCGGACCAATTTCCAGGGCGTGATCGCTTTTTGTACAGTCTGCTGCTTTAATAATTGCGTCGAGCGCCTTTTCACTTTTGAGCCAATGTTGAGCAAAGACCTTACGAGGTCGGATCATCTGTATTTTTTGCCTAGTCTAGTTTTTAGCTTTTTCTCAAAAACTCATTATAAATTTTTAAGTCCCTCTACATACAGCGCTAGACTCACTGTAACGCCTATCTTCTCTTCCAAACACTCCGTGAACGTAACGGTGGTGATCGCGTAAATGTCCCATACAATAAACGTCACCTATAGAATGGAAGTCTTAAACCGCAAGCTCTGCAACAACTATGCTCTTACATATATATCGTTAGTTTGAGTATTTGGATTTAGGACAAATCGCTCCAGCAAGACTACCTCCTGCCGTTTTTTATAATCATTACTATAATCACTCAACCTGCATCAGATCCTATTTAGAGACAAGCAACATCCATTATTCACACAGTCAGGTTTAGCTACTTGCTTCTGTTGCTTAACTCATTAACCTGAAAGCAAGTCCAGTCAAACGATTTGCCCTTTTAGAAAAAAAATAAATTTACCCCTTGACAAACTAGGGGATGACTAGTTATTCTAGTTAAGTGGAAAAGCGAAAGACAGCCAACCACCGCTGAACCTGAAAAAAATAATACTTTGAAAGCTTAAGAAAAAACCAATCCTCGTCAAAAGATTTTACTTTTGGGATTTCTCAAAAGGATAGTCAAAATTAAGAACTAGGATTCCGGGAAATATTTTTTTCGGAGCCACAAACTCGAAACACAACAAAACGGAGAGTTTGATCCTGGCTCAGGATGAACGCTGGCGGTATGCTTAACAC
>NZ_JAVRBS010000023.1:0-133307 GCF_034531155.1 Nostoc sp. ChiVER01 | reverse complement strand
TCTGGAATCTGGCAACAGGGGAGGAACTATTCACCCTCAATGGTCATAGTTACTCGGTAAAAGCCGTCGCCGTCACCCCCAATGGGCAACAGGTGATTTCTGCCTCTTTTGACTCCACCCTGAAAGTCTGGAATCTGGCAACTGGGGAGGAACTATTCACCCTCAAAGGTCATAGTTCCTATGTAAAAGCCGTCGCCGTCACCCCCAATGGGCAACAGCTGATTTCTGCCTCCCTTGACTCCACCCTGAAAGTCTGGAATCTGGCAACAGGGGAGGTCATTGCCACCTTCACAGGGGAAAGTTTCATTAATTGCTGTGCAGTTGCACCCGATCGCATGACAATTGTGGCAGGGGAACAATCAGGTAGGGTACATTTTTTGCGCCTTGAAGGGATGAAAGGTAATTCGTAGTTCGTAATTCGTAATTCGTAATTGAGAAACTACACAATATATTACTGATAGAGGATTTCATTGACGTTAATGTTTACATCAGGGAAGTCTGGAATTGATAAAGTTTGACTGCTAGCGAACTTTTGCATAAGCTGATATCCTGCGGCTGTTGGTTGTTGATAAACTTCCACAATTTCCTCGTTAATATCTACTAACCAAACTTCAATTATGTTTGCTTGTGCATATAAAGGGATTTTCTCTTCCCGGTCATACTCGATAGTTGAATCAGCTACTTCAATTAATAAAAAAATATCCTGGGGTTGGGGGTGTGCAGTGGCGTAAAAATCATCACGGGGTTTGAGTAATGCTACATCTGGCTGAGGTTGTGAGTTATCGTTCAGTTTCACAGGGTCTTGAATAGCAATAAGAACTCTATCCCGTAACTTCTGAGACAAGAGTTTGTTTAACCGTTTCACACAAGCAGCGTGTTTTGTTCCAATAGGCGACATATCAATAATCTCTCCCCGTATCAATTCCACTCGGTCATCTTGTGTGAGAATCCCCGACTCAATCATTTTCTGATATTGCTCAACCGTGAATTTTCGTCTTAATAACTGCACAGTCATGACTGCCTCCACTGTTGCTTCATCTTATAATTATTCCTCACAATTATGAATTCACCACCCAAACCACCAATAAAAATCAATTCCAGAGGACATCCCACAGATTTTGAGCAAATTATTCAAGCCAAAAGCCTAAACTTTGTCGGTCGTGAATTTGTCTTCACGGCTATTAACAACTTTCTCCACCGCGATCGCCAGGGTTACTTTACTATCATTGGCGCACCCGGTAGCGGTAAAAGTGCAATTCTCGCCAAATATGTGACAAACAATCCTCAAGTTATTTATTACAATGCCGAACTTGAGGGTAAAAATCGTGCTGACGAATTTCTCATAAATATCTGCACGCAACTCATTAATCAATACTCGCTTAATTACACCTCTCTCCCAGATAACGCCACAGAGGGAAGTTGGTTTTTCTCTAGTCTTCTCCAGCAAATCAGCGATAAGTTAGAACCTCATCAAAAACTAATAATTGCCATTGATGGGTTGAATTGCATTGACCGCAACAGCCAACCATCTGGTACGAATCTGTTTTATCTCCCCCGCTATCTCCCGGATAAAGTCTATTTCCTCCTCACTCGTAGACCTTTCTTGCGAGACAAGTCGGGTTTATTAATTGAAACGCCGTCGCAAAGTCTTGATTTAGCAGATTATCCAGAAGAAAATCGGCGGGATATTCAAGCTTATATTCAAAATTACCTAACTCCTCAAGAGATCCCCCCAACCCCCCTTGAAAAGGGGGGCAATATTTCGCCCTTGTTAATGGGGGTTAGAGGGGATCTTAAATCTTGGTTGAGTAATCACCAGATTAATGAAGAAGAATTTAGCGTAGATGCGGAGCAGCTTGCCGTTAGGCATCGCCTCACCACTTTGAGCGAAAATAATTTTATGTATGTTAGCCAGATTGTAGGTGCAATCGTAGAAAATTTTTACCCGGAATCTTTCGAGTGCGATCAACTCCCGCCTGGTTTAGAAGCATATTATCAGCAGCATTTACACAAAATGTTTCCACCCGAACAAGACACGCAACATAGCACAGATGTGTTAAATGTCTTAATACAGCAGCAAAAAGCAATATCAGTGGAAGCTTTGGCGCAGACTGCCGCAGCGATCGCACAAATCATTGATACTGATGAGTATGAAGTTGAAGAAGTGCTTGAAAATTGGCTAGAGTTCTTACAGCAAAAACGAATCGGTTCAGAAACCTATTACAGTCTCTATCATTCCAACTTTCGAGACTGGCTAGGGAAACAAGCATTTAAAACCTTCTGAAAACTTTCATAACCCTCTCCCTTAATAAAGAAGGTTAGGGTGTTAGGAATGGAGCTAAGCGGATTCGAACCGCTGACCCCCTCAATGCCATTGAGGTGCGCTACCAACTGCGCTATAACCCCTTAAAATCCATTATACATAATCGCTTAATTATTGCTACTTTGTCAAGCTTTTTGTGAAAAATAAATTTTTAATATCTCCTCAACCACTGGGCATTTATAAGGACACTTGCAACAAATAGGTCATACAGTGCCCCATCAAGAAGTAAACTACTAACATGGCAGCAGCAGCCAGAGCAACTAATGTACCAGCCAACATCAGAGAAAATTCTTTACTCTCGTAGGCTTTTTCCATTAAGTGCAGTGACCACGCCACCAGGGCGACATCAAAAAGTAAAATAGGAAGCAACATATTTTTTAATAATTGTTAATACTTGTAAAATAATATTAACACCCTTTCAGGGAAGTGTGTCTAGCCTTAGATAGATGTCATTAAACAGTAAATGATGGATCAGGAAAATGTTCTTACTGGCACGTTGCGATCGCGCAAGTAATTTTTGATTTCTGCTACGCTTAATTGTCCGTAATGTAACAGAGATGCGAGTAATGCTGCTTCAGCTTTGCCTTGGGTTAGGGCTGTGTAGATATGTTCACAATTACCTGCACCACCTGAAGCAATAACTGGAATCTCCACAGCATTGGCAATTGCCCGTGTGATCTCAATGTCATACCCGGCTTGGGTTCCATCAGCATCCATACTTGTTACTAGCAGTTCTCCGGCCCCCCGTTTTTCAACTTCTTGTGCCCACAGTAGAGCATCTAAGCCTGTATTTTCCCTGCCACCCCGCACATAGACATCCCAACCTGGATTTTCCGGGTTATTTCTGCGTCTGGCATCAATTGCAACAACTATGCACTGATTACCAAAGCGATCGCTTGCCCGATTAATCAAGTCTGGATCACGCACCGCCGCAGAATTAATACTAACCTTATCTGCGCCTGCTCGTAACAAAGCTTTAACATTTTCTAAGGATTGAATGCCACCACCTACAGTCAATGGAATAAAGACCTGTTCAGCAGTTCGGTAGACCACATCTAAAATAGTAGCTCGGTCTTCATGAGTAGCTGTAATATCCAGAAATACTAACTCATCAGCACCGGCTTCGTTGTAAACCTTGGCCAGCTCTACCGGATCGCCTGCATCTTGGAGATTTACAAAGTTAACTCCTTTTACAACCCGTCCCGCCTTCACATCTAAGCACGGTAAGATTCTTTTAGATAACATAATAACTTTTGTATTTCTGGGTAATTGACCGGAATTTAAATTTTAAATTGGCGCGGGTATTCTCAAACTAAAATTTTCACGGGCATGGGGCATGGGCAAGAGGACAAGGGGACAAGGAGAATTGGAGACAAGGGGAAAGACTTGTTGCAAGTTCTCCCAAGTCTTTCCCCTTGTCCCCGTGCTCTCCCCACTCCCCACTCCCCACTCCCTAGTCCCTTAAAAGTAGATAGCTGAATTATGGCGATAATCTCATCGAAAAAACAGCCTCCAGAACCCAATGGAGAACCAAAGCAGCTGCGAGAGCCGGCGAAAGCACCATCCACAGAAAATATTTTGAAGCCTGAAGCTGCTATTGATGAACAAGAACAGCAGGAAGAGGGTATTCGACCACACCGATTTGCTGATTACATTGGGCAAAAAGATTTAAAGGATGTGCTAGATATTGCCATCAAAGCAGCCAAGTCTCGTGGTGAGGTGCTGGATCATTTGCTGTTGTATGGGCCGCCGGGATTGGGCAAAACCACAATGGCAATGATTTTAGCATCGGAAATGGGGGTAAATTACAAAATTACTAGTGCGCCAGCCCTAGAACGTCCACGGGATATTGTCGGGCTACTGGTGAATATGAAACCAGGTGATATTTTATTTGTGGATGAAATTCATCGCCTCTCGCGGATGACGGAGGAAATTCTCTATCCCGCGATGGAAGATTATCGCTTAGATATTACTATTGGTAAGGGTTCCAGCGCTCGGATTAGAAGTTTACCGCTATCAAAGTTTACCTTAGTGGGAGCTACAACTCGTGTGGGTGCTTTAACTTCACCACTGCGCGATCGCTTCGGTTTAATTCAAAAACTGCGATTTTATGAAGTTGATGAACTGACTCAAATTGTACTGCGAACCGCTCAATTACTCAAAACCCCTATTACAGAAGATGGTGCAACAGAAATTGCCCGTCGTTCACGCGGAACGCCACGGATTGCTAATAGATTACTTAAGCGAGTCCGTGATTATACGGAAGTAAAAATATCTGGAGAGATTAATGAAAGTATCGCATCTGAAGCCTTGCAACTATTCCAAGTAGATCCCTGCGGTTTAGATTGGACAGACCGCCAGATGCTGAGTGTGATAATTGAACAATTTAACGGCGGGCCAGTGGGGTTAGAAACAATGGCAGCAGCTACGGGTGAAGATACTCAAACAATAGAAGAGGTATACGAACCTTACCTCATGCAGATTGGTTATTTAACTCGGACTCATCGCGGCAGGATGGCGACAAAAGCAGCATATAAGCATTTGGGATTCACGCCACCTAATGAACAGTTGTCATTATTGTAATTATAAAGAGTGGGGAGTAGGGAGTGGGGAATGGGTATGGTTATTGCCCTTGTTCCCCTTATCTCTTTCTTTTCCCTGACTCCCTACTCGCTATTCCCTATTCCCCGTCTTAAAGATAAACGCAGGTTAAACCTAGATGATTAAGTTGATTGGTATTTTTCTCAGTCTGTTAATTGTGTTTGGCTGGGGTACTCCAGTCATGGCACAATCTCAAGCGCCCATTACTCAAGAACAGTTAAGACAAGGCGATGAGTGGGCAAATCAAGCGTTTGCAGCGACGAATCAAGGTGATTTTGCGACGGCTGAAACTTATTGGACAAAGATTATTGAGCAATTTCCCACCAATGCCGGGGCGTGGAGTAACCGGGGCAACTCGCGGGTAAGTCAGAATAAGTTACAAGAAGCGATCGCAGATTATAACAAAGCGATAGAACTAGCGCCGAATGTCACCGATCCGTATTTAAATAGGGGCGCAGCGTTGGAAGGGATGGGAAAATGGGATTCGGCGATCGCAGATTATAATCATGTCTTAGAACTCGATCCTAACGATGCGATGGCGTATAACAATCGCGGCAATGCCAAAACAGGTTTAGGAAAATGGGAAGATGCGATCGCAGACTACAAAAAATCTAATGAGATAGCCCCAAATTTTGCCTTCGCCCGTGCTAACTACGCCCTCGCTCTGTATGAAACTGGTCAAAAAGAGCAAGCAATCCGTGAAATGCGAAATATCGCCCGTAAATACTCCCAATTTGCTGATGTGCGTGCCGCCCTTACTGCTGCATATTGGGTAAATGGAGAACAAGGTGAAGCCGAAAGCAACTGGGTAGCAGCTTATGGACTTGATAGCCGCTATAAGGATATCAACTGGGTAAAAAATATCCGCCGTTGGCCTCCCAGCCTAGTTACAGCTTTGGATAAGTTCTTGAAAATTCAGTAGGCACTTCTAACTGAATAAAGATTTCTTTTCTTTGCCTATCTAGGTGTTTTCTGGTATACATCATTGTAATCAACCAGAAGCAGTAACTATGACTCATTATGGACTGATTTGCCCAGCATCAACTGGTCATCTCAACACTATGCTCCCCTTGGGAAAAGAACTGCAAAATCGGGGTCATCAAGTTACCGTATTTGCCTTTTCCGATGCTCAACCGCGAACACTGGCAGCAGGATTAGAATTTAGGACGATTGGTGAATCTAAGTTTCCCCGCGGGAGGATGGCAGAATCCTTGGCTAAGTTGGGAAAATTGAGTGGACTTACTGCATTGCAATATACCGTTAATCTGCTCAAAGAAGGGGCAGATGTTATGCTCAGGGATGCACCACCAGCAATTAAAGAAGCGGGTGTGGAGGCACTTTTAGTAGACCAGGTTACTCCAGAGGGAGGAACTGTTGCAGACTTTTTAAGACTTCCCTTTGTTACCATTTGCAGTGCTGTAGTACTTAATCGAGAAGATAGTGTTCCCCCATTTATGACAAACTGGGGGTATAACACTGCTTGGTGGGCGCAACTACGTAACAGAGCGGGTTATCAGTTGTTAAATAGCATTGCTAAACCAGTCAGAGAAGTAATAAATGAGTATCGCCGAGGGTGGAAGTTACCTTTGCATTCTCACCCCAATGACAACTATTCTTCAATAGCTCAAATTAGTCAACAGCCTGCCCAATTGGAATTTCCCAGGCAGCATTTGCCCCAGTGGTTTCATTTTACAGGCCCTTATCATAGTCCAACTGGTCGGGAAGTTCCAAATTTTCCTTATGAAAAATTGACAGGGCAACCATTAATTTACGCCTCAATGGGGACTGTCCAAAATCGCCTATTGGGAATTTTTAAATCTATTGCCGAAGCTTGTAATGATTTGGATGCCCAACTAGTAATTTCGTTAGGTGGTTCTGCAACTCCAGAGGCTTTGGGAAGTTTGCCGGGAAATCCGCTAGTTGTTGGTTATGCACCCCAATTGGAATTACTGCAAAAAGCGGCTCTCACCATTACCCACGCAGGGATGAATACTACTTTGGAGTCCTTAAATAATGGTGTACCAATGGTTGCCATTCCCGTTGCTAATGATCAACCAGGTGTAGCAGCACGTTTGGCTTGGGCTGGTGCTGGTGAGGCTATACCCCTGAGTCGTGTGAATGTTACTAAACTGCGAACTGCTATCCAAAAGGTGTTGACGGAAGATTCTTATAAACAGAATGCGGTTAGGTTACAAGAAGCGATTAAAAAAGCAGGGGGTGTGAGCCGAGCCATTGATATTGTGGAACAAGTTGTTGCTACAGGGAAGCCGGTTTTAGCTTCCTAATATACGGCATGACAAACTTTTGAAAAAATTAGCTGATTTCCATAACATCAATTATGAACTTCCCCAATAGAAAACTTGGTTTAATCGAGAACCTGTTCGATATTCTCCATGATGTAGGCGGTATGATCGATGTTAATGTTGCTCGTATAGAAGGAGCAATAAAACCTGCTATTTTACAACAAGCTCTCGATTGTCTACAAAAGGTTCATCCTCTGCTTCAATCTCACATTGTTAATTTAGAAGATGGCGCTTATTTTCAATGGGAAGGTACAACAAAAATACCCTTATATGTTATAGATAAGCAAGATGAAAATCAATGGCTGAAAGTTGCCGAAGAAGAGTTACATCAGAAATTCCCTAGAAATACCAGTCCTCTTTGTCGAGTAACTTTATTACGCTCTTCAATAAATAATGGCATTAATGAAATCATTATGACATTTCATCACGCGATAGTTGATGGAATGTCATGTATGTTGTTTGTGGATCAGTTATTGTTCTATTACCAGCAAATGACTGCTGGGGAGAATATACCAAAAGTAGTAACAATGCAACTATTGCCTCCGCTAGAGAAGTTGCTTAATAGTAGTCTCATCAGTAAAAATAATGTTGCTGAAAAACAACATGATGAGGTAATTTCTACACCCCAGTTAATTATTGAAGAAGAAGCACCTCCCAGCGATCGCCATACCTGTCTTGTGACTCGAATTGTCAGTCAAGACATGACTTTGAGACTAAGCGATCGCTGTAAACAAGAGAAAACCACTGTACATGGTGCTTTGTGTGCTGCCATGTTATTAGCAGCGGCAAAAATTGCTTTTACTGATCTACCACTTAGTTTATCCTGTGGTTCAAACGTAAATTTACGAAAATATTGCAAACCGGAAGTATCCACTGGCCACATAGCTTGCTTTGCCTCTATCGTAGAAGAAATTCATACATTACAATCAAATACGAAATTTTGGAATTTAGCACGAGAATGTAAATTAAAAATTAGTCATGCCATTAGCATAGGAAATCCAATCGCTCGAATTTTAAGCGATGATTTAAAAAATGTTAATCGAGACATTATTCTCAAAATGTCAAATCATCAAATGGGACAAAAAAATACAATACATATCTCAAATTTGGGAAAATTTAACTTAGCAGATAAGTATGGTGAATTAAAGCTGAAAGAGTTATATTTTGCAACAGGACAGCATTTGATTGGTAGTTCTTTTTGGTTAGGTGTAGTGACTATCCATGAACAGCTATTTTGCACTTTTGCCCATGTAGTTCCGCTGGTAAGTACTAAGACAGCAAAGTTATTAGCAGATTCTGTTATAGCTAATATTGAAGAAGCATATATATGCTAAAATTTCACATTGGAGGTGTTGACGGAAGATTATTATAAACAAGAAGTACTCACTCTTTACGATTTACTATAAAGAACAAGGATTGAGCAAAATTACAATTGCTCAGGAACATATTTTCAAAGCTTGATGAGAGATAATTAGCCTAACTTAGTAATATTGAAACTTAAATATGGAAATGAAATGAGATAAGATGCGATCGCTCCCATCCTATCTCATATCATTCTCAAACTTTCTAAACCAAACTAGTCTCCCGGACTGTCTGATTTTGCTCACGCTTCCCTGTCACCATCATCTGTACACCTCCTTTTGGCCCCAATAGCGCCCCCTTACGGGCTGGCTGCACTGGTTTGCTATCAGCTAATTCCATCTGCCAATGAGATAGCACTGTTGCCAAAACCACCTTCATCTCAAACAGCGCAAATGCCATGCCAATACAGCGACGGTTCCCGCCACCAAAGGGTAAATACTCAGAAGGGGTAAATTGCCGTTCTAGAAAACGCTCTGGCTTAAATTGTTTCGACTGGGAATATAAATCTTCTCGATGATGGGTCAAATAAATGCAAGGAATTACCAGAGTACCAGGATTTAACTGATAACCCATGATTTCTAGGGGAGATTTAACCAAGCGATTTAGTGCCAACATTGCCACTGGATATAAGCGCAGAGTTTCTGAACAAACAGCACTCAAATAGGGCGATCGCAAAATAGCATTTGGATCAGGGTTTTCACCCAGGCTATCTATTTCTTGCACTAATTTTTCACGCACCTGTGGCAAATGGTGAATCCAGTACAAAGCCCATGTTAAGCTAGTTGCAGTAGTTTCGTGACCCGCCACCAAAAGGGTAATTAACTCATCACGTAACTCTACATCAGTCATTGGCTGCCCGTCTTCATCACGAGTTGCCATCATTAAAGATAGAATATCAGTCCGAGATGGGTCAGATTGCTGTTTGCGTTCCTGAATCTCAGCATAGATGAGTTCGTCAATTTGCTGTCGTAAATTCAAGAATTTACCCCAAGGACTCCAAGAACCTAAATCTCGTTGCAGTGATGGAAAAACAAGCATCATTGCCGTAACGAAGGGTTGGTTTGGATTCAAAATTTTCAGCAGCACTTCCCTGAGTTTTTCATAACGTGGCCCATCTGCTAGACCAAATACAGCTTTCAAAATCACCTCTAAGGAAATGGCTTGCATAGATGGCAGAACTGAAAAGGATTCCCCAACCTGCCATTGACTAATTACTTGTTCTGTGATTTCACGGGTCAACTGACCATAAGCCAGCATTCTTTCTCCATGAAAAGGGGGTGTCAACAACTTTCGTTGGCGTTGGTGAGGCTTACCTTCTAGAGCTAGTAGTGATTGCTTTCCCAATAAGGGCGATTTAATCCCTGCCGGTTCACCAGAGTCTAACTGTTTTGGATCTGTAGTAAAAATCTGTTGAATCGCCTGGGGATTACTAATGAATACTTGAGGAGTAAAAACAGGGCCAATCCGAAGGGTGAAAATATCACCATAGCGTTTAGCACAGGCTTCCATGTATTCTAAGGGATTAGTCAGCCACTGATAGGTCTGTACCCAAGGGTGAGTTTGAGGACCGTTAGGCAGTTTAAGTGCAGACATTTTTATTAATCTCCCAATGATTAAAAGATTGTTATCAGCCAGTCATTCATGCACCCGTAGTACCGCAAGGCGAAGTTAAAAGTCAAAAGTCAAACAGTTATACAGCGTAAGAGTTTCGTTGATTTGGAATGGGAGGTTTATTTATGCTGTGCTGTAGTAGCTTGATTAATCTTAAACCACAGATTGGGCAGATGAACTTACCAATTCTTGAATCTGCCTTGGAGTCAATTCTTGCACATTACGCAAGACTACTGCTGCTCCTGCTGCTATTAGCGTCTCACTGTATGCATCACTACGCGCTGCTGTTTCCTGGACATGGGGTGGTAAAACCCCTACACCAAGCCAAGTGCGAGAAGAATCTAGACTCCGCGCTTTCTCGACGGTATACATATCTGCTACCGTATCTCCCACATATACTACAGCTAATTTTTGCTCAATTCCATTATCTAACTCACGAACTGTAGCGAAAAGCCCCGTAGGGTCAGGTTTCCCTGGTGCATCTTCCATCGCAATCAACACCGGAGATTCCAAACCCAAGCGTTTTCCTAAGACATAGTTAGCAGAAGCACGAGTTGCACCACTAAAAAATCCCCAAGCAATCCCGGCTTGGGTAAGTTGTTCTAAATAGCTAGGTTGTAGTAATAAGGGTTCATTACAGATATACCCTGTAAAATTATTTGGATTTGAGCCACGGTAGCGGGATTGAAAAAAAGCAACGATCGCACTGTAATCTAATTGCAGTTCTTCACGCGTCTGTCCTTGGGTTTCAAAGTAGCGGTAAATTAATTCCTGCGATGCTTCCCAATCGTTATTCCATACGCCTTCAGACTTCAGTTGGTCAATATCCAGTGGGGTTGGACGATATGCTTGGATAGTAAAATATTCTACGGTATCTGCGATCGCCCGGCGATAGGAACCGCTAACATCGCGCACAACACCATCAATATCGAAAATAGCGATCGCTTTTACTGAAGTTTGTTGAGTCATGGGACAGAGAGCTAAGGAGTTTTACATCATCATAATGCGCTCATGACTCAGGTAAAAAATCGGGGTCAAGGGCTTGCTCTGGCGTAAAGAAAGATTTTTCTGGGAAAATAGCAATGTCTAATCCAGTTTCAATCACAGCCAGCCGTCTAGCAGTTTGATAGCTTTCGTCAAAAACTTGCTCAAAGTAAGGTTTCAAACTCGGACTTTCCTTGAGTGCTTTTTGGATTCGCCTGCGGTGTTCCAGAATTGTGTACTGCCAACTTTTTGAGCGCCTTTCAGTTTGAATTTGGTATTTGAGCAGATGCATTAGCAATACTTCCAGATTGCTCTCCAATGCCCGTTTTTCACTTCTGCCCATCGTTTCAATTTCTTCAATCAAATTCTCTAAATCCAGTTCTGTGAGCCGACCTTGCTTGAGCAGTTCTGCTGTGGTTTGAATCCACAGGTAAAAATCTTGCTCGTACAAATCTGAACCAGATATTGTTTGAGAGTGGGGCAGTTGGGCAGTCACGTCGCTTCGCTCCGAATTCAAAAGTCAAAATTAATTAACAGTAGAATATTTTAGATCCAGTTGAAATTATGACTCAGGTAAAAAATCGGGATTGAGGGCTTGCTCTGGCGTAAAGGGAGATTTTTCTGGGAATATAGCCAAATGCAATTCAGTTTCATCGGCAGCTAAGAGTCTAGCATCGTCATAACATAGCCCGAAAACCTCATCAAAATAGGGTTTAAGGCTAGGACTTTCTTCTAGAGCTTCTCTAAGGCGTTTGCGATGCTCTCGAATTTTGGCTCGCCAACTACTAGACCGCTTCTCGGCTTGATATTTATACTTCAATAGATGCATCAGCACCACTTCCAAATTGCTTCTGAGTGCTTTCTTTTCACTCCTGCCCATTGTTTCAATTTCTTCAATCAAATTCTCTAAATCCAGTTCTATGAGCCGACCTTGTTTGAGCAGTTCTGCTGTGGTTTGAATCCATAGGTAAAAGTCTTGCTCGTACAAATCTGAACCAGATGTTGTTTGAGATTGGGGCAGTTGAGCAGGCATAAGCATTTTTTAGTTAGCGCCAACTAAACCTTATGGTAGACCATTCTCAATCACTGTTTGGTCATTTGATAGAGTATTGCGTTAAAATAAGCGATCGCTATCCTAGTTCAGTAATGCCCGGAAATTCCCGGAGGTGTGATTGACCAAGTTTATTTTGAAAATTCTGTGGTTAGACGAAAACGTTGCTCTTGCAGTCGATCAAATTGTCGGCAAAGGCACAAGTCCCTTGACTAAGTACTTTTTTTGGCCCAGAAATGATGCCTGGGAAGAGTTAAAAAAGGAATTAGAGTCCAAACATTGGATTACTGATGTGGATCGTGTCGAGTTGCTTAATAAAGCAACAGAAGTGATTAACTACTGGCAAGAGGAAGGCAGAAACCGTCCAATGGCAGAAGCTCAATTGAAATTTCCAGAAGTTGCCTTCACAGGTAGCGCTTGATATTACAAAATTAGCTATTGTCATGTTCTACAAGCTGCCACAGTTTGATAGTCTTGTCCCGGCTGCCGCTTGCAATTAATTGTGTAACTTTGCTCACAGCAACAGCAGATACTGAGTCTACATGACCAGAGAGAGTAACAATCTCTTCTGCTGTGCTTACCCTCCAAAGTTTAACTGTTTTGTCGCAACTTGCACTTAGGAGTGTTTCGCCATCGGCAGTAAAAGCCACAGCCACCACAGACCAAGAATGGCCTACAAGTGTGCAAATTAGCTGACCAGTGTTTACCTCCCACAATTTAATAGTGTTATCATCACTACCCGTCGCCAAAATTCGACCATCAGGACTAAAAGCGACTGTCAAAACCGCCCATGCATGACCCGAAAGGGTGCTTAACAAGCTATAGCTTGGGCGGTTTTCAACAGGAGGCAAAGGAGCTGGGGGAATGGGGCAAGGGGACTCGGGGCCCCCACGGAGTGGGGATTGGGGGAGAGGGGGCAGGGGGAAAGGTGGAATGTTCTCCGCTCCTTGTGAGTGGTCTTTTAACTCAGCACTATTTATATCCCCCTGCTCCCTGCTCCCTGCTCCCCTGCCTCTTGTTGGTATCTGCCACAGGCGAATTGTTCTGTCATAACTAGCGCTGGCTAAAAGCTGTCCTTGGGGACTAAATGCTACTGAATTTACCTTTAATTGGTGTCCAGCTATAGTGCAAATTTCTCTGCCAGTGTTGACATCCCAGAGTTTAATTGTCTTATCCCAGCTACCACTAGCGAGAATCTGTCCATCTGGACTGAAAGCAACTGATTTTACAGCGTGTGCGTGTCCCAAGAGGGTGCAGATTTGCTCTAATGTCTCAACCTGCCACAATTTGATAGTTTTATCGTCGCTAGCAGTTGCCAGAATTTGACCATCAGGACTAAAGCTAACTGATTTTACAGCTTGAGAATGTCCTGATAAGGTAGCTAGGACTTTTTTAGTATTTAAATCCCACAATTTGATGCTTTTGTCATCACTAGCACTGGCTAAAGTGTAACCGTCAGGACTAATGGCAAGGGCATTCACACCACTTAATGTTCCAGAATGACCAGTTAGGGTATGCAAGCATCGCCAAGGAGGATTCGGTAATTTAAAATTTTGAGTTTTAGATTCCATACCCATTGCTTGCATAACTTCATCAGCCGATTGAAAGCGGCGGTTAACAGCCTTTTGCAGCAGCTTGTCGAGAATTTGCGCCAAGCGTAGACTCTTTGAGTCTTGTCGCCAGACATCGCTTACCTTAGTAGTAAGATATTGTTGCCAAACCCAGCAATCATTAGCAATATCATATAAATCAAAGGGAGAAATCTGAGTAAGTAAGTAAATACAAGTTACACCTAAGCTATATAAATCACTAGCAAAAACCGCTTTTCCTCTCGCTTGCTCTGGTGCAGCGTATTCTGGACTGCCGATACTGGTTTCAGATGTTAGGCAATCAATTTCTGTAACGATTTTTGCAGTGGAAAAATCGACTATAACGAAATTCCCTTTTTTAGTAATTGGGGATCTACGGATGATATTTTGGGGTTTAATATCGCGGTGGATGATGTTGCGTAGGCGTAGCCCGCCGCAGGCATCGCTAATAAACTGAAAAACTGGCAACACATCTTCTAAAAGTTGCCAAATCTGAGTTTCATTAAAAGCGCCTTCTTCTTCAACCACCTGAGCTAAATTAGTGCCTGCAATAAACTCTTGCACTAAATAGAAATGCCCATCTTGCTGAAAATAATTTAGTAATGCGGGAATTTGCGGATGCTTCCCTAATTTTTCTAGTTGTTGCGCCTTTTGCCCAAAAGTAATAGAAGTTTCGTATTCTGGCGATAATTCTTGAACGACGCAAGGAATTGGAGGAAACTCACCCTCATCTACAGCGAGGAAGGTTTTAGAGAATCCCCCTTTACCAATCTGCTTGATTAAATGATAACGTTCTTGTAAAAGCAAAATTTATCTACCTACAAGGTGGGCATTTTGCCCACAAGAAGATACTGTCGTTTGTTTTTTGTAAGGGCAGAACATTGTTATGCCCCTACCTCATATTCCTGATGTTACTTATCTACAGGAAAATTCACAACTATCGGTGGAAGACCGTTTTCTGTGGTTGATTGTCCATTGTTAACAACTGGTTGTGGATGCAAAGATGTTGGTGTCAATTCGCCTTTCCCAGTTTGATTCCATAAAATCATGGATAGTAGCCCATCCACTAAGCCGTTATTGCTGCCATTACTGCCAACTAAGACATCTGGTATTAAGCGGACATTGCGATCGCCTATAATCTGCATTAGTTGCATTGCCGTATAACCTTGTGGCCCCAAAGCTTCCACACCAGCGCGGTAGGTTTCAGCTTTAGCGTTACCTGTAGCCCGAATACCTTCAGCCTCAGCAATTGACCGAAGTTTTGTCCCCTCGGCTTCACCAGTCGCCTGCTTAATTTGGGCTTGGGCTTTTAGGTCAGCAATATGTACACTCTGCTCCGATTTCACCATTTCTTGCTGAATATCAGCGAGTGCTGTCTCCCGGACAAGCTGCTGCCGTTGGGTTTGCGCCATCTGCTGGACTTCATAAGTCTTGCGTTCTTCTTCAGCAATTTTCCGGTCTGTCTGTGTCTGCATTAATGACGCTGGTGGCTGAATATCACCAATCAGGGTGTCGATCGCTTGTACGTCATAAGCCCGCAATGCTGTTTTAATATACTCAGCAGCCTCAGATTGTCGTTCGCTCCGAGCGGTGAGAAAGTCTAGTACAGTATAGTCTTGGGCTGAGTTGCGGAAATAATTCCCGATAGTTGGTTCTAATACATGGTCTACTAGATTTTGCATTGCACCAACGCGAGAAATTACCTTCGGAGCATCTAAAGCACCCACATGGATAATTTGCGCTACTTCCAAATCAAAGGCAAACCCATCACGCGATCGCACTGTTAAAGAAGCCAGTTTAGCATCATAGCTGTGGCGTTCAGTCCGACCTGACCAGTTTAAAACAATGTTGGTCGTTGGCACGAGTTCAATCTTCATAATCCGAGAATTAATCGGGTGCTTACCAGGATATAGCGGTTCGACCCACACACCCTTATGTCCCTGATTCACCAAGTTACCGTGGGTGAAAGCTGCACCACTGACATCTTGATGCGCCTTACCCACGAAAGAAATTACTACACCCACATACCCAATGGGAATTTCGGTCATCGGCACTTGCTCAACTTGGACAAACCAAGGATTCAAGTTCCAAGAACCCGAAAGCAATATCTGTTCTTGCAAACCTCGCCGTCCACCGCCGTTAATAAATTTCTGACCATTTTGAAAGTTGTCGTGTCCCTCAATTATGGGGCCTGCGAGTTCACCAGCAGAGATTGGTAAACCATCTAAGGTAGTAACGATGCCTACTTTGTCAGACGCCAGATTGTACACCCGCAACTGTTCTGGAGTCATGCCATGAGTGCTAGCATTTGCTGCCATGATGACTTTAAACAGGGCGGTATTGATCCGGTACGTACCAGCCGTAAGAAAACCCATTTGCCGCCCTTTTTCCCCGCCTTGGGTGAGGAATTTCCGAGCATCTTGGAAGTTGTCACAACTGACAATTTTACCCAAAATCCGCTCTGGTGGGTTGGGTTGACCATCTGCTGCCACAATCAAAGCGATTTCCCCTTGGGGAACGACAACTACCGGGTCTTTTTTTACAGAATACTGCCAAGGCCAATAGCCCCAGTGCCAGCCAGGAGCTAAAGTATCTGCTTGCAAGCCAGCTTCGCCGTTGAGAGCAATTAAACTGCCGGCGGGGAGTCCACGCCCGGAAAGGGTAAATTTTCTAACTACAATACCGACTTCACGTTCGCCAATTACTACAAGTCCGCCAAAGAATAGGGGGACAAATATAACTAAACCCCCGACAACTAGGATGGGAACCACTACAACAGGATTAATTCCAGCAGCTTGATATTGAGTCCTGCTAATTTGTAACTGAGCAATATTTGATTTGGTCTGATTTTGCTGGACTGGTGCAGTAGTTGTTTTTACAGGGGTCGCATTGGCAGAGTGAATACTTCCAACCATCGTCAAAGATGTTGGCGCAGCCATCGCTAACGTTGCTACGATAGATGCTGCAAGACGAACTACCTTATTTTGTTTACGAGTACCAAGTAAAGATGAAAACCTTTTCATAATCTGTGCCCATCTGGGCAACTAATTAGCTAAGTTAACACTTCACTAAAACTAGGCTCGATTTCTTAAACTTGATGTAATTTTTTTAAAATTTAATAAATAATTTGTAGGCTGGACATTACCCAACCTACAGAGTTGAAATAGAAAGTAAAATTAGACCGAACCGCCAGCCGCTTGAAACCGAGCGCGGGCGCGTTTGAAGGCTTGATTTGCTTGAATTTGGGCTTGGCGATCGTCTGCTGACACTTGACTTAGACGAGCTTCTGCTTGGTTGTAAGCAGTACGCGCTTCATCAAGGTTAATTTTGTCGCCACGTTCAGCGCCGTTAACCAGAATTGTCACTTCATTTTCTTCGACTTCGGCAAAGCCACCCAAAAGGGCGATCGCTTCCCAATTCTGATTTTTAGCACCGCGAACTCGCATTACACCAGTATCTAGTGCGGTCAAAAGTGGTGCGTGTCCAGTTAGGATACCTAGTTGACCAGTAGTGCTAGGCAAAACTACTTCTTCAGCTGGGGCATCCCATACTGTTTTGTCTGGGGAAATTACACGAACGGTTAATGTCATTTGTCTTTTGTCCTTTGTCCTTTGTCTTTTGTCTTTTGCCACTAGTCATTAGCGATCGCACTAATGACTAATGTACAGACGCGATTAATCGCGTCTCTGACTAATGACTAACCTTTGATTTTTTCAGCTTTGGCGATCGCTTCGTTAATATCGCCAACCAAGTAGAAAGCCTGTTCTGGCAGAGCATCTAACTCACCAGACAGAATTTTTTGGAACCCTTTGATGGTGTCTTCTAACTTCACATATTTACCAGGAGAACCGGTAAACACTTCTGCCACAAAGAACGGCTGAGATAAGAAGCGCTCAACTTTCCGCGCCCGCGCCACGATTAAACGGTCTTCTTCAGACAATTCATCTAGACCGAGAATAGCGATAATGTCTTGGAGTTCTTTATAACGTTGCAGAGTTGATTGCACCGCCCGAGCAGTATTGTAGTGTTCGTCACCTACAATGTTTGGCTGGAGCATGGTGGAAGTGGAACCAAGGGGGTCAACTGCGGGGTAAATTCCCTTAGCTGCCAAACCGCGAGACAGTACTGTGGTTCCGTCCAAGTGGGCGAAGGTGGTAGCAGGGGCGGGGTCGGTGAGGTCATCCGCAGGTACGTACACTGCCTGAATGGAGGTAATGGAACCTTCTGTTGTCGAGGTAATCCGCTCTTGCAGTTCACCTACGTCGGTTCCCAATGTGGGCTGATATCCTACCGCAGAAGGCATCCGACCCAATAGCGCGGATACTTCCGAACCTGCTTGCACAAATCGGAAGATGTTGTCAATAAACAGCAGCACATCCTGCTTGTTCACATCCCGGAAGTACTCTGCTACTGTTAATCCCGAAAGACCAACCCGCATTCTAGCTCCGGGTGGTTCGTTCATTTGACCGTAGACTAGAGCAATTTTTGATTCGTTGAGGTTTTCGTTATTGATAACCCCAGATTCAATCATTTCGTTGTAGAGGTCATTGCCTTCACGGGTGCGCTCACCCACGCCAGCAAATACGGAGACTCCACCATGCTGGGTAGCGATGTTGTTGATCAACTCCATCATGATGACGGTTTTACCAACACCAGCACCGCCGAATAGACCAATCTTACCGCCGCGTCGATAGGGAGTCAGAAGGTCAACAACTTTAATCCCAGTCTCGAACACGGAAGGTTTGGTTTCCAGGTCGGTGAATTTGGGAGCAGAGCGGTGGATGGGTAAACTTGCCTCAGCATTTACAGGCCCCCTGTTATCCACAGGTTCGCCAAGGACGTTGAAAATCCGCCCCAAAGTGGCTTTACCAACTGGCACCGTAATGGGAGCGCCTGTATCGGTGACTTCAAAACCGCGCACTAAGCCTTCGGTAGAACTCATTGCAACAGTCCGCACTTGGTTGTCGCCCAGCAGTTGCTGTACTTCAACGGTGATGTTGATTTCTTGTCCAGATTCGTTAGTGCCAACGATTTTCAAGGCGTTGTAGATTTGTGGCAATTTCCCGCCGGGAAATTTAACGTCTACAACTGGGCCAATGATTTGGGTAATGTAGCCAATGTTTGTTTTTTCTGCGGTTGTGACCATGCTGCGCCTAATGATTGAAGCTATATTTCAGATACGGTCGGAGAAGACATAAAATTAAGCAATGTCACCTTTCAGATTAGCACTGAACGTCCCCACCTTCGCCTTAAATTGATCCTTAAGACTGGGGCTTGGGGATAATAGGCTAGGTTCCCGAACTGCTTGGGAGAATCGAAATCAAAAACTGCCATGTCTTGCAACAACAAGACACAGCAGCCATCAAAATAGGTTAAAAATGAATTTTAGGCTTTAGATGCAGCTTTCTGGTGTTGTTTGCGTTTTAGGAGCGAAGTTGCACCGCAAGCACCGAATGCAATTAAACCTAATACAGATCCAGGCTCGGGAACTGACTTACTTGCAGGAGTAAAAGAAAGATTGTCATATACAAACGCATTAGTCTCTCCTATTCCAGTAAGGACAACCTTGCTGATATTACCCAAAGATGAAGAAAACTTTAACTGCTTCCACTCTCCGACTGCTGGAGTAATGGTGTCAGTACCTAGTAGCAAATTGTTGATATCAAATGCTTGTAGCTGGAAAGTAGTAGGCTCAAATTCTTCAGGAAACAAGAAATCAAATCCTCCAGCAGCAAAGATAGAGAAATCACTTATCAAGTCAGCAAAACTGATTGTTTCTGGGTCTGTTGGTAAACCACCGTCTGATAAGGTCGTATCACGATTGAACGCTAAAAAGTTAGAGCCGCTGAGTGCGTTAACTCCAAAGTTGCTGCCTTGATTCAATATAGAGCCACCACTCAGTTGAAATGGGCCACTAAAGGTTACACCCAAGGGGGCATACAAATTAGTAAGGGCAGTAGTGTCAGAGAATAAAAATGGAGCATCTATAGGATTGCCATTAGCATCAGTGTCGAAGTCAATCAAGCCAGCCTGTGCTGTACTGAAGGTTCCTAGAGTTATAAATGCTGTGCCGATGGTAGCTATTGAGAATTTCATTACAATTGAAGTAGCCATAAAACTCATTTCTCCAAAAAAATGTGTTAACAGTGGAAATATCCTCAACTGCCTACGCGAAACTTTCAGCGAAATTGCACATAACGCCTCAATGACGACAGGTGAAGTTTCAGCCTTTCGCTGCGATCGCAGATATAAACACTAGTGAAAATAACTAAACTTTTAAACTTAGCTTTTGTCTTCTAGTTATTTCAAGAGGTTTTATCTGTGTTTTCCTCACTTGCTTATTCACTTAGATTAGTGGCAATTTTTTTTATGACTAGATTTTGTACGTGTATTCACATAAAAATTACATTCTAAACTAGAATAAATAACAGCCAGAGCTTAGATTTAATGGGACTTGTGTAAGCGGTATCAAATGAATATTTGGCTAAAACTTTGTAAACTTAAGTTGTTCCTTTAAAACAGATTTATCAACGTAATTATACGTATATATATTTAAATATACCGTAATAACACACTGTTATGATGCTTACCTATTAAAACCGTAGTGGTTAAAAACTTAGGGTAGCGATGCCTGCGGCGAGCTTCTCTAAGAGACGCTCCGCGTAGCTTGCTTCTCTGTAAGAGTACGCCAAGGCTTGCTAAATTCTATTAGAAAAGTTTACATAAAAAATCTGCTCTCTCTAGCGATCGCAGAAAGAGCAGCTTAATACCATTTATTCAAATAGTTACTACACACCTTCTCAACGCAATTTCGGAATCTGAATAATTAATAATCAGTATTTGGTACTTGGATACTATACATCTTTATGCTTATACTACTTTAAGAAAGCTTACATAAAAAATCTACTCTCCCTAGTGATCGCAGAAAGAGCAGCGTAATACCATTTATTCAAATAGTTACTACACATCTTTTCAATGCAATTTTGGAATCTTCCTTGATTAATAATCACTAATTCTTACTTGGATTCTCTACATCTTTACATTGCTTAAAACAGATTTCGCACAAACTTATACTACGTTAAGAAAGTTTACATAAAAAATCTGCTCTCTCTAGCGATCGCAGAAAGAGCAGCGTAATACCATTTATTCAAATAGTTACTACACATCCTCTCAACGCCATTTCGGAATCTAATCAATCAGTAATATGAGTAAATTAATGCTGTTTAATAGCTTTATATTATACGTTTTTACATTTTTTATGTAAAAGCTCTACTTCATACTATAAATATGTATATTTGTCAATACGTAGGAGCTATATTAACCTATTTTCATTTTCTGGATAGATTAATGCCATGAAACTTATGTACAAACTAGATTTTCAAATCTTCTGAATATCCCTAATATAAAAATAGGTAGAAAAAACTATTTTCAGTTCAGTCAAGGCGTTCTCGCTTCATCCTCACACTTCGACCAAGCAAAAGCTTATGAATTTCTCGTCAACACGACAATATTTTTATCAGGAGATTCAGCAGTCTGACGAACACATTGACCTAGCAAAGGCAGCTTTATATATTGCACAAGAAGAATATCCCAAGCTAGACCCAGAAGAATATCTCAACGCCCTTGATACAATGGCATGGGAGCTTCAAGAACGCCTGCCTGATTCACGATATCCTTTGCGGATGATTCAAAGTATTAATCAGTATCTTTATGAAGATTTAAAGTTTTCTGGTAACCAAATTGACTATTACGATCCGCGTAACAGCTTTTTCAATGATGTAATTGACCGTCGGCTAGGGATTCCTATTAGCTTGGCGTTGGTTTATCTGGAAGTTGCTCGACGGATCGATTTTCCGATGGTGGGTGTGGGGATGCCGGGACATTTCCTAATCCGCCCGGATATTGAAGATATAGAGATTTTTGTGGATGCCTTCAATGGCGGTGAAATAATATTTGCCCAAGATTGCGAAGAACGGCTGTCTCAACTTTATCAGCAACCTGTAACGCTACAACCAGAGTTTTTAGCTGTAGTCAGTAATCGGCAATTTTTGGCACGGATGCTGACAAATTTAAAATTTATTTACCTCAAACAGCAAGAGTTAGAAAAAGCACTGGCAGCAGTTGAACGAATTTTATTGCTATTTCCTAGTTTAACTTTAGAGTTACGCGATCGCGGTCTGATCTATTATCAACTTGGTTACTACCCCCAAGCCGTAGACGACTTACAAAATTATTTAGCAAAAGTTCCCGATGCCCAAGATGCATCTGTAATTCGGCGGCTACTTACGGAATTGGGGAAAGAGGAGTAGAGAGGCAGGGACAGGAGCAGGGGGCAGGGGAAGAAATAAGCAATACCTAATGACAAATGACAAATGACTAATTTTGTTGTTCCGCGACTCGTTTGAGGCGGCGGAGTTGGGCTTGCATATCTTTTTTTGTCCAAGATGCGGCGAAGGTGTTGAAACCCCAACTCACTAAAGGGTTAGGGATATCATATTCAAAGCGGTTGAGTAGGAGCGTTCCTTTTTCTGTTGGCTGACATTCCCAGCGATCGCGCCCTTGAAAAAATCCCTGAAATTCCCAAACTACCAAACCCGGTTGTCGTTCTACAACTACGCTATTCAACGTGGGTTTCAATAGAGGAATTTGAATGATAAAACGGCTTTCACTGCCAACATCAGTACTCCAAGCACCCACAGGTTCGCAACGGAGAACGGGGTTGAGCCAGCGATGCATGAGAGCTAAATCGCTAATACAACGCTCTACCACTGTAGCTGTAGCATTAATTTGAATCGATTGCTCCAAAACTTGGGACATTCTATAAGCTGTTACTCATTTAAATTGCACATCCACTAGTCAGATTGTCCTTTGTCCTTTGTCCTTGGTAAACCCAAATGACTAATGACGGTCTACACGGAAAATAGTGCAATACGTAGGCGCGTTAGCTTATCTCTGATGCTGTTGCTGCAATTAGAGTAACGCCAAATCTAGCACTATCAGTAGATTAAATCAAATATTAGTAACAAAGTCAAAAATTACTCTTGATATCAATGACATAAATATATGTTTTTACTGGTAAATTGATAGGCAAAACACTGACTCAGTGTTTGCGGCGAATACTTAAGCATAATTCCCGACAACCATGAACACAACTTGGCAAGGAATAACCGAGGTGATAGGAGTTGCTTTGTCCACAAGGGTACAGCAATTTTTGGCACAATCGCCCAGTCTGCAACCGATACAACCAGCAGTGAATCAAGGAATTGCTGATGTGCAAGGTATTGTTCAACAGTTAATTCTGTTTACGCCCCGTCTGCTGGGGGCAGTAGCAATTTTGTTAGTAGGTTTGCTAATTGCCTTCGGTGTAGCCGCGCTGACGCGAGGAATCCTCAATCGCACAAATATAGATAACCGCATTGCCGCAGGGGTAACGGGTCGTCAAGATGTTCCCCAAGTAGAGAAATTAATCTCCAGCTTAGTCTTTTGGAGCATTATTCTGTTGACGGCGGTAGCTGTTTTACAAGCATTAGATTTAGAGGTAGCGTCTCGACCTCTGAATAATTTTCTCAATCAACTTATTGGCTTTTTGCCAAAGTTGGTTGGTGCGGGAATCCTTTTGGTAACTGCCTGGTTTTTAGCCACCATCGTCAAGATTATCACTGTACGCTCATTACAGGCATTTAACCTGGATGAACGTTTAAATCCAGAACCAGAAGACAGGGTACCCAGCCTCAATCAGCTGTCTCTGAGTGAGACTATTGGTAATGCTCTGTATTGGTTTATATTTTTACTGTTTCTGGCTCCAGTTTTAGATACTCTTGAACTAAGGCAGGCTCTACAACCAGTACAAGCTCTCATTACAGAAGTTCTGCTAATTCTACCGAACATTTTAGCGGCGGCACTAATTGCTGTAGTTGGCTGGTTTATAGCTAATGTGGTACGGCGGATTGTAACAAACTTGCTGGCAACAACTGGCATCGACCATTTAGGTAGTCGGTTGGGATTATCTGCGGCTGCGGGGGTGCAACCTCTATCGAATATTATCGGCACAATTGTCTATGTTTTGATTTTGATTCCTGTGGCGATCGCAGCTCTCAATGCCTTAGAAATTAGTGCGATCTCTGTGCCTGCGATCGCAATGCTGCAACAGATTCTCAATGCCCTCCCTGCCATCTTTACAGCCCTGGCAATTTTGATTGTTGCTTATTTTGTGGGGCGGTTTATTGCGGATTTGGTTACAAGTATCCTTACCAATTTAGGGTTTAATAACATTTTTACTATTTTGGGTCTGACAACACCCAGTAGACGAATCGTAGTTTCAACAGAATCAACAACCCCCCCAATTCCAACCCGCACACCATCGGAGATTGCAGGCATTGTTGCCTTAGTGGGTATCATGCTATTTGCAACGGTGGCGGCGGTGAATATTTTGAATATTCCAGCCTTGACAGCATTAGTGTCTGGGATTGTGATCATATTCGGACGGATTTTGGCGGGATTGGTGATATTTGCCATTGGTTTATTCTTAGCAAATCTGGCTTTTAACATCATTACAAGTTCCGGCGACCGCCAAGCCCAAATTTTGGGACAAGTGGCGCGGATTGCCATCATTACCTTAGTTTCTGCAATGGCACTGCAACAGATTGGAGTTGCTAGTGATATTGTGAATTTAGCCTTTGGACTTTTACTCGGTGCGATCGCAGTTGCTATTGCCCTAGCCTTTGGTCTTGGGGGGCGCGATATTGCCCGCGAGCAAGTTCAAGAATGGCTAAACTCTTTTAAAGGTAGAAACTAATTCCTCTGTGACATCTCCCACCACTAAATCGTCCTTCCCGATTTTGGTGGGGGCTTCCAAGATAATCTGGCTACTGCTGTACATAGGCTCTTTGCTTTAAAGAGGGAATGATCTTTAATATGTAAGAGCTTTCTGCTGTTTTAGATAAATAACTGACTCTGCCTTTTAATATGCGATCGCTCTGGTAAGGTAGTAGATAAAATCAGCCTACCCAAACTTTCATAGTATGACTAACATTAAGATTTCCTTGCCTGAGTCAATGAAAGTCTTTGTCGAGGAACAAGTCGCTAAGGGCGGTTATAGTTCAGCTAGTGAATATCTTCAAGAGCTAATTTTTCAAGACCAACAGCGCAAAGGTCAAGAAGAAAAACGCGCTCAGTTGATAGCGAAATTTCAGACACAGGGTCAACTGAATAACGAGGAGTTTGAACTAATTGCAGATAAGTTAGCTGACGAGTTTACGGCATACTTTGGGTTAGATTTACCTATGCTGTCAGATTATGCTGTGACTCGTGAGAGTATTTACGAGGATCATCCTTAACAGTGGTATACCTCATAGATACTAATATTCTGCTGCGTTTTGTAGATCGCACTCACCCACTACACCCAATACTACGAACTGCCATCCGAAAATTGCGACGTGATGGACATACACTGCAAATCACAGCGCAAAACTGCGTTGAGTTTTGGAATGTTGCTACAAGACCAGCCACAAAAAACGGATTTGGCTTGACACCAACAGATGCAGATCGGCTGCTACAACTGATTGAGCGTCTCTTTCCATTGTTGCCTGATATGCCTACTATTTATCCTGAGTGGCGTAAGCTTGTTGTCGCATTCAGTGTATCAGGTATCCAAGTGCATGATGCTCGTCTCGTTGCTAATATGAAGGTAAGCAGTATGACGCATATTTTGACGTTAAATACCAAAGATTTCATTCGCTATGCGTCTGAAGGAATTGTAGCGGTTGATCCAATAACACTGTAATGATTCAATGTGCGATCGCCCTTTACTAGTAAATTTGACTCGACGATTGATAGAAAGAACGTTGTAGTAAGAACACTAAGAACTAGGAAACTCTAACTCACTGCTTCCTCGCCCTAACTGTGCCGTCTGAGGTGGTAGATGTTGTTCTAACCAATCTTCTAAATCAGCTAGTACTTCGTGGTAATTTAGGTCACACTGAATTTCGTGATAGGCTCCCGGATACTCGATTCTCAGCTTATCTGTGCAATTTACCCGTTGGTAAAATATATCACTTCCCGCAGGTAAAGCAACTCGGTCTGCACCACCGTGGAGAATCAACAATGGTAATTGCCAATCAGCTGCGTGAGCATAAATCCAATCAACTGTTGCAAAAAATTCTGTAGCCAGACGGGCAGTAGCAAGGGTATGTCGCAGTGTATCCTGAGCGATGGCGGCTAAAACCTGCTGATCTCGTGAACCAGCACTCAGATCAATGCCTGTATTCAGGGTAAAACGCGGCCACACCCGTGAGAGCATTTTTCCTAAAAGCACCCGAATCGGTGAAACTCCAACTTTCCCTAAGCTTGGCGCTAGAGCGATCGCACCTTGCAAAACTGATGCTTTTTGGGGATGGCGTAGAATATAATCTAAGACAATCACCCCACCTAAACTATGACCCAAAAGAAAAATTGGGCATTCAGGATTCTGAGTCTGAATTAACTGTAAAAAGGCTCCTAAATCTTCGCAAAACTCACTCCAAGCGTTGATATAGCCTCGCTGGCCCGATGAGCGTCCATGACCACGCAAATCTAAGGCGTAGACAGCATATTGTTTGGGTATCAAATGCTGAACTATATTATTGTAGCGATCGCTGTGTCCTCCAAGTCCATGCACAATGGCTAATATTGCCCGTGCTTTACCCTCTGGATACCAGCTTTGGTAATACAGTTCAAGTCCTCCAACACCTTGAAATCTGCCTTCTCTACGAGACACGATGCGATCGCTATGGTCAATCATCTGGTTAGTTTTTTAGATATTCTCCCAGCAAGCTATTAACATGTCAACTAATTATTAACCAACAGGAGCCAAATTATACGTTATTTCCTCAATTACATGTTGTGGTAAGGGTTTATTGCTCTAAAAAGTTTGTAACTTTGAAATTTGATGTTCCCTCCCAACAGTGATTTAAAAACGCATTTACCTGAGCATCTGCTGAGTCAGCCGATTCTCTAGAAGCGTTAAATTGCACTGCTGTCACAATATATTCAAAAATAATTACAAACTCTTTTCGGGGTGAAATTCTTTCGACTACAATTGTTTCACCTATTTTAGGAACTTGAGGCACATTCACTACAAATGTCTCAATTTTCGGTTTATCTAGTGGATTTTTGAAATTGAAATATTTACAGTAAACAATAATTTTCACTTAGACAACCACCAATAACATTATAGATAATCTAAATTATTCTTTAATTGGAAGATTATAAATATTATAATAGTTTTAAAAAAAATATCTACCAATTTATGCAAATAATCCAAAATCCGGCTACAAGATGTAAACCTGTAAGCCCAGATGAAATCTAACAAATCTTAACTACGAATTACGAATTATTTACCCTGCCATAGTTGCCGTAACGACTGAAAAATCCTTACAAATCTCTCTTCTAGCCAGAGCATAATATAATCAACCCATTCTAAAAGTTGCTCTAAGGGGTGCTTTTCGTAACCTATTGAAGTTGCTTTAGTTTCTATCCAGTCTGGCTGCGCCTCAACTTGAGTGCTTTGGTGAAAATGCTGGTGTAAAATTTCCCCCTTCTGACTCTCGTTTTTAGATTGGGAAATACTAGTTCTGGTTTGTTTTGTAGAGGCAACTTTTCCAGATGTTTTTTTACTTCTTCGCACCAAACCAGATCCAACTTTAGGTTGCCTTATAGTTAAATTATTTTGTGGAAAATGTCCTGCTGATATTGAGGCTAAAGCAGGATTTGTCTCTCTAGAAAGTGCAACTGGTTTTTGGGCGATGGTTTCGGTGTCGCCAAATAGATCATTCCATGTTAGCCAAGGATTACCTGTTAAATCTTGGTTTTCCAACTGAGAGCTTTTGGACAAAGACTTTCTACGTGATGATAATAGTTTACCTGGCAATTTCTCATCGCTAGTTGTTGACTCAAGTGTTTTTCTATTCCCAACACCAAAAAAGTAATTAAGCGCTGCCTCAATTAAAGCCTGAACATTCAGCCTATGAGTTTCTAAACTGTCAGCATTGGCTGTAATTTCTCCTTTAGCAGCTAATTGCTCTTTGCCATAAAGAAATATATTTAACTGACTTTGGGCAACTTGAACAACTTTTTGACTACGTTCTTGTACAGGTACTAAAGCATTTGATTCCAATTTAGCAAAAGCTATATCTAGAAATGCTAATAATTTATCTGTATTAAGTAAATCTTTTGGTACCCCTTCAGCTAAAACTGAATTTTTAGCTATATTTCCATCAGTGAGTTTTGCTAATAAATGGTCAATTTGTGGTAATAGTTCCGTTTCTTTTTTAGCTATAATCAACCGCCAAGACTTCCAATAATTAGCAATTTCGTTAATAATGCGGTCTTCTAGTATTGCCTGTTGCTGGGGTGTCAAAATATCTAGAATTTCATTGTCGGCAGTAACAAGTACTAAACTACGATCTATCAAATTTGTGGCAATTCCCCGCACTACTGCAAGCTGCTGATGGAGAGCATTTTCTAGCTGTAAAGGGTTGAGACTTCCGCTCTGATTATCAGTAATATTTGATAATTGAGTAAGATTAGGATTATTTGTATACTTTTTAGCAAATTTTAGCCGTAAAACTCCCAAGAAAGCCAAAGGTTTGAAAAATTCAACTGTTTTTGCAGGATTAGAAGCAGCTTCATTAGATGACAGATAATTGACTGCCTCTAGTACATGTTGAATGGGACTATCAACATTTGGAATTTTGGGTTGGAAACCGGTATCATTTGGTTGTAACTTTAGTCTAGTTTGTGGTTCTTTGGTCTGTAGCGTTTTCCCAGATGATTCAGATGACTGAAACAGTAGATACACTGGGTAAAGTAGTGCCTCCACACCCCACTTAGTAGCAACTTGCAAATGCCGGAAGGTGTGTTCCCACTGTTGTGTCACCCGCCGAGATTGCTGGTGGACAAAGTTAAATAGTCTGCTTTGATAACGCCCAGAGGAACCAGAAGACATAGTAGTAATTTTTTAGTTCAAGTCTTGTATAAGTTGTGAGACTCGCGCCAAACAATAAAAACGACCAACACCTCATCTTAGCGAATATATGACCCCGACTGTCTCTCAATCCCAGACCAAAATCATCTCACAAGCAATTGAGCAACTGCGCTCTTTTTGTCAAGTTAATCTTCAGTCTACTTGGCTATACCAGGAATCTGACCTGATTATTACTGATGTTGTAGCTGCTGATTTGTCTCATTGGCAACCTGTCCAGTTGAATGCTAAAGAACATATTGCTTGGACAGGCAAGAAAAAAGTGTTATGGCTAGTGCAAAGATTGGTGGTTCCCCAAGATTTACAGGGCTATCCCTTAGCTGGGTTATCTTTGCGGCTGGCGCTGGTTTGGTGGGCGGATTCTGCTGAGATTTATGTAAATGGGGAGTTAGTGCTGGAGGGTGATTTATTTGATTGTTCGCCTAGAGTGCTTCTCAGTCGAGGGGTAACGCCTGGGGAAGAGTTTATTGTGGCTTTGCGGTTAGTGAGTCCGGGGCATTGTGATGGTGCTTTAGTGCGATCGCTCCTAGTTTATGAGTCTACTGTTGATAATAATCCCGATCCGGGGTTTGTGGCTGATGAGTTGGCTGTGGTGCAACTTTATTTGGAAAAGTTTGCGCCGGAGAGGTTGGATGTTTTGGCGGCGATGGTGGGGGAGGTTACGAACCGCCAAGACGCCAAGGACACGGAGGAAGAAAAGGGAGAGTTCGTAAAGTCGTTTTTGTCTCTACGTCAAAATTTAATTCAATCTGACATCGGCGTTTGGGGGGATCAAAAATCCAAAATTTTCTTGTTGGGTCATGCTCATTTAGATTTAGCATGGCTATGGCCTGTGAGTGAAACTTGGAATGCGGCGCAAAACACTTTTGAATCAGTTTTGAAGTTACAAGCAGATTTTCCTGAGTTAATTTTTTGTCATTCGACTCCTGCACTTTATGCCTGGATTGAAGAACATCGCCCGGATTTATTCAGGGCAATTCAAGCACAGGTAGTTGCTGGACGTTGGGAAGTTGTCGGCGGAATATGGGTGGAACCGGAACTCAACATAATTGCAGGTGAATCAATAGTCCGTCAGCTATTGTATGGTCAGCGTTACATTCAAGAAAAATTTGGTAAGCTTTCAACTGTGGTATGGGTTCCAGATTCTTTTGGTTTTTGTGCCACTTTACCGCAGTTTTTCGCTAATGCCGGAATTGAGTATTTTGTTACTCAGAAGTTGCGGTGGAATGATACTACTAAATTTGATTATGGGGCTTTTTGGTGGCGATCGCCTGACGGTAGCGAAGTCTTTAGTTTGATGTCTGCACCCATCGGTGAAGCTATAGACCCAGTTAAAATGGCATCCTACGCTCTTGAATGGCAATCCCAGACTGGTTTAGCACAATCCCTCTGGCTTCCCGGTGTCGGCGACCACGGCGGCGGCCCCACCCGTGATATGTTAGAAACCGCCCAACGTTGGCAAAAGTCCCCTTTCTTCCCAGACTTAGAATTTACAACGGCTGAAAAATATTTACAACAAATCAAATCAGGAGTCAGAATTCAGGAGTCAGAATTCAGGAGTTATTCTCCCTCTGCTTCCTCTGCTTCCCCTGCCTCCCCTGCCTCCCCTGCCTCTCCTCCTTTCCCCACCTGGAATGACGAACTATACCTCGAATTCCATCGCGGTTGCTACACTACACACGCAGACCAAAAACGCTGGAATCGTCGTTGTGAAAATTTATTGTATGAAGCTGAACTATTTGCTACTTTGGCAACCGTAAGCTGTGGTGTGACATATCCTAAAGCAGAAATCGAAGCAGCTTGGAAACTGGTGTTATTTCAACAGTTTCACGATATTTTACCTGGTTCTTCAATTACCCAAGTTTACACGGATGCGTTGCCCGAATGGCAGAAAGTGGAACAAATGGGAACGAAGATATTACAGGAATCACTTTTAGCGATCGCATCTTACATTACCCTATCAGAACCGCCAAAACCCGATAGTTTGTCTATTTTCGTTTTCAATTCTCTCAATTGGCAACGCTCTGAAGTAGTGTCTGTACCCTTACCCACGCCACCAACCACTACCCAGGAATGGCAGATTTACGATGCTTCTGGAAACCAGCTTGTCTCCCAATTATCTGAACCATCAATCCTACAATTTCTCGCTATCGAAATTCCACCCATAGGCTACCGTATATTTTGGCTTTCCCCCTCATCTCCCTTATCTCCCTTATCTCCCTCATCTCCCCCACTCCTCCCAGACTGGATTTTAGAAAATGAATTCTTACGAGTTGTTATAGACCCTGATACTGGAGATTTATCAAGTGTTTTTGACAAAACTTATCAACGAGAAGTTTTGAGTGGGGCAGGGAATCAACTACAAGCTTTTAAAGACAGTGGTCAATATTGGGATGCTTGGAATATAGACCCCAATTACGCTCAACATCCCTTACCCTCAACAAATCTTCTATCTATTCAGTGGTTAGAACAAGGGCCAGTGCAAAGTCGTGTGCGCGTGGTGCGTCAGTTGGGTGAATCGGAATTTTGCCAAGACTATATTCTGCAAGCTAATTCACCTCTGCTGAAAATAGCTACTACTGTCAACTGGCAAGAAAATCATGTATTAGTAAAAGCTGCTTTTCCTTTGAATATTGAAGCAGGCTTTGCTACTTATGAAATTCCCTGTGGCGCTATTCGCCGTCCAACTAAACCGCAAACCCCGGCAGAACAAGCAAAATGGGAAGTCCCCGCCTTACGTTGGGCTGATTTAACAACAGAAGACACAATCCAAAATTGTTGTGGTGTTAGTTTGCTGAATGATTGTAAATACGGTTACGACAGCAAACCAAATCAACTCCGCTTAACACTCCTACGCAGTCCTAATTGGCCAGACTCAGAGGCTGATAGAGGTTTTCACGAGTTCACATATACTTTGTATCCCCATGTTGGTAGCTGGGAATCAGCCCATACAGTACGCCGTGGCTATGAATTGAATATACCCTTACAAGTGATATTGAATCCCGTTAATCAAAACTTAGATAAAAATTCTCCCCTCTCAGCTAGCAAAGAGGGGTTGGGGGTGAGTTTCCTAGATTTATCAGCTGAAAATTTAATCTTGATGGCCTTCAAGCCATCTGAGGATGACCCACAGCAGTTAATTCTGCGGTGTTATGAATGTCACGGAGAAACAGCCGAGTTATCTTTGCAAAGCGATTTAGGGTTAAATCTAGGAGATACAGTAGACTTGTTAGAGCGTTCCTCTACTACTGAATTCTCATCTGAGCAACAAATATTGACGATACAGCCTTGGAAAATCGCCAGTTTCAAGGTAATACCAGCGATTAATCCCAAGCTAGAGTAAGCAACTAGTACTATGTCAGTGGTCAATTGTGGTTTTCCACAAACCATTGACAAATGACAAATGACAAATGACTCTTTTAGTCTTCGTGGTCATCAAACGGATCGTTCAATTGCTTGCTAGGAGGGCCAAAGGAGGTATAAATCGAAATTCCCGTGATGGCAATTACCACGGCAGCCACAGAAATGCTAAGAACTATTGCGGGTTCCATAATTGAGGAATAGATGATGAGTGCTATTCTTATAGAATATTACAGAAGATTAAAAAAAGCTTTGGCAAGTAATATTAGGTGAACTATGGCACAAAGGACTAGGTTGGGAGATATCCTGAAACCACTGAACTCTGAGTATGGGAAAGTGGCTCCAGGTTGGGGTACTACCCCTGTGATGGCTGTTTTTATAGGGCTATTTTTTGTGTTTCTGCTAATTATTCTGCAACTTTACAATAGAACACTGTTGGTTGAGGATGTAGTAGTCGATTGGCGGAGTTTAGGACGCTAAAGCATACACAGCTATCAAGTTTGGATAACAAGTTATGTTACACCCGGTTCTTCCGGGTTTTTTTATGAATTGCGATTTGCTACTGGGCAAGGTCTTGCGCCCCTAGTAGAAATAATTTGAGATAATTTATTTTTTGCAAGTCTCTTTATGTTGGTCATTCATGTCCTTTGACAACCTCTGCAAACTTTTGTCCGAAAAGCATCCTGCCACGTTTGCCAGTTGGGTATTAGGTACACCGCAAACTGGTGTCACAGTCCTCAAAACTGAATTGAGTATTGAACTAATTCGTGCTGATTACGTCACATTCCTACAACTTCAAGAACGCATTCTCCACCTAGAATTTCAAACCAAGCTCGAATCTACACCACCCCTACCCCTGCGGATGCTTGATTATTGGGTAAGGTTGTATCGGTTGTATCGTTTACCAATCACTCAAGTTGTCGTATTATTGCTTCCTCCTACACCAGGGACAGTGATTGAAACTGTCTTCAATGTCGAAACTACCCGTCACGAATATCGCGTAATTTGCTTATGAGAAGAAAATCCCGAACTATTTCTCAACAACCAGGCTTTGTTACCCTTAGCACCACTAACAGCAACCACCCAACCCCAAGCCTTGTTGCAACAAGTGCTAGAACGAGTAAATCAACTTGAGCAAAGAGAACGACTAGAAATTTCGGCCTACACTCAAATCTTAGCCGGGTTAAAATACGAAAAAGACTTGATTAGAAATTTGTTTCGGGAGGGTATGATGCGCGAATCAGTGATTTATCAAGAGATTCTCGCTGAAGGAGAACAGCGAGGAGAACAGCGCGAACGATCGCTCATTGTTCGTCAACTAACTCGGCGCGTGGGAGAATTACCTCAAGAGGTGCGTGAGCGAATTGAAACCCTCGACTTAGAGCAATTAGAAAATCTTGGTGAAGCTTTGTTAGATTTTCAGGCGATCGCAGATTTAGAAACTTGGTTTAATACATTAGAGTAGAAGCGCTAATAATAACTTCTCACTTAACAGTTAAAAATTTATTACTTTCAATGCTGGGCAAAATAAAGCCAGCACTATAACCAGTAACACGCCCTAGTTTGCGAGGCATGACCTAATATATTCAAAACTGTAATTGTTCTAAGTCTTTGATTGTCAGAGACATAAGGCATCACTCCCTCGTGGGGCAATCGCTTTCTATGATAGGCGATTATTGAGTAGACTACATAAATATGTGAGTCTATGTAGTGGTTTTAGAGTTTACAGGAGACAAAAATGAATATATTTGGTATTGGTCTGCCGGAAATGGCTGTAATTATGATAGTAGCGCTGTTAATCTTTGGCCCAAAGAAGCTGCCAGAGATTGGTCGGAGTGTAGGTAAAACTATTCGTAGTTTCCAAGAAGCTTCCAAAGATTTTCAAAACGAGTTTCAAAAAGAAGCAGAACAGTTAGAAGAAGCTGTCAAGACTACTGCTGAATTGGAACCTAAGCAAATCTACCCTGCTAAATCTGAGCAGGATACCACTAATTCTTCCCAACCTAGCTAGTACCGCAAGGCGGAAGTTAAAAGTCAAAAGTCAAAAGTCAAAAGTTAAAAGGCTTTAATTCTGGACTTTTTGGCTGTAATGAAATGATAGGTTTATTTTTGCCGCTCTGTACTATGAGAGTGCTGCATATCAATTGACTGTAGGCAAAATGACAGAAGCTGTTAAGCAACCAGCTTTAGTGATTCCCCAGCTAATTGTCGGGTTGGGGAATCCAGAAAGCAAGTACGACCAAACACGCCATAATATCGGCTTTGCTGCTGTAGAAACTCTTTCGCGTTCTTGGCGCATTTCCTTAGCAGAAAACCGCAAGTTTCAGGGTGAGTATGGCGAGGGTGTGGCCCCAGGTGGAGGTAAGATTCGCTTGCTCAAGCCGTTAACTTATATGAATCGCTCAGGACAAGCAATACAAGCGGTAACTAGTTGGTATAAATTGCCGCCTGAATCAGTGCTGGTGATTTATGACGATATGGATTTGCCTTTGGGAAAAACTCGTTTGCGGTTATCTGGTTCGGCTGGGGGACATAACGGTATGAAAAGTGCGATCGCACATCTTAGTACCCAAAACTTTCCCCGTTTGCGAATCGGTATTGGTAAACCCAAAGGTGCAGCTAACAACGATGATTCTGATGCTGTTTCTCATGTGCTGGGGCGATTTTCGGCAGCAGAAAATCAGCAGATGTCTCTTGTACTTCAGTTCGTGGTTGAGTGTATTGAACTAAGCCTCAAGCAGGGAGTAGAAAAGGCGATGAATATTTGTAATAGCCGCACCATTAATAATTCTGAGTCTTAGGGTTGGATGAATACTGCCTTGTAAGTTTGGCAAAGACGCTTATTTTAGTTGATGGGCAGCGATTTTAGCTTGTTCTATCTAACTGAAATAAACCCCTTAACGCCTTCTGTACATAGAACTAAGTGACTTATCTACACCCTAATTTGAGGTGCGGCATAGTTTGCTTAAATTTTGTAAGAATAATGGCGATGTCTACGACGGGCTAGGACTACATGCTGTTGCCTGTTTTAGGTCATAACCTCAAGCAACGCCAGTATCACATCAAATAGATTTATTTAAAACGTCTTGTGCGTCTAGCTGCCACTGCCTTACGTTTGCGCTTCTCTATCGGTGTTTCAAAGTGCCGATGATATTTCACATCAGCTAATATCCCAGCTTTGGAAACCTGACGTTTAAACCGACGCAAAGCTGAGTCTATTCCTTCGTTCTCTCCTAGAACCACCTGGGTCATTCTTGCCTGTTCCTCATCATCAATAGTTTCCATTCTAATATTACCCCCAACCTTAGTAAAACCCCCCTAACCTAAAATCATCATTAAAAGGCTATTCATCCCCTTGAAGAGGGTTATGTGTACTTCTACGTCGTGAAATTGGTACTTAACTAAATGCTAATCTAAGTGTCATAATGCACTTTCAGATTCAATAAAGATGATGGGAAAATTATAATATTAAATTTTTATTACTGTAATATTAACTAGCTAATATTAAATTAATGTCTAACAATAAATTTAGTAAAATATGATGATTCATACAGATTTTTAAAGTTAATCCACCCTCATTAAATAATTTATATGATACTTTTAATGTGACGAAAATAATAAATAAACTTTAAATGCTAGTTGATTCTGAAAATTACTCTACTATTGAATAAAACTAGTATTATGCTAATCCTAATAAAACCCATCCAAAATTACTAGCTTCTCTACGAAAAAACACTAATATAAACACACCTATCATAATTGCTAATATCTAAATAATAGCTGGTAGTCTGCTGAAAAAAGGTATCTATTAATTGCTAAAAATTATGATTTTTTGATTAAAAACTATAAGCCTATAAACAGTAAAATTAAACATATAAGTCTGATTAACAATCTGCCTATAATCTTTTTATATTTTTAATGGCTAAAGCTAATTTTAATCAGATTATGCTAAAGTTTTAAAAACTTTTATAAATTTTACTATAATTACTTAGCCTAAGTAAATATACTGAATTGTGATCCAAGCTGTCTGAAGATGTCAGTACAGGTAATGTTGATTAGATAAAGTAGTCCTTGCCAGCATTTTATCAAGGTGCTTTAATAGCGATGTCTGACGACAAGAAGCAGAGCTTCTACGCATTCCGCAAAACAGCCTACTTACAGAATATGAACACCAGCAGCCATGTTCATAAAATTACAGATTCAAAACATTAAACTCAAAGATATGACAAGCTATTAGCATATCTTTGACACTAAATTCTCCCAAAAGCTGAATCGGAGTATATATGGAGCCAATCATTTTTATAGTTTTAGTGCTTATAGGTTATGCCTTAGGTTCTGCAAAACTGATTAATCAAGGTAATGAAGCCCTAGTCGAACGCCTGGGGCAGTATCATCGGAAACTTAAACCTGGGCTGAACTTTATTGTTCCCTTGGTAGATCAGATTGTGATGGAAGATACTACACGAGAGCAGTTTTTAGACATCAAACCTCAGAATGTGATCACCCAAGATAATATTTATGTAGAAGTAGATGCTATTGTCTACTGGCGCATTAGAGATATTGAGAAAAGCTTTTATGCTATTGAGGATCTACAAGGGGCACTGACACAGGTGACTACAACCACGCTCCGCGAAATCATTGCCCAGAACACTCTGGAGCAGACTAATGTCTCCAGAGCGGAGATGCACTCAGCTATCATAGACCAGTTGAATGAGGTAACGGGAGATTGGGGAGTTGAGATTCTCCGATTAGACCTTCAGAGAATTACTCTACCTGAGAGTGTACGCAAGTCGAGAGAAGAGCAGCAAGCTGCTGAAATCAAAAAACGGGCGCTGATTACTGAAGCAGAGGGGGAAAAGGAAGCTGCAATTAAAAAAGCAGAAGGAACTATGGCTTCAGTGCAAATAATTTCTCAAGCTCTCCGTTCCAATCCAGATAGTAGGGACATTCTGCGGTATCTTGTAGCTCAAGATTACGTAGATGCTAGCCAAAAACTTGGTGAGAGCACTAATGCCAAAATTGTCTTTGTAGACCCAGCAAACTCAAGTGAAATGTTTCAGGAGTTAATAGCCCACCCAGAAAATCCAGAAGGTAACGGCAAAAAACACGAAAACGGTAATACTTAACAATTAGCTTGTGCGGCTTTTCTCAGTAGAGCATCGGCTACTAATGAGACATCACGCATTTCTTGAACATCGTGAACTCGGAGGATATCAGCGCCATTAAAAATAGCAGCACAACAAGCTGCTGCCGTTCCCCAAATTCGTGCTTTGGGATCTGGTTGATTTAAAATGCGACCAATAAAACTTTTACGGGATGCTCCTACTAAGATAGGACAGTTGAGTGGTGAGAGCGATCGCAATCGGCGAAAAATTTCTAAATTTTGCTCATGGTTCTTAGCAAAACCAATACCAGGATCAATAATAATTTTATCCCGGTCAATGCCCGCAGCAGTTGCTACCTCAATTTGCCGATCTAAAAAACTATAAATTTCTCCGAGCAAATCTTGATAATCAGTCTGTTGCTGCATTGTCTGTGGTGTTCCCCGGATATGCATTAAAATAATCGGCACACCTAACTCTGCAACTGTTGGTAACATTTCTGAGTCAAAAGTGCCGCCAGAAATATCATTAATAATATCCGCTCCAGCTTCTACAGATGCTTTGGCTACAGCAGCACGGGTAGTATCTACAGAAATCGGGATTGAAATTTCTGGTCTTAGCACCCGTAACACCGATAACACGCGGTCAAGTTCCTGTGCCAGAGTTATTTGCTTTGCCCCTGGTCGAGTTGATTGGCCGCCCACATCGATAATGTCAGCACCAGCAGCCACCAGTGCTTGCGCTTGTACTAAAGCGGCAGAGGTAGTGTTAAACTCACCCCCATCACTAAAGCTATCAGGCGTTACATTCAAAATTCCCATCAAATAGGTGCGCTGTCCCCACTCGAAACAGCGTCCTCGAATTATCAAGTTGCTTGACATAAATCTACATTAAGCATTCCCATGCAGAGCATGGGAACGAGAAGAAAGCACATTACAGCGACTGAAAATTTACAATTCGAGCGAAACTTTCAGCTTCCAAACTTGCTCCTCCGACTAAAACACCATCAATTTCTGGTTGAGCCATGATCTCATCAATATTGTTCGGCTTAACTGAGCCACCATATTGAATTGATACATTTGGATTACTCAACTGGCTACGAATTAAGCCAATTATCCGATTCGCCTCCGTTACTTCACAAGTGTCACCAGTACCAATTGCCCAAATTGGTTCATAGGCAATCACCAAGTTATCCTGATCAATATCTACCAAGCCTTTGTCGAGTTGGAGAGAAATCAGTGATTCAGTTTCTCCTGCATCTCGTTGTTGTTTAGTTTCGCCAACACAGAGAATTGGCGTCAAACCAAATCTTTGAGCAGTTCGGAGGCGTAGATTAACGGTTGCGTCCGTTTCACAAAAGTATTGCCGTCGTTCGCTATGACCGACAATCACAAAGCGCACACCAAGTTCTGTCAACATTGGGGCAGAAATTTCACCCGTGTAGGCTCCATATTCTTCCCAGTGGACATTTTGTGCCCCTAGTTGGATGAGGCTACCGTGCAAACTCTTAGACAAAACACTTAAATCAGTGAACGGAGGGCACAATATCACTTCTCGCCCTTGGGGGGCTTCTTCTAAGTGGGGCAGAAATCCTTGTAAAAACTCCTGGGTCTCTGCCTGAGTTTTGTACATTTTCCAGTTGCCAGCAATAACAATTTTCCGCACAGTTAATTTAGTCCAGATCCTAACGAGTTATTTAGATTGCATTTTTCAGTTTATGACTTTTTGTTAGTCATTAGGCATTGGGCATTGGGAATTGGGCATTGGGCATTGGTTATTAATTCTTGTCCCTCATCTCCCACCCTGCGGGAAGCTAAAGCTACATCCCCCTCATCTCGCCAAACCGCTCCTAAAAATAACTAGGATAGTAAAGGGGGTGTATCTAAAATTTAAAATCTAAAATCTAAAATCTAAAATCTAAAATTAATTATGACTTCAACACTACCCATGCCTGAACCTCATCAAAGCGATTCCGCTAACACTGACGTAAATTCTCTCAGTTGGGAGGAAGAACTGGATAGTGCCATTTTCAGTTTTGAAGACATTCAGACGGAACTGAACTATAAACAAGCACAAACGGCGCTGCGAAACTTGGTAGCCAATCTCGACCTCACCCCCCAAGAAAAAATCGGATTGGAGACAGAACTTACTGATTTGGAAACCATGTTAGGGAAATTAGACCGCATGGTGTTACAGATTGCCGCTTTTGGCATGGTGGGACGTGGTAAATCTTCTCTACTCAATGCTTTGGTTGGGCAAACAGTATTTGAAACTGGGCCGTTGCATGGTGTCACTCGTGCAGCACAAAGAGTTAATTGGAGCATTAGTGAGGAAGCGATTGGGGAAACTGAACATGCTTTGCGAGTTACTCTCCCTGGTGTAGGTCAATCCCAGGTGGAATTAATTGACACTCCTGGGTTAGACGAAGTAGATGGTGCAACTCGTGCTGCGTTAGCTGAACAGATTGCTAAACAAGCGGATTTGATTTTGTTTGTGATTTCTGGCGACATGACAAAGCTAGAATACGCTGCCCTTTCTCAGTTGCGGGAAGCAGGTAAACCGATCATTCTAGTATTTAACAAAGTAGACCAGTATCCAGAAGCAGACCGGATGGCAATTTATCACAAAATCCGGGATGAAAGGGTGCGGGAATTACTTACACCCTTGGAAATTGTCATGGCTGCGGCATCGCCATTGGTAAAGACGGCGATTCATCGCCCTGATGGTACTAGGGGCATACAGTTGCGTACAGGTAATGCCCAAATTGAGGAACTCAAGCTGAAAATCTTGGAGATTCTGCACCGTGAGGGTAAAGCTTTGGTTGCCCTCAATACCATGCTTTATGCCGATATCGTAAATGAGCAGTTGATAGAACGAAAACTGATGATTCGGGAAGTGAACGCTAATGAGTTGATTTGGAAGGCTGTAATGACTAAAGCATTAGCGATCGCACTTAATCCCGTAACTGTGGTAGATATTCTGAGTAGTGTGGTAATTGATATTGCTCTGATTTTGGGTTTATCTAAACTCTATGGCTTCTCTATGACTGAAGCCGGGGCTGTACAATTGCTACAAAAAATCGCCCTGAGTATGGGCGGAATTGGTGCTAGTGAACTGTTGGCAAATTTGGGCTTGAGTGGATTAAAAACTTTACTTGGTATCTCTGCAACAGCTACCGCAGGTGCTGCCCTTGGCCCTTATATATCCGTAGCAATTACGCAAGCGGGAGTAGCTGGTGTTTCTTCTTACGGGATTGGACAAGTTACCAAAGTTTATTTAGCCAACGGTGCGAATTGGGGGCCTGATGGGCCAAAAGCAGTGATTAATCGGATTTTGGCAAACCTAGATGAAACTTCAATTCTCAACCGCATTAAAGATGAATTACTCCACAAGGTAAAACTCAGAAAATGATGCATAGACGTAAAATTAATAAGATTCTGAAAAATACGTTGCTAAAGATTGAGAGTTTTTTCCAGCCAAGATAGGCTCTCCCTTTACTCCTCCACGGCTGAGAGTACAAATCTTATAAAGGTTTTCGCATTCAAAGATTGCCATAACTAGCTCTTTCCCCGTTTCATAAGAGGATGGTAAGGGTTTACCTACCTCGCATTCCATATCAATTTCGTTATCACGCCACTGTAACTTCCAAATACGCTTTTCGGTTATTGGTGCTTTGACAGACCGAGCAAAAGCACTATATACCTGCTCTGCTTTAATATCATCCTTAGCTGCTGGCACAAAAAACTTCATAGATGGTTACAAGTAACGTAAATTTCACGCTTCTTCAGCGTAACGCAGTTACCAAGGCAATCTGCTCCCATCCCATGAGAAAAACTGTCCACTATCGCCTTCTTGAAGCTGTTCGATGACAGTCAGTAATTGGGTAACGGTGCGTTCCACTGAGAATAACTTTTCCGCAGGTACATTTCCCTGGAAAGGACGAGAAAGGTTCGTATCAGTTGTACCAGGATGCAATGTCACTATTAATGTTTTAGGACAACTTCTTTTATACTCAATTGCCGCAGTTCGCATCAACATATTGAGTGCTGCTTTAGAGGCGCGATAGCCATACCATCCACCAAGTTGGTTATCGCCAATACTGCCTAATTTAGCAGAAATAGTGGCAAACACGTTGCGTTCTCCATGACGAAACAAAGGCAATAGATGTTTAGCCAGTAAGACAGAACCGATACTATTTATTTGAAAGTAACGCAGCAAATTTTCTGAATTTATCTGTCTTAAGCTTTTTTCAGGTTGCAAAGTATCTTCATGCAACAGTCCTACACAGTTGACTACCAAATGCAGTTTGTTAACTTGAGTACGTATTTTTTGAACAGCTTCAACAATCTGCAATTCGTCAGTAATATCCATTTTTAAACAAATTAATCGCTCAAAATGTTCGCTTGTAAGAGCGATTAAATCGGAGGCTGATTCCGGTTGACGAGAAGTTACATAAACTTTGGCTATTCTGTCATCTTGTAGCAATTTTTTTACAAAACCCAAACCAATACCTTGGCTGGCTCCCACAATCAATGCGTTAACAGGATTAATTTCATCGATAAAAGACATATCAATTCATAGCATTACAATTTTTATCTGCGGAATTAAGGAAACTTTTAAGATTCAGATTAATAGAGCAAAGCTAAGATCAACCATCTAGTTCCCTAAATATCCATTCCAGTAAGGTTCACCGTCAGACCAACAAGTTAAAATTAGATATGCTGGTGAAACGTGGAATTTTAATGAAATCGCGCTAAAAATCTCATACTTATGACAGCCAACAATATTAAACAGCAAATTTTAGAGCATCTTGAGGCATTGCCAGGGGAACAGGTAAAAAGTCTGCTCAAAACATGGTTGACTGTAACTGATGGAGACTTAGAAGATTTTGAGCAGTTACTCAGTTATGAATCTACTCAAAGTATAGAAGAAATCTTTGATTACGGTGAAATAGATAAAACATTAAATTTTCAGCCACTGACCCAAGCCCAAATGATTGAGCAAAGCCGTAAAGCTCTAGAAGCATACCGTAGGACAGGCGCAGGAATAGCACATGAGCGTGTGCGTGAATGGGCAGACTCTTGATAGACCGATAAAGAACGTCCATGTCCCAGATAGTTTGGACGCAAACGGCGATTGATGACTTAAATCGTCATTACGATTTTATCAAACTTAATAATGCTGATGCAGTAGCACGGGCAGTACAAGCAATTGTCTCTTCGGGTGAGAAGTCTATAGGAGAATCCCCGTCGAGGTGCGATTGTCGATGAAATAGCAGGATTGCGAAAACTTGTAGTTTCTTTTGGGAAATACGGCTTTATAATTCACTACGTGATTATTGAGGATGATGTTGTAATTTTACGCATCTATCACGGGCGAGAAAATCGACCTCACTAATCAGATTGACCACTAAAATTTCTCGGAGCATCACTCTCCACATTCCAGATAGGTTGAAAAAGCGATCGCATTAACTCATCAACCCATACAGGTGGGCTATGTTCGTATAGCCTCAGAATTTTCAGCTAAGGTGATTAGGACATCAACAGATGATAAAACTTAGACACAAAAAGACTTTTCACCCAGTCCCCAATCCCCAGTCCCCAGTCCCTTGCTATATTTATTAATCCTGTGGCAATTTAGCAAACGCCTCCTTAACTAACTCCTTAGACTTAGCATCTAAACGCAGCCAATCGACTTCACCGAATTCATCAATTAAACTAGTATCAATATCAGCACTTTCCTTGTCTGGGTTGTATTCAAGAAAACACACTTGATAACACAGTTCCCACAAATCGATACTTGCTTCTTGCTGTTGACGCTGTAAACGTAGATGATATCCTGGATGGGGCATCGGCAGACGAGCCAGAGTCTCTTTGATTTCATCTGCTTCTTGGGGTGTTGCAGTTTCCATTGCTTGCAACAACTCAGTCACCAATGCTTTGATTTCATCAGTGGTGCTAGGCGGCCAAATCAAGACATCGTGGTAAGTTCCCGTCCAGGAAGATTCATCAAGCTGCTTGCGGATATTGTCGATAACGCGAATGAAAGCAGGTTGCATGAGGATTTCAGCCTGCTGCCATGCAACTGAGTTTGTTATTTTGGGTGGCATTGGTAGTAAACAGGGGCACTAAAAGAAAAATAAACAGTCTGCGTTTATTAAAAAGCTGCGTTTTTAATCTAAATCTTTTCTCAAGATAGCGGATTTCATTGAAGAAAATTTGGAGATATTTATTACCAGCTAGAAAATTAGGTAATAACTCTGGGGAGTGAACATGATAGGCAAGTTACTAGACCATCGTTACCAAGTAATTCGAGTCCTCGCAATGGGAGGATTTGGTCAAACCTATATTGCCCAAGATACTAGGCGGCCCGGCAATCCTCTCTGCGTTGTCAAGCACCTCAAACCCGGAACTGACCCCAGAGTTTTTGATACTGCTAAACGTCTGTTCAACAGCGAAGCCGAAACTTTAGAAAAACTGGGCAATCATGACCAAGTACCCAGGCTGCTGGCGTACTTTGACGAAAACCAAGAATTTTATTTAGTACAAGAATATATTGAAGGGCATACCCTAGCTGAGGAACTTATACCTGGTAAACGCTGGAGTGAAAGCGAAGTAATTCAACTATTACAAGAAGTTCTAGAAATTCTCGAATTCGTCCACCGCCAAGGCGTGATTCACCGCGATATCAAACCAGATAATATCATCCGTCGCGCCTTAGATAATAAGTTAGTTTTAGTGGACTTTGGGGCTGTGAAACAACTGCGTACACAACTGGTAATAGCAGGTGGACAAGCCTCTGCTACAGTAGTTATTGGCACTCCTGGCTATATGCCCACTGAACAAGGGCAAGGTAAACCCCGTCCCAACAGCGATATCTATTCCCTCGGCATTATCGCCATTCAAGCACTAACAGGATTATCGCCAACAGAATTGCAGGAAGACCCAGAAACGGGGGAAATCATCTGGCGTCATTCAGTAACCGTGAACCATCGATTAGCGGCAGTGTTGACCAAAATGGTGCGTTATCACTTTAAAGACCGCTACCTAAACGCCACGCAAGCACTGCAAGCATGTAAAGAAGCTATTAATCCTGTACCTGCACTTTCCACACCTCAAGAATCTGCTAAAAATTCTAGTTACCAAACTGCTAAATCCCAGCCTCAAGTATCTCGATTGCAAACTGTTGCAGTTGCACCAGCAAATCCTGTCCCCGCTAAACCTACGCGTAAAGACTCGGACAAATTCGACCCATGGCCAATATTAATTGGCATATTATTAGCGGGTGGTACAGCTGCTTTGGTAGCAAATGTATCTCCAATGAAAAATTTAGCTTTTAATCTTACAGGTAACAATACTGCTTTAGCAAACAAATGCTCGGCTATTGTTGCCAGAAATTCTAATATTCGTTCTGAACCTAGTTCGATAAATTCTGATAATGTTGTGCAAACAGTTGCTGATAACACCAGTTTTGAGGTGACTGGCAAACAGACAAAACGAGGTTGGATAGAAGTTAAACTTAACTCTGGTGATTCGGCTTGGGTACGCTCGAATGTGATAACCAATAATCAAGAATGGGGTTCTTGCCTGCGCGAAAAAGGTATTGCAACTACGATTGTAGATGATAGTAGCTTGATTGCGACTCAACCGACTCCCAAGGCAAAACCAAAATCTAGGGATGTTGTAACTCCATTACCAGAAAAGTTGAAGGGGTCAACTGACGATGCTGGGAAAATAGAGCGATCGCAGCCTACTGATAACAGTACCAATATTATAGAACAAGCAAGACAGAAGTATGAATCAGGAGATATAGTTAGAGCGATCGCACTTTTAAAATCGGTTCCGGCAAATGCTGCTTCTGGTATCCAAGAAACGGGCAAAATGATTGCCCAGTGGCAAGATGATTGGGCTAAGGCAGAGGCGTTATCTAATGAAATCAACAAAGCAATAGATGATGGTAAATGGGATAAAGTTTTAGATTATAGAAACCATCCAGAAAAGTTGCCCAATACTAAATATTGGCGAAACAAAATAGAACCATTATTTAAACAAGCAGCAGAAAATCTAGCAAAGCAGGCACTAACTCAGCTAGGAAATCAAGGTAATCAAAAGACTACCCAACAGAAACTTCCCGATACTAAGCAACCTGCCACTAAAGAGAGTCCTAATGCTACAGAAACTTCTAAAAGCGGTTTGTGAAATCAAAGTTTGTTAATTATAATGTTTTAGCATCTATTGGTAATAAGTAATAGATAATCTTATTACCTTTACCTATCGATGTTGAACTAATTTGTTTTTTATTGATGTATCTTTTCTGCGATTTTAAGGGCTTGTGCTAATAATTGCTCACTTTTATCTTTTTCTTTTAATTGTGTGTACCCAATAGCGATCGCAGTTATCACCTTAACTTTATCATCATGGCTTTTAATAGTTTTAGCAACTTCAAGTGCTTGAGATAATACCTGCTCTGCTTTAGCAGGTGGTTCTGATTGAGTAGCTTGCTCAACAATTTTAGGCAAAGCTAAGGCTTTGATATATTGAGACTTTAACAAAAACCTTGCTTTGATAAAGTCAGACTCTGACGAAAGCAAGGCTTTGTTATAGTCAGACTCAAGATTCTCTTTAAGTACTTGAAAAGCTTGCTTGTATTGACTCTTTTTTGCATATTCAACAGCAACTACACCTAAGGCTTCGCTTTTATTATCAGAGAACTTTATTTTCTGGATCGCTTGAAAAGCTTGCTCATATCGCCCTGCTGCTGCACACTTCTCAGCAATTTCAACAAAAACATCTGGTAAATTAAGGCCAATAATTAAACCATCATGAGTGATATAACCGTCTTTAAATTCTCTATAATCAGGGTAGTCCTTTATAGATTTGGCAAGCTCAATAGCTTGGTTGCATTGCCCCAGTTTTGCATAACCAATAGCAATATAGCCCAAATCCAAATTCTTGATTTTACCATCTTTTTCCTTTTTAACACTTTGAAGGGCTTGGGCTAACAACTGCTCTCCCTTAGCCTGTTGTCCAACTTGTGCATACTTGAAAGCCACTTTATCAATATCGTTTGGATATTGTGCATTTTGTGAGGCTTGCGCTAGCACTTGCAATACCTTTGCTTTTTGTCCAACTTGTGCATATTTGAGTGCAATTTCAGCCATCTCATCAGTGGTATTAGCTTTTTGAAGTGCTTGTACTAATACCTGTTCTGCTTGAGACTTTTGCCCAATTTGTACATATTTGAGTGCGATTTCAGCCATTTCATCACTGGCTTTAGCTTTTTGAATTGCTTGTACTAATATCTGTTCTGCTTGAGCCTTTTGTCCTGCTTGTGCATACTTAAGTGCAACTTCAGACATTGCTGTAGATTGAGAAGCAATGCTACTAGATTGAGATAAAAAGTTAACGTCTTCAAAGATATATCTATGACCATCTATTGATATTAATTTAGCAATTTGAAAAGCTTTTTCGTATTGCCCTACTTGTGTTAGGCGAGTAGTAATATGTTTCAACCGAATATCACTGTATATTGGCTCGTATACTTGAAGAGATTTTGCTACTTGAAGTGCTTTGTCGTATTGTCCCATTTCTACATAACTAATTCCCAACTGCTCTAATAATTTGAGTCTAATGTAAAAAGACTCACTTGTTTTGATAGACTCATTTATTTTGATAGTCTGAATAGCTGGGGCTAATAACTTCGAGGCTTTATCCTGTTGTCCTAATTTTGCATATCCGACAGCAATTTTAGCTAAAAGTTCTGCCTGGACTGGTTGCTTACCATTATTTTTCTCGTAAATGGCAACTTTATCTACAGGTTGACAAGCTGCACAGACTGTAATAATTAATACTGCGTTAGCGCAGATCGTCAAAGACATCGCCAGTTTTTTGAGTTTCATGCGCTTTTTGAGCTTGATTAATCACTCATGTACTGTACAAAAAAAAGCATCTAGGCAGTATTTTAACAGTGTTACCCTGTATATCTCTTACCTAGATGCTTTGTCCGATATTTTTTGTTGTTACTGCATTTCGTCGTACTCTGGGGCTTCAACTCGTCTTGTTTCCATCCGCGAAGCAGGCAAAAACTCAGCACGACGCACTGGAACCAAGGGTGGTGTATTTCCTTGGTAAGGGTGAATCACTTGTACAGTACGGGCTGGACGCTGCCGTGGTGAGAATAAAGCTAATACCCCAGCGACGACAACACCACCACCAATAGTGAGAGTTGCGCCTCCCACAGCCCAAAGCACGGGTGAAGACCACCAAGAACCTTGAGGCTGGAGTGTTGTTACTTTTTGTTGGTTATACTGCTGGGCTTGTTGCCACTGCTGCTGAGTATTGAAATTTTGAACTTGACCTTGGAGCTGTTGATTTTGCGCCTTCAGTTGTTCATTGTCGTTTTTTAAACGCTCCAACTGCATCTGCGTATTCAGCTTTTCCATCTCTAGACGCTGGTCTGTATTGGGAGCAGTCGGTGGCTGAACCTGACCGGGATACATTGGTTGCCCATAAGGCCCATAAGGATACATTTGTGGCTGCATTCCCGGCGCTACTACAGTTCCTGGCATTTGCGGAGCAACAGCAAAGTTAGGCTGTAGGGGGGTATTCGTTCCTTTGAGCAATACGAGAGCTGCCAGCCCAGCTACAGCAACCCCACCGATAAACGCCATACTCTCACTCATCGCCTTTGCTCCTCAATTGCGACCTAATTATAACTATTTGTGACTGACTCACTCTCACACTCATAAATTATGCCTACTTGATTTCACATAATACTCAAACTATAAGCGACTGGATCAGCTAGTTTTTTTACATCATGATATCTGATGTTAATATTCAAAACCATAACGGTCAAATTGTCTACCAAACAAGCATAGAAAAACCGCGCTGTTATACTTTTTTAATCTACTTTATTGGTCTAATCAAGAGGAGTATTTGTACTGGTGCTGGTGGTCTTGATGGCAGCCTTGAGACTTTGGCAAAATTGGGCGATCGCCGAAAGTCCCTGCTCTGGAGTACCTTCTGCTAACCGTTTTACAAAAGCACTACCGACGATCGCCGCATCTGCGCCCCATTCCTTTACCTGACGGGCTTGGGCAGCTTCGGAGATGCCAAAGCCTACACCGATGGGTTTATCAGTGACACTACGAATTTGTTTGAGTAAATCAGACACGCGATTTTCTAATTGCGATCGCACCCCTGTTACTCCTGTGACGCTGACTAAATAAATAAATCCTTGGGAAGAATGAGCGATCGCTTCTATGCGTTGGGCATCACTGGTGGGCGCTACCAACAAGATTACATCAATTCCCATCTTACTAGCTGGTTGGAGCAAACCTGCTGCTTCTTCCAAGGGCAAATCTGGTACTACTAATCCTGCAACCCCAGCCGCAGCAACTGAAGAGAGGAATTTTTCAATTCCTTGGTGCAGAATTGGGTTGTAGTAGGTAAATAGGACAATAGGCGATCGCAATTTGGGAGTAATCCCTTGCAGCATTTCTAGCACCTGCTCTAATTTCGTACCCCTTTGTAAGGCGCGAGTAGCAGCAGCTTGAATTACTGGCCCATCCGCTAGAGGATCGGAATAGGGTATACCCAGTTCTATAATGTCGGCTCCACTACGATCTAGAACCTGCAACGCTTTTGCTGTTGTTTCTAAATCTGGATCGCCAGCAGTAATAAACGGAATTAGAGCGCACTCACCATTTTTCTTAAGGGTTTCAAAGCAATCAGAAATTGCAGTCATTTTTTGTCAAGTGTTAATAGCCAGTGGTCATCGGTCATTGGTCATTAGTCACTGGTCATTAGTGAAGGACAAATGACTAATGACAAATGAGACAACTGACCAATGATAACTTTACACCTGAGATTGCTCTTCTTGTTCTATTTGGGCTTGAATTCGTGCTAGTTCTTCGGGAGTAAGCTCATCTAACCGTTTTTGCAGAAAGTCTTGCTCATACTGTTCCCGTTGTTGGTGGTAGGTCATTTTTTGTCCCACCGCACGGAAAAAATAGGTGGCTAACCAGCCAACTAACCCACTGACTAGTAAAACTTGGCTCCATATACCAGCTTGCTGATTATCCAAACCGACTAGCTGCAATCCTATATAAGCCAAGCCGCCAGCAATAAAAACGCCCAAGCCAATTCCAATAGCGTCAATCCGTCGCATGAGAGTTATGACCTACCAATTTAGTTAAACTTCAATTTGTCGCCGTTGGGGTCGAAAATTTAGAAACGGCGATAGAACCAACAAACCCGGAAAGAAGAAGAACACCAAAAAGTACATAAAGGTACGCTCGATTGAGGTAGCTACATACCAACGCTGCTTCAGGTACAGCAAAATAGCAATTGGGATTACCAGAAGGTAAGCTCCAGCCAAAATCAGATACAGCAGGGCGACAATCATAAACTTTCAAGTCTTAAGCTTCTATTTTCCATCATAGGCTGAAGAGCGAAACTGAGGAAACTATTGACAAAAGGTAGTGTTATGCTACGATACTAAATCTGCCACCAAAGAAATGCTCTGGTCAGACAAGATAGAAAACTTATCCAGATTGATTATGAGGAAACAAGGAAAACTTGCAACTCTAGAAAGCGATCGCTCAATCGGGAAAAAATATTTTCAATCTAGTTGGACAAAAGACACAATTGATGGTGGAATAGATGAGGAGGTATTTGCTGCCTCTAAAGAATAACTAGTTATACTAGTTGCAAAACAGCTGCGGGGGTGTGGCGGAATGGTAGACGCTACGGACTTAGATAACTGAGCCTTGAAGGAGAAATCCCTCAAGTGGAAGCTCTCAAACTCAGGGAAACCTAAATCTGGTGACAGACATGGCAATCCTGAGCCAAGCCCAGAAATTTTAGATTTACGATTTTAGATTTGCGATTAGTCTTCAATCCAAAATTCAAAATCTAAAATCCAAAATTGAGGGAAGGTGCAGAGACCCGACGGGAGCTACCCTAACGTTAAGCCGAGGGTAAAGGGAGAGTCCAATTCTTAAAACCTGATTTTGCTAAAGCCATCAGGTAGCAGTGAAAACTGCGAAAGAATGAAAATCCGTTGACCGTAAAAGGTCGTGTGGGTTCAAGTCCCTCCACCCCCATTTGACAGGCAAAAAGACTTCTATACAAGGTTGTGACTTTACCCATAACTTTGCTGCAACGGCAAGCTTATGCTTCCAAACAAATTTCTCTTTGCGCTGCCCTTAAAGCAGTGCGAACTTTTTTATCGTGAAAACACCTTGGTTTAGCTAATAGCTTTGAAATAGGTGCTTCACTAGGATAAATACCTTCAGTGTAAAATTGCCTAACAGCTTGTTTTACCTCCTCGCAACACTGATCGATTCGCTTGAGGCGAGATTCTTTCATATAGTTAAAACTCCTCATACACTACAAGTGTTTCTGGGATGATCGCTTCATCTTTATCCGCTTGAAAATCGGTATTGGCAAAAGTAACTTGAATAAGTTTTGGTTCTTCGTTAAGGCGTAAGGGATACCAATATTAAACGGGTCGTATCTTGTTTGCGCTAGCATCTCCAAGGAGAAGGCTTGAACTTCTCTTCTCTACGAGAGGCTTCTCCTGTCGGAGACGCTTCGCAAACGCCAACGCTTATCGCACTCGTTTTCTCAGCCACCAAACCATAAAACCAACAATGATTCCAAGTATTAGACTGCCACTTAAAGGATACTTGCAAAAGAAGTTAACTTGCTTAAAAATATCTTCACAACTTTTTGCCGTCTCTCTTACCAGAGATACTGTTGCTATACCAGCACCAGCAACAGCTACAAGCTCTTGGAAGTTACGCTCTCGTTCCGATTTTTCGACTTCTATGCGACTGCGAGTAGTGTTAATTGTATTTTCTAAAAGTTGCAAGCCAAGCTGCATATTTTCGATATCTTTGGTAATTTGTGGTAAATATTTTTTATCGGCTAGCTCGCTAAATTTTTCTAAGAAATCTAACTGATTATTTTGACCTGCTTTTTCTTTAATTAACGCCAAGCGAAGTTGATAATTAGACAAATTAATTTCAATAATTTGTTTTTGGAAAGAAAGGTTAAGTAAGTCAATTGTATATTGCTGGATAATCTTATCAATATTATTTAAAATCTTGCGAGAAGTTGTAATATTCTGTTTTTCTTGCCGAGAATTACTTTGATTGGTAATTTTTCTATTTTCTTCAATCTGTTTATAATGATTGAGCAGAGATTCTTTGACTAAACGACTTTGCCAATAAGCCCACGAAATTTTACTTCGATAACAAAATAACCCCATCCAATCTTTATAAAATTCCGCAGCTTTTTCTGCGCTCTTTCGATGCGGATAAATAGCAATAATCACATGATGTTTGTGATTATCTAAATGAGTAGTTACTTTTTCTTGGCTCTGATTTATATTTTGTGATCGCCATATTTCAAAAACTTTTCCACCTAAAAAACTACCTTTTTCTGGCTCCCAATAATTATCTTGAAGTAAAGCAGAATAGCAATCTTTGGCAATATCTTCAGGATTTTGAGACGAGTTTTCTGGGAGCCAACCAGAAAGCAACCAGGTTCTTCCAATTATTGCTAGTTCTTGATTGAGTTTTTGTTCTATTTCAGTTTTTAAGATTGTAAAAGACTTAGCTGGTTGAGTTTCGGTTTGATTATTAATAGAACAATCAATTTGTAAGCCATAAGTGTCATTTAATCTAACAGGATAATAGTATCCTTCTAAAATATTATCGGAGGAAATAAAGTTAATTTGAGTAGGGTGGGTAATCTCTAAATACTCAGTTTCAATATCAGGATCGTAGAATTTAGTATCAGAGGGTAATTGTTCTAAAAAAGCTGCTTGCTTCTTTTGCGTTTCTGCATCGGTTGTGTTTAAAGAAGTTTTTAACGCATATAAAAACAAGTCGAGTGTAGGATATATTAAATCGCTCATCACAAGGATAAAACTAATTTGATTGATTGGATTGAGATAAAAATTGTTTCCATTTTTCTAAAAATGTCGCTTGTTTAACTGTTTCTTCTGGTTGAGAAGAACTACCAACAATGACTACAACATTATTAAGTTGGCTTTCGTAGCCTGTAGCTTCATTTTTTGGTTTAAAGCCTCTAGTTATTGGAGACTTTTCAAGAGTATTTAGTCTATTAACTTCTGCTTCACTAGGAAGTAAATCATTAGGAATTTCTTCTAGATTATCTAATTGAGATTTATAAAATTGATAAGACTTATTTAAGTCAGGATTAGGGATAATTATTTCTAATAAACGTCCTTTAATATAGTCTTCCCAAGCTTTGGGTTGGGTATCTAATTGCTTGGCAACTTCTTTTAAATTCTGTTTTTCTTGTTCTCCAAGGGCGGTTTTTAAGTCTTGAAACGCCAAGAGAAAAGCGATGATAGTATTATCAGCCTTTGTATTCATCCGTTTTTATACCAAACTCACTACGACTAGTATAAACATGATTTCAATGAGATAATTACAGCATATATTTGATGTTCAGTTTTTATTTTATCTGTCTAAAAAGAATAATTCACAAAACAATAATGTGATTTATTATACCTTTAATTGTGTAAATTAATTTAGTTTATTGCACTGGATTATAGTAATTTTTCATACAACATAAACGAATGCTGTAGACAGATTTTGCCAACAGTTTAAGCAAAAAGTTATTAGAGTCAGTCAGGTAATAAAAATGGCATCGGAATGGGCGGCTATTGTTATTGGAATTAATTATTACCCAGAGTACACTACTCTAAAGCCGCTAACAGCAGCAGCAGAGGATGCAGAGAAAATTGCCCAACAGTTAGAAGTATACGGTTATAGACCTTTTCGCGCTCAGTGTTTACCTAGAACTTTAAACCAGAAGGGAGAGAGTACAATTGACCGCCAAGGGGCGGTAAAGGTGCAAGAATTAAGAGAAGCGATCGCTAATCTTTTCAATCCTCCTCCTCCTAACCCCATCCCAGAGACAGCATTATTCTTCTTTTCAGGACATGGGTGGTGCAAAACTGTAGCGGGCAAAGAAGAAGTATTTCTAGCTACCAGTGATGTTTTACCTGAAGCAGAAATTTATGGTATACCCTTAAGTTGGTTGGGTGAGCAGTTGCAAAGAAGTCAGGCTAAACGAGTGGTTGTTTGGCTAGATTGCTGCTATAGCGGTGAATTGTTGAAGTTTATTCCCACAGATAAAGACTACTGTTTTATTACTGCAACCCGTTCTTACGAAACTGGAGTAGAAATTCCCCACACGCAGGGGTTGTTGACAGAAGCGTTACTTGCAGGATTGAACCCGGAAAATGACGCAGATGGGATCATCAATAGCCACAAGTTGGCAGATTTCATTATCAGCCAAATGCCGAATACAGTCCAGCGTCCGTTAATTGAGAATTCCCCACGAGCAATTCTGCTGACAACTAAGTTTTCGCAAAAAAGCTTTCAGGATAAGTGTCCTTATCGTTCTCTGTCGTATTTTACCGAGACAAAGGAAGATGCTGAGGTTTTTTATGGGCGGAGTGCGCTAACTGGGCAGTTGATTCAACAAGTAAGAGATAAGCATCGCCTAATTGCTGTATTAGGTGCTTCCGGTAGTGGAAAATCATCTATGTTACGGGCGGGGTTACTCTACCAGATGAAGCTAGGACAAGAAATTCCAGGGAGCGATCGCTGGACTTATATTACACCGTTTACGCCTAAAGAATCTCCTGTTAACAGTTTACAGGAAGCTTTTGCACTTTCTTTTCCAAGCTGCGGTGTAGATACAAGTCAAATTACCCCCCTTAATCCCCCCTTGGAAAGGGGAGAGACTGGAAAATCTAATTTCCTTCCCTTGGAGGAAACTGGACAATCTAGCTCCCTCCCTTTTACAAGAGGAGGGTTGGGGAGGGGTAATTTTACCCATGTCATTGGCGAGGAGTTAAAAGCATTAAACACACCAGTTATCTTGATTATCGACCAGTTTGAAGAATGCTTTACTATGTGCGGTGACAGCCAGCGCCAAGAATTCTTTGACTGTTTGCGGGAATTAATTGATTGTACAGATAACCTCTATATTTTCATTGGGATGCGATCGGATTTTCGGGCGAGATGGCGAGAATATCCCAAATTTGCGGGCAGAATTAATAAACCTTACATCAACGTCGAACACTTAACCCGTGAGGAAATTGAAGAAGCGATTACTAAACCGGCTGATTGGGTGGGGTTAGGCATAGAGGGAAGGTTAGAACAGCAACTAATTAATGATGTTGAAGATTACCCCGGAAGTTTGCCTTTGCTGCAATATACCCTAACAGAATTGTGGCGTGAATCGAGAAATCAAGGCGATGAGGTTCTCAGCCTGAAAACTTATCAGGATTTAGGCGGGGTGGAAGGAACGCTACAAAAACGCGCTGATGCAGTTTACGAAAGTCTTTCAGCAACAGAAAAAACTGTAGCGCGGCGGCTTTTTCTAGAATTGATGCAAATTGGAGAAACCACAGATGTCAGGCGGCGCGTGCGTTTGGGCGAGTTGGTTAATTCCCATCATTCTTTGGAACTGTTGCAACAGGTGAGTGAGAAGTTAGCGGATAAAGATGCACGATTAATTACCAAGACAGATGAGCCGGATTCCCAGGATGTAATTTTAGATGTTGTCCATGAAGCCTTAATTCGCCATTGGCAAATGTTGCGGGAATGGAAAGAGGAATATAAGTTGGGAATAGTTATTGAGCGGCAGATTGAAGCGGAAGCTCAAGAATGGGAGAGGAATGATAAAAAGCCAGGGTTCCTTAGAAAAGATGAGAGATTAGCAGTAGTAGAAGCATATTTAACTAGATTTGGCGATTGGCAAATGTTGAATGGAATAGCGCAGGAGTACATTCAGGAGAGTCGAGAATTGCGCGATCGCTTGGTTCGAGAAGAGAAAGAACGCCAACAGGAAGAGCTTGAAGCAGCACGACAGCAAAATCAAATATTCTTCATCTTATGGTATTACGCTCTAAACAAAGCAAAGGAAGCAATACAACAAAGTGTCATTGCTCTAGCCCAAAGTTCTGAAGCTTCTTTAATATCTAATAGGCAACTTGAGGCTTTAGTTGCAGCTATAAAATCAGGCAGACAACTTTCAGGTAAATCACTGAGAAATGATGCCAATTTAGAACAAGAGGCCAACCATCAAGCGATTTCAGCACTAAAGCGAGCAATTTACAATATCCAAGAGCGGAATCACTTAGAGGGGCATGACACATTAGTTTATAGCGTAGCATTCAGTCCTGATGGCAAGATGATTGCTTCTGGTAGTTGGGACAAAACCGTGAAACTCTGGGATGCGGCTACAGGTAAGGAAATTATCACCCTCAAGGGGCATAGCTCCAAGATCCAGGGCGTAGCATTTAGCCCTGATAGCAAAACCATTGCTTCTGCTGGTGCTGAAAATACCGTGAAACTCTGGGATGTGGCTACAGGCAAGGAAATTATTACCTTCAACGGGCATAGTAATCAAGTTAATAGCGTAGCATTCAGCCCCGATGGCAAGACGATCGCTTCTGCTAGTAGTGACACTACAGTAAAACTCTGGAATGCAGCTACAGGTACGGAAATCACTACCCTCAATGGGCATAGCTCCACGATCCGGGGTGTAGCATTTAGCCCCGATGGCAAGACGATCGCTTCTGCTAGTAGTGACACTACGGTAAAACTCTGGAATACAGATACAGGTACGGAAATCACTACCCTCAATGGGCATAGCGATTTTGTCCGGGGCGTAGCATTCAGCCCGGATGGCAAGACCATCGCTTCTGCTAGTGCTGACGCTACCGTGAAACTGTGGGATGCGAGTACAGGCAAGGAAATCATCACCCTCAGCGGGCATAGCGGTGAAGTCTGGAGTGTAGTATTCAGCCCGGATGGCAAGACCATCGCTTCTGGTAGTACTGACACAACCGTAAAACTCTGGAATGCGGCTACAGGCAAGGAAATTACTACCTTCAACGGACATAGTAATCAAGTCAATAGCGTAGCATTTAGCCCGGATGGCAAGACGATCACTTCTGCTAGTAGTGACACTACGGTAAAACTCTGGAATGCAGCTATAGACAAGGAGAACAGCATTCTTAACGGGCATAGGAATTGGGTCTGGGGCGTAGCATTCAGCCCTGATGGCAAGACCATCGCTTCTGCTAGTAGTGACAATACTGTAAAACTCTGGAATACAGATACAGGCAAGGAAATCATCACCCTCATCGGGCATAGCGCTGAAGTCTGGAGTGTAGTATTCAGCCCCGATGGCAAGACCATCGCTTCTGCTGGTGCTGAAAATATTGTGAAACTTTGGAATGCAGATACAGGTAAGGAAATCACTACCCTCAACGGGCATCGCTCTGGTATCTGGGGCGTAGCATTCAGCCCTGATGGTAATACCATCGCTTCTGCTAGTGCTGACGCTACCTTAAAACTCTGGAATACAGATACAGGCAAGGAAATCATCACCCTCAGCGGGCATAGCAGTGCAGCCTGGGACGTAAAATTTAGTCCCGATGGCAAGATTATCGCTTCTGCTAGTGGTGACACAACCGTGAAACTCTGGAATGCGTCTACAGGTAATGAAATCACTACCCTCAAGGGGCATAGATTAGTGGTCTGGGGAGTTGCATTCAGTCCCGATGGCAAGATTATCGCTTCTGCTAGTGGTGACAAAACTGTCAAACTCTGGAATGCGTTTACAGGTGAGGAAATCATTACCCTCAACGGGCATAGCTTAGTGGTCTGGAAGCTAGCATTCAGCCCTGATGGCAAGACCATCGCTTCTGCTAGTGCTGACAAAACTGTCAAACTTTGGAATGTCGCTACAGGTAAGGAAATCATTACCCTCAACGGGCATAGCAATGAAGTCTATGGTATAGCATTCAGCCCTGATGGCAAGACCATCGCTTCTGCTAGTGCTGACGCTACCGTCAAACTCTGGAATTTGTACCCAGATCACCTTAGGGATTTAATAATTTCTGGTACTCTCGACAAGCTAATGAACTACAGTTGCGATTGGCTACGCAGTTATTTGCAATCAAATCTCAATGTGAGCGAGAGCGATCGCACTCTCTGCGATGGCATTGGTACAAAGAGCAATTAGAATGTTCCCTTCGACTCTGCTCAGGGAAAGTTTTGTTTAGGGAATGTTTTGCTTAGGGAAATCAATTACTGGTACTGCGATCGCCCCGAAAGTGCGATCGCTTCTAAAACTCAAACAATGCACTGATTAAAATACGCGTAGGCGCAGCCCAACCCAAGCATCGCTTCATACCATTTCACTAAAATCCTGATACAAATTCTTTCCCCTCTGCTCCCCTGCTCCTCTGCTCCCCTGCTTGTCTAAATGTATCAACCTTAAAGTGAAACGGTATCACTGGTATTTGCCGATCTAAACATTAACTGCTGTTCAAATTTTATAAGAGTTATGAAAATTCAGCAGGAGAGTGTTCTTTTTGACTTCCCTCAGGGAACACTTTTTTTAATATAAAGCGATCGCAGCAGATGAGTAAGTATATACCTAAGAATCTTTAGTGTACTGAAGTAGACTAAAGCTTGTAGCCTGGAACTAAAGTTCAAGGCGGGTGAGGAAGCCAACAGTTAAGCTTAAGTTGACACGTATGGGTAATACCGTGTCCCTAGCCGTGTAGTTTATTCAGAAGAAAATCGTTACAAAAGTAAGCAATTCCACTGAAATATTTGATAAAGGATTAAACAATTTATCTTTAATCCTTTATCTATAGCCGGAGTTTATCAAATTTGTGTAAAAAGATTACTGAATATCTGAAGAATAGATTGATACTATTGTTTGCCAAGGTTAAGCTGGTAATAATATGAACAGGAAACCTTTTGATCCTGATAACTGGAATGACCGCTAATAGTTTATCAATTAGTCAGGAATATCCGCATTGTATTACGTCTAACTCTAGACAGGTAAGTGTGCAAATTGCCCAAGAAGAGGTTTATAGCTTCTTCATACGAATTGTTAACACAATGTCGCCAGATGAAGTTTTGTGCGAATTCAAAGCTTTTTTCATAGACGGTCTTGATTTAGAATATTCTCATTCTGTACCTGAGATATACCATCTTTTTTTAAATGATAAAGAACAGGATTTTCGTAATACACTTAAGCGCTGTATATATATAATAATTAATACTTGGAAAACTAATAGAAAGGATAAATATATCCAAGAATTAGTTAACTTATTTGATATTAAAAATTTAAAAGTAAAAGCTAATTATTTGCCAGGTTTAAATACCTGTAAAAGCTGGCTAGAAAATTTTATAAATAGCAAAGACTATCAAGAAATAAAACTATTTGCTGCTAAACATGACGAATTACATAAAGGTCATTGGGCTAATCGCTACACTTCCTATTTCTTAGTTGCTCAATCTGTTAACGAGAATAATCCAAGAGAGCAACAAGAGGCTGCTAAAAAGCTTTATAGACAGATAAAAGACAAATATAAGTTTGAACTGGCAATGTATATCGCTCGTTCTCAATCTACCGTCTCAAGCACAGCACGCTACAAAAATCCTAGTGTCTTGGGAGATAATGCTCTGCGTTTAATTAAAGCAATTGTTTTAAGAAAAGGTGCATTTAGCCATGAAAATATTGCCAATATATTTATCAAGCAAATTCAAGGGCAAACCCTTGAACAGTTTAAAATAAGTATAGAAAAGTATCTATTTTTTTCTGTAGACAATCAAGAATTAGTTAAAACTTTGCGGCAACAGTTTGCAGAATTTTTATCTTTATGGAAGAAAGATTATAATCAAGAAATTCTTACTAAAGAATTGTTTTTGAGAGCCTGTAATCGAGTCATTGATTATTTTACAACAGAAAACGGTAAAGAACCTTCGTTATTATTTGTATTACTACTTACTCAAGGTCACTCTTTAACATTGGTAATTATACTATTAAAGACTATTTTGATTTCTAGAAATTCTCGTAGACATTTAGAAATTAAAATTGCTCATTTGATTCGTTATTACGAACAATATCCTGAAGAAGAGTGTCAGTGGGTAATTAATTTTATGGAAATTTTTAATATAACGTTTGCAATTTACGCAGAAAATGTAGAATACAACTTGATTAAGGTGGAAGAAGATGAAAGCAGTAATCCACAATTAAATCTGGATGCTTATCGAGTGTTTTCACAGATGAAGGTGGATAGACAAAAATGAGTGTCGTCTGATTCATGATTTAGCAAGGCGTTCGTCTAACCAAGCCAAAGCAGCACCCGCAGTTTCAGCTACAATACTAATGAGGCGATATAAAGCGATCGCACTAAATACTAAAGCAGATGGAAAGTGGTGTCGTAAAAGTTCATACGCGGTTGCTTCAAACACACCTAACCCACCAGGCGCACCCGGAATCACAAGCCCCAACAACCAAGCGCCGCTAAAAGCTCCTAATAATAAAGGAATTTGATTCACATTCAACGAACCCAAGGCGAACATAGTTAATATAAACCCAGTGGCACGTAGTCCCATAAAGCCTAATTCTCCTAATAAAGGCCGTAGGGGATAGCTTTTAAGACTGAAGGGAACAGTTGCTTCAGTCGTGACAGCAGACTTTTTTGCTTTCAATTTGTATAAAAAGCGAATAACTGGGTTTAAAAACCAAGGATGAATCGCACAAAGAACTATAGCTAAACTCAGTAATTGTAATATTTCTAGAACAAAAGTACTATTAGCTGCTGCAAATTGGCTGCTGCATAAAACAATGATAATTAAAGCAGCTGTTAGCATGAGTAGGGGTTCTAGCAAAACGCTTAAGGTAGCTGCACCAGCAGAAATATTGGCATTTTTGGCGGCGATAATTCGCCCGTAGTAATGCCAGATATTACCTGGTAAATACTTTGCTATGTTTGTTTTTAGATAAACCTGGATGAACTCAGGAGACGACACAGGTTGATTTAACTCTTTCAGAATCCAAGTCCAGATCCAGCCTGCCCAAGTATGTGCTAGTAAAGTAACGCCTGTAGCGATCGCTATAATTGCCCATCCTACCCCATCAATGCGAATAGAAGTTACTCCAATCCAATTATCCTTCAAAGCTTTCGCTAAAAAAAACAGCGTTCCGCCCAAAATTATCCAACGTAAAAATTGCTTCATAAATTTAGTAATTTAACGGTTAGAGCAACAAGGGGGCAATGCCTCAACTATTACAGTAAATCAACGACCTATTAAACCAATTCGCAGTTCGCAATTACGTTTTGTAACGGGGATTTAGCTTAGGCATCAAAACGCGCTGCTTGATGAAGCAGGGGACTAAAACCCCTGAACTAGATTCAAAGCTTTTGAAGTATCAAACAGGTTCATGTAGTTCTTTTCACGAAACTTATATTACTTTATTTTATATCTCTCTAGAGTTAGATAAAAATATTGTTTTTATAGTAATTAAAATGTAGCCTGCGCTAGAGGTCAAGCGCATTTTATTATTCATATCCTTGAAAAAGGTTGTCAAATAGAGCAAACCAAGACAAGCACAATAACTTGCTGACCACTCCAAAGATTCAGCAAACTCTTAACTTATTAATGTTTTGGTAAGGAGGACTACGTGAACGCTGTGAGACTATTCTTGAAAAAAATAAGATTGCGCCAAATAGTAACTATCTTTTTAGCTGGACTGTTGTTGATAGTTAGCACTGCTTGTAGTGGGGCAAATGCTCAAGGTGCAAATCCACAAAATCCTGCTGTACAAGCTGGCGGAGCAAACAATCCTTATAAAAATGGTGGAGATAACTATACCAACAACAAATTGTCTACCGATCCGAAAATAGCAAACCCAAAAGCTAATAAGGGACGCGACCAAGCTAGCTTACAACCAAGTTCGGAATTATTGATTGCTACAACAGATAGAGAATCCAAGATCCTTTATCCTGGTGCTGAGACACCAGCAGGTCGAATCGAGAAAGAAGCAGAACTACCAATTATCACAGATAAAGACTTCCGAGAACCTGAACCAGGTGGTTTGATTCAAGATGAATCAAAGGTAGGAAATCGGATTCAAGACCGGATTGAGACTGTAAAAGAGAATGTTGAAGAAGCTTCCGGCTTTTTGCAAGATAAGGGGAATGAAGCTGCTGCTAGACCTGAATTACGAACAAATCCAGCAGTAGGCAAATAAAACTCTTATTTTTTTGAATGCCGTTGGATGTAAAATTAATTCCAAATGCCTTCTTGGTTGAAGTTTAAGTTAGTCGCAAAAATGCATGGAGTAAAAGTATGAAAAAAGCAATGAATTGGCTCAAAAGCATTCGTCCCTTGAAAATTTTAACTGTTTTTTTTGCAGGAGCATTCTTATTTCTGACACAAGCTTGTGGCGATCCAGGAGTAGCAACACAACCACCACAGCCTAATGATCAACCAGGTTATACCAAACGATATGATCCCACAAAAGATTATCCTCTCTCTTCTCCTGAAGGTGGGATAAATAACTTTAGTGATGTAGATCCTAGAGCGAAATCAGATGAAAAGGCAGCTAATGACAGAGGTGATGCGCTGGCGAAAAATTCTCAAAAAAATGTCGATCAAAAGGGAATTGATAGCCCAGAACAATATGGTCGAAATTTCAAACAAGGTACACCCTTTGGTCAAAGAGTGAAAAACTTGGGCGAAGATATCGGCAGTTCAGCTGATGAATTGGGAAAAGGCGTAGTTAAGGGTACTCAACGAGGAATTGAAAATCTGAAGGGAAATACCCAGAATGCAGCTGAAGGCGTGACAAAGAATGTTCAGCGTAGAGCTGAGGATGCTGGTAAAAATGTTCAGCGCACAGCTGAAGATGCGAGCAATGCAGTGAAGAAAGCAGTTGATTAAAATTTAGTTCTTCAATCTCCTGCAAAAATATGAAAGTTCCCACACAGCTTTAGTCTGGGGTTATCTAAACAAAGCCTGCATAAGCAGGCTTTGTTTGATCTGTAGTTATACCAATTCTCCAATCTTACTGCATCTAAGTTTCTTAATTGCGTTAGCGTAGCGGGGCGTAGCCCATTGCGAATTGGTATTAATTGCTTATTAAACCGGAAGAACCCCACCCTATCAAGCTATGCTTTATCCCCTCCCCGCAAGCCTACGGTGTATACACAAGTCCTAAAATCATTGCCTGGTAAGATACAAGCCTTGGTAGGCAAGGTTTTGAGTTAAGCAAACTGATTATCAATAGTGTCAGCTTATTGATAGAGTACTAATGGAAAATCAAGGATTTTAAAAATAATTTTCCGTTGTTTTTCGTTGATTTGATTGCCAACTCGACTTGTGTATACACGGTAGCCCCGCAAGCGAGGAGGGGATAAAGCAGAGGCGGTCTGAGTCTATGATCGCACGCTTGAACTAACAGGCTTGGTCAAACGGAAGCCCCTGCATTCTTCAACGTTATCGTCTTATACTGCCTCTACCTACCTTTACCTTCTGTGATCCTTCAACAATTTGGTAAAGTTTATCTTCAAATTTTTGCATACATGCTGACCAATCAAAGTCAAGTATGGAGGGGCGAGCGTTCCGAGTCATATCTGCTTTCAAATTGGGATTTTCTAAAATCGCAATCACTTTTTGAGCAAAGTCTGTGGGGTTGTTGGCTTGGGCAAGAAAGCCGTTATGACCAGGAGATACCTGTTCTGAGGTTGAGGGTGCAATAACTGCAACTAGAGGGGTTCCAGAGGCTAGTGCTTCGTTATTTGTAGTGCAAAAGTTTTCCGTAATGGAGGGATTGACAAAGACATCCGCTCTGGCAAACCAACCTAAAAGTTCTGTACCATGAGACTCGCCCCATACAGTAATACCTGATCCAAATTTTTCGGCACGCTGACGAATTTCTTTATCTAGTGGGCCACTACCAACAATCACTAGATGAACATCAGGAATTTTGGCAGCAATGAGTGGAAATATATCAAGCAGTTGGTTAACATTCTTTTCTGGGGTGATGCGTCCGACAAACAAGAGAGTTGGTCGGTTGTCGTTAGGAATTGGGTTATAACAAATGTTTCGCGGGTGAAATTTTTGGCAATCAATGCCTTGATAAGGGACGTATTCGGCGCGTTGGCATTTCAGTTCTTCGTATTTAGTGAGTTGTTCTTTAGAAGAAAAGTAATTGAAGTCATAAGACTCACTAAATTGCTTGACTAAAATGGGAATGATGGGACGAACAAAATTAAAGAATTTATCCCCAAAGTAATATTTGATATATGCAACAATATCTGTATGGAAGAGTGATATTGTTGGTGTGCCTGTTCGTCTTGCGTATTGCGTACCAATCGGGCGACCATAACCTTGCAAGAAAAATGAGTATAAACCTCTCATTTGCGCGGCTTCTTCAACTATGATAATATCGGGCTGAAATTTATCCAGCAACTTAGTATCGCTCCAATATCGATAGTTCAACGGTTGAGGTAGAGACTTGTAAAATAGCAGGGGTTGTGTAGGGAATGCGTAAGTAGAGAGGTTGGGGAAAGACTGAATTTCATTTAAACCAGGCATGGGGCGATCGCCTACATTTTTTGGATAGCGATCGTTAATTTGTGGATGGATTAGAAAAACCTCATGTCCCTGCTCTAGAAACCAACGAACTCGTTGGTGTACTGCAACGGAAACTCCAGTTAAGAAAGGAGCGTACAATCCTGTAAATAGTGCAATCCGAAGTGGTTTCTTAGTCATAAAGAATGGGAATATTTCACAAAAATGCTGGTTTTGAATTTAGGACTTACGCAGCAAATGTTTCATAAACATTCTGATTCTTTAGCTCATAAATTCCCGCTAATATAGTTAGACTAAGGATTTACGCTTTTTCAAATAGCCGAAGTTTGAGATTGTGAAGAGGATGTTTATAAACCTGGATTATAAACTATGAAAGTATCCAAAATATTAAGCTAAAATCCCCCTTAATATATTTGTCTAAACCCTTACTATTAATACAAATACACTGGTGTATTTTGATAAGGGTTCTAACTAATATAATTCTACTAAATATAAGATTATATAATTTAAAGACTAGGGAATGTTTAGTGTAATAACTTTCATACCCTAGTTCATATTTAGCAATTTAATTCAAAGAGAAACCTTGCTATCAATAGGCTGATCCAACCATTGATAAGGGCGATATTCAACTAGCCGGACATTCCAAGGCCCTTGAACCCTGTAGGAAACACCGCGCCAAGTAACTGTTGAAACCCATAGAGATGATAGCATCGCTAACCCATAAACCCATTGTGTCAAGGGAATCGCAATCAACATTTTGATGATTGTAGTAGCTGATAATTTTGCAATCGCCTGGTCATTAGAGCGAACCACTCGCTGTATCTCTAATTCCAACACGAGCATTATCAAAAGTAACCCGACATTATAGACACTATAGCAGCCTAACAAGAGAGTCGCAGCTTCCCATTTTGCCTCTAACAACGACTCAAGAACTAAAATGATCAGTGCAGTAGGAAACAAAATACTAGAAACAGCTTCACTAACCAAAGCTAACCAACGTGGATGATAGAGTCGAGAACAAAGAATGAGGCGCTTGAGATAATCTATTAAATTAAATAAATTAGTTTCTTCCCGATTTACAATCAGCAGCGAAGGCACAAACTTTACCTGCAATCCCTGTTTTTTGAGGATGTCGTGCATCATAAAATCTTCGCCTAAAGCTTGTCCCCACTTATCAAGCAGTTCTGTTTGGCGAAGCACTTCTGTTTTTACAGCTAAAGTCCCACCCCAAGGAATTTGAAAGAGAAACATTTGCACAACTGTGGCTACATTACCGGCGTATCGCACTAAAGATCCCCAATACTTACCTGTAGGTACATACCAACGATTACCGGTTGTTGCTCCTACTTTCGCATCCCCCAAAGGACTGACTAATTCTCGCAGCCAATTTATATGGACTATAGTATCAGCATCTACTAAAGCAACCACTTTGTAAGAATCATCCAACTCACCGACAGCTTGGATTAAAGAACTGCATTTGAGACTACAATTGTTGCGTACTATTCTCAAAGGGCTGATTTGAACGTTGGTCGCTTCTTGCTCTGTGATGGTTTCACTAGCAATTTTCCAAGCGGGATCTTCGTGACTATCAACGATCAATTTTAAATCATATTGTGGGTAGTTTTGATTTAGGAGCGATCGCAAACATCTAGGCAAAAACGGATCGGCTCCGCGTAGACAAAGAATCACTGCGGTTTTGGGTAACTGCTCATCTGGTAATAAGTTTTTTTTAGATGAGCGCAGATACCATATAAAAACAAGCGTTAAACACACCTGAATAACCAGCCAACCCGTCAAAGACTTAGACAGAAATATTGCCAAATCTTCCATTAAATTTTTAGTCTCCGACAGAATAAGGGATTGAGCATGGGGCATTGGAAAGAGGACAAGGGGCAGGGAGCGGGGAGCAGAGGGGAGAAGTAATACCAATTCGCACTCGCTTTTTCGCCCATTCGCAATTAAGAAACTTAGATGCAGCAAGACTTTTCTGATTTACATCTGTTGCTTCATTTTGGAGAATTGGTATAATTTTTGTTCTCCCTCTGCCCCCTTTCCCCTGCTTCTTCCCTACTCCCCACTGCTTTATGAATCCAGCGAATATTTCATAATGATGTTAACTGTTGTATTTTTGTTTACAACAAAACAGGCATCACGAAACTTTGGTGTACCTGTTTGTATAGACACAGTTGGATTTTTGGAAATTCCAAAACCTTCTTTGGGAATACCGAAAAAGTCTTTATTGAGTTTGCGATCGCCATTTTGATCATCAACTACAGCGACAGCATAAGTTCCAGGCTTCAAACCGGAAAATTGTTTTTTCACAGAATTGCCAGTAATCTTAGCGCAGCCACTTTGAGATCCGCTAGAATTACTCATCGGGAATCCTTGTTCACTTGCGTAAACTCTGAAGCAAATCTTACCTTTTTGATGATGTATTCCATTTACCACAACATTAAGTGTTGCAGTTGGCTCTGCATTCGCTGTTCTAGCAAAGCTGAAGCTTACTAAAGTAGCAAGCAAAACATGACAAACTTGAGATAGTTTCAACATAGTTTTGTAGTGAATAAGAGGTGATTTGTGGCTTGAAAAAAAGCTATATTTGCCAGCTTATTTTTCTGAAGTGATTCGTTCAAAGTCTGACTGGCTGTTTTTTAATTGATGCTGCTTGCAAACCTTTCCAAAGATTTAGCACCACCATTAGCAAATCTTTCAGCAGAAGATATTCTGCCCCTACTAACTGCTGATATAAACTTCTATAGCAACATAGCTGCTCATAGAAACTTAAAGAACTACGCCATATAGAGAGTAGATACTCCCATAATATTCTCCAATGTGGCAACAAAATTTGTCCTTTATTTGCTGAATCAAACCACACTGCATAGGCATAAAAATCAGGCAGCATACTCAATGAGTGTTTTTTTCTGTTGTTAGTAAACAACAAATAATTAGGGAAATACATACTCATTGATTGTTGCGGATGGCTTCTGGCAAAAAATAGGTATTCAGGAATTTCATAAAACCTACCGAGAATACCAAGTCTTAACAAGAAAATCCCATCTGCATTACCATAACCACCCATAGGCGGTGTTATTTTCAAGGCACTGGCGCGAATTACACCGTAACATTGATAACATAAATGCTTGGTCAGCAATTCGTGAAAACGCTCGTGTGGTTTTAGTGCATCTGCCTTGAGTTTAATATCATAGTTTTGGAGAAAACTCCCCTTTTCATCAATGAAATATGTTTGGGAATGACACAAGATGATAGTAGGATCTTGGTCAAGCACCTCAACACACTTCTTGATAAAATCTGGAGCATGTAGATCATCATAGGCTGCCCACTTAAAGTACTCACCCGAAGACAATTTAAAAACTTGATTGAAGTTACGGGCGCAACCGATATTATTGTCATTGCGGTAGTAACAAATACGCTTGTCTTGCTCGGCATAAGCTCTACAGATTTCTTCAGTTTTATCTGTAGATGCATTATCTGAAATAATTATCTCAAAATCTTCAAAGGTCTGAGCTAAGAGTGAATCTATGGCTTCTTTGATAAATTTTTCACCATTATATACAGGTAAACCAATGCTTAATCGTGGCTGATTGCTACTCATAGAAAACAACTATTCTAAAAACCTGTGGATTATTTGATGCTTAATTGCAGATAATTGTTAGGCAGATGCAACATAATAATCCAGAAGCCAGAATTTAGTAGGTAGGGTGAGGAACATAGCAAGATACCGCAGGGTAACCCAACATGAATTATCAAGGCTTTCTTAGGTTTCACTTATGTTCAACCCAACCTACTACTCTAATTATCCCTATTCCCTACTCCCCACTCCCCACTCCCTTCTCTCAAAAGACTATTTCATCAAGCTTTGAATATCTGTTTTTTGCAGCCATTCATGTGTTCGCTGCATTCCTGATTCTAGGTCAATTGTTGGTTTATAATTTAATAGGCTTTCTGCTTTTGCAATCGAACAAGCATAGGGACGAGTCATAAAATCTATAGACTCTGGTAAAATATCAACTTTTTTGCGAAAAAGTTTTTGTCCTTGAACGCGTAGCTTTAAAAACAACTTGATTTCATCTTTCGGTAATGAAAGTGGTGCTGATAAACCTTCGATTGCTGCTAAACGCATAAAGTACTCTTTCCACGAAGTTTCTTGTCCGTCGGTGATATTAAATATTTCACCATAGGTTTCTTTTTCGATCGCAAGAAAGATAGCATCAATCAAGTTATCTATATATACATGATTGATTACTCCTTTACCTTCGTTGGCATAGGCAAATAATTTTTGACGCATCATTAGAATTGGTCTGACTATCCAAGGAATACTTCCTGGGCCATAGACATCTCCAGCTCGAATAATAATGATGCCAAAATCCGGAGAATTGTTTAGTTCCAAAAATGCTTTTTCAGCTTCTATTTTCGTTTGACAGTATGGATTATTTTCGCCAGAGAGTGGGCCGGATTCTGTAATACCATTAGGATAGTTGAAACCGTAAACCATCACACTGGATAGATGCACAAATGTTTTGACACCAGATTGTTTAGCGGCTTTAGCTATGTTGAGTGTACCGCCAACATTGACATCACGAAAATGGTTAATTGCGCCAGCTTCTTCGGCAATTTGCTCTGTATGTAAAACGATATCTACTCCCTGGCAAGCTTTTTGAGCAATAGCAGAATCGGTGATACTACCAATAATTACTTCAACACCTAAATTTTGTAATTGTTTGTTCTGTTCTGTAGAAGTTTGCAGTCCACGGACATTGATTCCTTGCGCTATAGCTAGCTCGGCTGTACGCAAACCGACAAGTTGATCAATCCCAGTGATTAGCAGGGTTTTGTTTTTGAGGTTCATAAATTTGGACTTATTGTTAAATAGGTGAATTTGATTTATTAGATAGAAAGTTTCAAAGTTTTACCGAATTGGAACTTTGGTAAAAACTTTTAACTTAAAACCTACAATGGGTATAAAGAGCAATTTTTCTGTGGAGAGTTTGCATCTATCCTTACTTATGACACTATATCAACGCAAAATAATTTGATTAGTTTGCTGTTAAGAATAGCTAGAAAATATCTCCCGGATCTGCGGAGCGAAGTTTATTGATAGCAAGCGCTCCAGATGCTATGCACATTAAAACCGTTGAGGTTAAGACAATGAGTGCATTATTAATGGTCATAAAGATTGGTAGTTTAGTTGCTTCTGCTGCAAAGTCATATAACAAAACAGAAGTGATAAATCCTGGGATATAACCTAAAATTGCCAAAATCAAAGCTTGCTGAAATACCACATTTAATAAATATTTATTGGCATAACCTATGGCTTTTAAAGTGGCGTAAGCAACAAATTGTGTAGCAATATTGCTGTAAAGAATTTGATAAACAATAACTACACCAACAACCGCAGCCATTGTCAACATCAAGTTAAGAATAAAACCAATGGGTGTTCTGACAGCCCAATATTTTTTCTCAAAATCAATAAAGCCTTGGCGTGTAAAAACTTGGACATCATTAGGCAAAGTTGCTTGCAGATTTTTCAGTACTATTTCTGCATTAGTACCAGGTTTGAGGGAAATCAAACCGATATCGATCATATCTGCCGGACGGGTATTGGGATTTATCCTAAGAAAAGTTGAGTCACTGACAAGCAAGTTTCCGTCTACCCCAAAGGAAGGCCCTAAGCTGAATAAGCCACCAATTCTAACTCTATAACCAATTAATGAATTGAAGGGAAATATTTCAATTGTCTGTGCAGTATCTCCCGCATCAAATTTTTTAGCTATTGGGCCAAACTCTGGGCGAGAACTCCGATCAAAAAGCACGACATCGGGAATTTTCAGTTTATCTAAATTTTTCTCGACTTCTGCAATGTTCATCACAGGTCTACCCGGATCGAAACCAATGACGTATATTGAATATTTCTCGCCAGTTGCCGGATTTTTTAATTTGGCAAATTGCAAATACATAGGGCTAACTGACTCTACGCCATCAAACGCCAGAGATTGATACAAACGAGTCCGTGAAAAGCTTTGATTTGAGGTCAAAGATTTATATTGAGAACTAACTAAAAATAAATCTCCTTTGAGATTCTGATGTACTGCGGTCGCACTTGAATAGAGAGCATCTTGAAAACCAAGTTGCACAAACATTAACAGCACAATAAAACCAATCCCAGCTACAGCTACTAGTAAACGAATTTTTTGTTGGGCTAGCTGTAGCCATCCTAAAGGAATTTTGAAAATCATGGATTTATTTGTAATTTGTGAATGACCAATGCCCCTTAAGAGTGCTAAATAATGAGTGTTGTTAGCAAATAGCTAGAGTTTAGCCTGTGCCCCTTTACTCACAACTTGGAACGGGCAACTATAGCTATCCGCTAACGAAACTCGCAACTGTTTTGCTCCATACCTAATAACTAAATATGAATGGCAACATCCACCTGTAAGTTGGTTAAACGAGCAACCTTTTCACTATCTGCGGGACTATCGATGGAAATTTTCACTTCAATTATTCTGCGGTCTGTATCTGAGCCAGGGTTTAGGCTGAAGATGTTTTGCTTGTCAACTTGCCAACCAATCTCTTTTACAGTTCCTTTTATTGTTCCAGTAAATGCAGTGCTGGTAATTGTGGCTTTTTGTCCTACACGCACTTTTTGAACATCGGTTTGATACACCTCTGCAATCACATACATTTGAGATGTCTTACCTATCTCAGCAAATCCTCGGCTGGCGCTGATGACTTCTCCGGTTTTGGCGTGAATTTTCAAAATTTTGCCATTTATGGGAGCTTTGATATAACTTAAATCCAAGTCGGCTTTTGCTTGTTGAACGGAAGTTGTTGCACTGTTGACTTCGGTTTGTGCTACCTGAACATCTACACTACGCACTTCACTAATACTGGTGAGTTGCGCTTGTGCTTGCTTGCGTTGTTCTTGGTATGTGTCTTGAGTCCGCTTGAGAGTGGCTTGGGCTTCTGCTAACTGCTGTTGTGTAGTCTTTAGTTGCAAAGCTTTGCTATCTGCTACAGAAGCCGCGATCGCACCTTGTTTATATAATTGCTGATAGCGATTATTTTCAGCTTGAGCATTGTCTACTTCCGCCTGAATACGGTCGATTGTCGCCTGTTGGGTAGCAACGTCTCCTTTATATTGTGGCTCTAAACGGGCGATCGCGGCCTTTTGAGCATTGATATCTCCGGTTTTTGCTCCAGATTTCACCTGCGCTAGTTTAGCTTTGGCAACTTGCAGTTGGTCTAAAGCTTGTTGCAATGCGGTTCTAGAACGACCATAATTTTCTAGATAGGCCAGTACTTGCCCTGTTTTAACCGTATCGCCTTCTTTTACCAACAGTCTGTCTACTCGCACGCCATTATTGGAAGTGGGAGCAGTCAAAGTAGTAACTTCGCCTTCTGGTTCTAAACGTCCCAAGGCTGTCACAGCAAGTTTCACAGGAGTGACTGCTTTTGGAGGATTTGTTGCTGGTGTGACAACTTTAGATTTAGACCAAAACGGTATCAAACTATAAAAAGCTATTAATCCCGCCGCTAAGGTGAGAGAAGCTGCTAAAATTACTTGCGATCGCCCTACGGGTTTTGTGAATAATCGGCTTTCTTTATTTACTGCCATCTTTTCATTCCAATTCTGTTTTCTAGGGGATAGCCTGGTTATATTTAATCGCTTAGATATAGACTCATCCGCAAATTACCAAGAGGGCTTTTCCTCTAAGGTTTCTACCTTAATAAAGTGGATGGGTCTAAATTGGTTTTATATGAATTGTTGTACGCTTTTGCCGCCCAAACTCACTATTGTGGCGTGAAAATTAATGGTGGTGTTACTTCAAAGCTTCCTAAGTTATATCCTAATTTGACATCTAATCCCGTAGCGTAAAATACAATAGGGCTGACCAGAAAACTTAACTTTCAAGAACAATGAAGCGCTAATAAAAATGATCTCAAAGTTCGGATAAACTTGTTATTAACAATGGCATAAAAGTTAGATTTTGTCAACTGATTAGCTTTGCATAAGTCCTGATTCTCTCACTAAAATATTTCATCACAGTCAGATTAGAGACTGAAGAAATTTACTCATTACTAATCGCTCGTTTGCTAATTGAATACCAAAAGATAGTTTGTTATTAAGCAGATTTGATATTACTAACAGATTATTATCAGCAAGGTTGTGTAGTATTAGACATTCTTATCAGCTTTGTTCATAGTAATTAAAGGCGTGAAGCAATACATTTGGTGCGTTATACCAATTCTGTATGAATATGCACCTATAGTGCAATAACGAACCGCCAAGTACGCCAAGTACGCCAATAAATAAAGAGATTTGGCGCAGCTCCACAAAGAATGTTTATCAAGTAACATACTAAAAATTAACATTTGCTTTATAAATAACTGCTTTGCGTCTTAACTTGACTTATATTGAAAAATAACCCGAAACTTTGACTAAATTATGATGTTTCTCTGAAAAAACATACTTATGATTATTCAATTTATCTATGTATTCATAGAATTGTTATTTACTAGACAACAGATTTGCATTGTTAAGTTAATTCAGTACAAATTTTTGGCTAACCCGTAGATAACAAAATATCTCACAGATTTATATAGTCATAAATTATACTTTCATGTTGAATTCTATTCAAAAGTTACACCAGCAAGAATGGAAGTTTATTTATAAAATAACTTTAAAGGAATGATTTAGTTTATGTAAAGTGTGTTATTGTTTTTATTAATTCAATGCTTAAAAGCAGTTAGACAAACTAGTTATTTAATTAGAATTTAAAAATTAAAAATAACTAAAATTAACTGTTTATCCATCACATTATGATCGTTTAATTACTTCTAAACTTGCATAAACTCGGATAAAAGGTGGTGTCTTTTCTGTAACGAACTTGTCAACTTTCCTGGGTCAAATCCCATAAAATATATTATCCTGGACGTTGAAACTGGCTATGACATTGATCGAGATACAGAACGTTGTCATTAATAACAGCTATGTTGCTGTGGTTGGGCTAGAGAATCAAAAAGTTTCGGGTGAGAAAAGCGTTTCTGTTCCTTTAGCTACTCCTCAGTTGTCATCGTTCCAGTGGGATAGCATTGCTCAAAATCTCTACTATTACAAATGCATTGAATTCACTGGTCAAGCAGGTATTACACTCCAAGACTATTTTACCAGTTTTAACAACGTCATCAACCTATTGCCACAATATCAAGAGTCTAGCGTTGGATAACATTTTTTTGCGATGTCTACGACGGGCTACGCCTACGCAGTTTGCCAAAGTCGCCTGGAAACATAAGGCTTTACCCCGGCAGTATGTATCGTGTGGTGTCGATTTCAAGACAAGCATTTAGCAAAGATAAGATAGCTAATTGCTTACAAAACCAGAGTTTTTCATTAATTAGTAGGCAACAGAATTACTGTAGCTACACAATCCACAGTACTAACTATGCCCTATGTCTGCTTATTCGATTGATACTGCCTTAGCGGAGTTAGAAAGCCTTATCAATAATTGTGAGAAGGCTGTGATGAGGTCTATAGAGGAAAAAAACATGAAGTCAGATAAATCAGATAAATCAGTGTCAATTAACAAAATTAACAGACAATTACAACACAATCCTATCGCCATTGTTGGCATGGCTTCTCTATTGCCTCAAGCCAGAAATTTGCGGGAATACTGGCAAAATATAGTAAACAAAATTGACTGTATTACTGATGTTCCTGCTACTCACTGGAGTGTTGAAGATTATTACGATCCGAATCCCAGAACTACTGAAGATAAAACTTATTGTAAAAGAGGTGGGTTTCTTCCAGAAGTAGATTTTAACCCGATGGAATTCGGTATACCACCTAGCATTTTGGAAGTCACAGATGTATCGCAACTATTAAGTTTAGTAGTTGCGAAAGAGGCGATGGAAGATGCTGGTTATGGCGAAAAACGTGAGTTTAACCGTGAGATGGTTGGGGTAATCTTAGGCGTGGCGATGGCCAAGCAATTAGGAATGCCACTTTCTGCCAGGTTGGAATATCCAATTTGGGAAAAAGCACTCAAAAGTAGTGGTTTATCCGATGAAGATACTCAAAAAATCGTTGATAAAATCAGAAGCGCTTATGTGAAGTGGGATGAGAACGCTTTCCCTGGAATGTTAGCTAACGTAGTCGCGGGTAGAATTGCCAATCGCCTAAACTTTGGCGGAATGAATTGCGTAGTTGATGCCGCTTGCGCTAGTTCCTTTGGCGCTTTAAAGATGGCAATTAGCGAACTAGTTGAACATCGTTCAGACATGATGCTGACTGGTGGCGTTGATACCGATAACACCATCATGGCTTACATCTCGTTCAGCAAAACACCGGCTGTTTCTCCTAGTGAAAATGTCAAACCTTTCGATGCTAAATCCGATGGGATGATGCTGGGTGAAGGTATCGGGATGATTGTTCTCAAACGGTTAGAAGATGCTGAACGGGACAACGATAAAATATATGCCGTAATTAAAGGTATTGGTACTTCCAGCGATGGACGTTATAAGAGCATTTATGCTCCCCGCAAAGAAGGTCAAGTTAAAGCCTTAGAACGTGCTTATGAAGATGCCGGCTTCTCTCCTGCAACTGTTGGTTTGATGGAAGCACATGGCACCGGGACAATGGCTGGAGATCCGACAGAATTCGGTTCTTTAAAAGATTTCTTTGATGTACATGATGACAAAAAGCAGCACATCGCTTTGGGTAGTGTGAAATCGCAAATCGGACACACAAAAGCGGCTGCGGGTGCGGCGAGTTTGATTAAAACTGCTTTGGCTTTACATCACAAAGTATTACCGCCCACAATTAACATCACCGAGCCAAACCCCAAACTCAGCATTAAAACTTCATCCTTTTATTTGAATACCGAAACTAGACCTTGGATTCGTCCAGAAGGGGAAGCACCAAGACGCGCAGGTGTCAGTTCCTTTGGCTTTGGCGGCACTAACTATCACGTTGTTTTGGAAGAATATGAAGCTGACCAAAACCAGGCTTACCGCTTACACAGTGATGCTAGTGAAGTGCTGTTGTTTGCTCCTACAGTAGACCAATTGTTGAGCAAGTCGGAAGAGATTTTAGGTAAGTTGCGATCGCCTGAAGCACCCACACATTACGCACAATTAGTCAATGAGTGCAAATCACAACAAATTCCCCTTTCTGCTGCCAGATTTGGGTTTGTAGCTGAGAATCTCGGAGAAGCTTGTAAGTTGCTGCAAACTAGCATTGAGTGGCTGAAACACAAAGGAACAGCAGCATCTTGGGAGCATCCCCAAGGGATTTATTATCGTTCCTCTGGTATGGAGTTGGGCGGAAAAGTTGTCTCTCTATTTTCTGGTCAAGGTTCGCAATACTTGGAAATGGGACGCGAACTGGTGATGAATTTTCCTTTGATGCGCCGTCTGCATGGTTATATGGATAGCCTGTTGCTCAAAGATAATTTGCAGCCGTTGTCAGAAATCGTTTTTCCTCATCCTGTGTTTGGAGAGGCAGAAAAGAATGTCCAAATTGCTGCCTTGCAACGCACAGAATATGCTCAACCAGCCATCGGGGTGTTGAGTGCAGGGATGTACAGCATACTGCAACAAGCTGGATTTAAGTCAGATTTTGTGGCCGGTCATAGCTTTGGTGAACTAACAGCGCTATGGGCTGCGGGGGTTTTGAGTACTGAAGATTACTTGTTCTTAGTGAAAGCTAGGGGTCAAGCAATGGCTGCACCCGAAGATCCAGATCATGATGCGGGAAGTATGTTGGCTGTCAAAGAAGATATCAGCAAAGTGGAAGCAGTGCTGAGACATTTTCCCCAAGTTGCGATCGCTAATCAAAATTCTCCCACTCAATTTGTCTTGGCTGGGCCGACCGCAGAAATAGCGAGAATCAAAGAGGCTTTACACGAGAAAGGATATACAGCTGTATTGTTACCTGTGTCAGCAGCGTTCCATACACCGCTAATTGCCTTTGCTCAGAAATCCTTTGCGATCGCTACCAAGTCCGTCAAGTTCCAAAGTCCTAAAATCCCTGTTTACAGCAACGTTACCAGTAAGCAGTATCCCAAAGAACCCCAAGGTATTCAAAAGATTCTGGAAACGCACCTTTCCAACTCAGTGCTGTTTAAGCAGGAAATTGAAAATATCTATGCGGCGGGTGGTACTTGCTTTGTGGAATTTGGGCCGAGAAGAATTCTTACTAACTTAGTCAAAGATATCCTTGGCGATCGCCCTCATATCACCGTATCTTTGAACCCCAGCGTTCAAAAGAATAGCGATCGCTCTTTGCGGGAAGCAGTTGTGCAGTTGCGGGTGATAGGTATGGCTTTGAATAATCTCGATCCTTACCAACTTCCCCAAACTATACCCCCAATTGAGACGAAGAAGACATTAAATGTCCGTTTAAACGGGATAAACTACAGATCCGAAAAAACGAAAAATGCCTTCGCTCTAGCTTTGCAAGATGGGCATAAAGTCACATTACCCACCCCCGAATATTCTGATGCGGCTCCTTTATTTAGCAGCCCAGGTGTAACTCCACCTCTGGCTGTAATTGAGACTAACGGACATAAAAAATCCACCGCAACAATGAACGGTGTGAGTTCTAATATCATCACCCAAACAGAGCAACAAATGAATCCTGTGACCCTTTCACAACCAGCCCAGGAATCTAAGATGCAACCAACACCAGAAAAACTTACAAATTACGAACAACTTTTAGCAAGTTTAGAATATCTCCTGACACAGTTCCAGGAAAATCAAGCCGAGAATTTACAAGTTCACGGTACTTATCTCAACCATCAAATGGAATACGCTAAAGCGTTTTTCCAACTGATGCAGCAGCAAAATTCTTTGTTGAGTGAAAGTAAATCAACAGCCGAAACTGCCAAAATGAAGCTAGTTGTCATGGAAAGCTTAGAGCGTAGCATGATGCAGTTTCACTCCCAACAAGGTGAAACTCTACGCATCCATGAGCAATATCTTCAAGAGCAGTTGGAATATACTAAGAGCTTTTTCCAACTCATACAGCAAGAGTATTCTCAAATCATCTCTGGTGATGGAGCAACCCAATTAACAGAGATAAGCAATTTCACTCCCTTCACAACAGAAACAACTGTTAGTGATGCACCAGTACCTGCTACTACCAAGATAGTAGAAAGCCAGCCTTTGCCTGTAACTGAGCCTGTAGCTAAAAACGGCTTAAATGTTACCCAAGAACCTCTCCCGGCTGCTGTAGAGCCAATACAGACGCGATCGCTCGCGTCTCTACCAACTCCGCATTTCGCAACTGTCGAGACAGTAGAGCCACCTGTCCCAGTAGTAGAACCCCAAGCCGAGGTTGTAGTCAAAATTAGCACACCTCCAGTCGAGGAAGTTGTTGCATTCACCCCAGAACCAGCACCCACAACTGCTGCACCTGTATCTGGCGCAACCATCGATATTGTTGACTTAGATAAAAACCTGTTAGCCATCACCAGCGACAAGACCGGCTACCCAGTCGAAATGCTGGAAATGGACATGGATATGGAGGCTGATTTAGGAATTGACTCCATCAAACGGGTGGAAATCTTAGGTGCGTTACAGGAAATGTACCCCAACCTACCCAAACCCAATTTAGAAGAACTGTCAGAAAAACGCACCATCGGTCAAGTTGTAGAGTATCTGCAATCCCACGCTTCTAGAAGTGTTTCTGTAGAAATTGCAATTCACGAAGTACAACAAACCGAGATTTCAGTAGAGGCTGCACCAGTAGTTGAGGTAGTCGTTGCACCTGAACCAAGTGTAGTTGTCGCATTCACTCCAGAACCAGAACCCGCTACAAGTTACTCCAACAAAGAGGAGCTAGCGCTGAAGACAGGTTTCCCGTCGCAGGCGACTGGCGTTGAACTGGCAAACCCGGAGGGTGATGAATTTGCAAACTTAGGTGAAACCCTGTTAGCCATCACCAGCGATAAAACCGGCTATCCAGTGGAGATGCTGGAACTGGAAATGGACATGGAAGCCGACTTAGGAATTGATTCCATCAAACGGGTAGAAATCTTAGGGGCGATGCAAGAAATGTACCCCAACTTACCCAAGCCAAATATCGAAGAACTTGGAGACCTCCGCACCATCGGTCAAATAGTCGATTACCTACAGCAGTTGGCTGGAGGTGAAAAAAAAAAGTCTGAGCCTGAGTTTGTCCAACAGCAGCCACCCCAATTAGAACATGAACTAGAGCATACTATCCAGCGCCATCCGGTCAAACTCAGAAGTCTCGCACAGCCCGATTATTTGGATTTCACGTTACCAGAGGGACACATCGGTTTAATCACCGATGATGGTTCCCTCACCACTTATAAATTAACTGAATCCCTAATCGAGAAAGGTTGGAAAGTAGTAGTTATCAGCTTCCCCCAATCGCTGATCGCCCAACAAGCGCCTTTACCGACAGGAGTAACCCGCGTCACCTTAGCAAACTTAAGTGAAGAACATCTTCAACAACAATTGCAAGCGATCGCATCTCACTGTGGAGCGATTGGGGCCTTTATCCACCTACATCCGATGTTTGTAGGAAATCACACCGGAAGTATTTCTTATAACGAATCAGAAAAGGCGATCGTCAAGCACGTATTTTTGATGGCGAAACACCTCAAACCTTCTCTAAACGAAGCCGCAAAGCATGGACGTAGTTGTTTCTGCACAGTAGCTCACCTTGATGGAGCCTTCGGCTTAGAGTATAAAGTCAACTTCGGTGCGATCGGCGCTGGTTTATTTGGATTAACCAAAACTCTGAGATGGGAATGGCCAAAGGTTTTCACTCGTGCGATCGATTTAAGTCCCAGACTTGACGCTAAACAGTCAGTACAAAATATCATCGCCGAACTTCATGACCCCAACCTTTATATAAGTGAAGTTGGCTACGGCTCACAAGGACGAGTCACCCTCATCGCCGATTAATCTCTTCTCTCTGCGCTCTTTGCGTCTCTGTGGTTCGTTAAAAAAAAACCGTAGAGGCGCAGAGGACACAGAGAAAGAGATAGAAGACAACTTGTCTTAATTACGAATTACGAATTACGAATTACGAATTAATATCAGAGGATTTATGACACAAACAGCCCAGCTTAGTCCATCATCTGTCTTTGTCGTGAGCGGCGGTGCAAAAGGGATTACGGCTGAGTGTACTATCAGATTAGCCCAACAGCAACCCTGCAAATTCATCCTCCTCGGTCGCTCCGAACTATTAGAAACCGAGCCAGATTATGCCCAAAATTCTGATGAATCTGCATTGAAAAAATGCATCATGGAAAATCTTCTTTCTCAAGGAGAGAAGCCCACACCCATGAATGTACAAAAAATATATAACAAAATTACCTCTAGCCGTGAAATTAAAAAGACTCTAGCAGCAATTGAAAAAACCGGAGCTAAAGTCGAATATATCAGCGTTGATGTCACAGATACACAAGCTTTACAAGAAAAACTTGCCACTGCTGTGCAACATCTTGGGCCAATTACCGGAATCATTCACGGCGCGGGAAACTTAGCTGATAAGTTAATAGAAAAGAAAACAGAAGAGGATTTTGAAAAAGTTTACACTGCCAAAGTTCAAGGTTTAGAAAACCTGCTAACTTGCGTTAACCCTAATCAACTTCAGCATTTAGTTTTGTTTTCTTCAGTAACAGGATTTTACGGAAATCCTGGACAATCTGATTATGCGATCGCAAATGAAATTCTGAACAAATCAGCCCATATATTTAAGCAAAGCTATCCCTCATGTCACGTAGTCGCTATCAACTGGGGCGCTTGGGATAGTGGGATGGTGACAGCAGAGTTAAAGAAGATTTTTCAAGAGCGAAAAATTGAAATAATTCCGATTGCAGTTGGGGCACAAATGCTCGTGAAAGAAATGGATAATACCAACCATGCAACCTCACAAGTTGTCATTGGTAGCCCACTCGTTCCACTGGCGGCGGAGTTAGATTCAGAACTACGAACCCATCGTATTCGTCGCCAAATGACATTGGAGGCTAATCCATTTTTGCACGATCATACGATTGCTGGTTCTCCAGTTTTACCAGCAACTTGTGCAATGACCTGGATTATTAATGCTTCTGAACAATTATATCCTGGTTATCGGCTGTTTAATTACCAAGATTTTAAGGTTTTGAAGGGGATTACTTTCAATGAAACATTAGCAGAGGAACATATTTTAGAAATAGAAGAAATTTCTAAAGTTAATCTTGAAAGAATCGAACTTAAAGCCAAAATCTCGAGTAAAAACCCACAAGGTAGAATTCATTTTCATTTTAGCGCTCAACTGAATCTCCAGCGAGAAATCCCAGATGTACCCACTTATGAATCTCTCAATCTCGAAGAAGATAATATTATCACCGCTACAGGAAAAGATTTTTATCAAAATGGTGGGGCTACATTATTTCATGGCCCGGCTTTTCAAGAAATCAAAAGAGTTTTAAACATCAGCCCTGAAAAAATCACAACAGAATGTCTTTGGCCAGAACTCACACCACAACAACAAGGACAATTCCCAGTCCAATGGGTAAATCCTTACACCACTGACTTGAGTATGCACGCCTTATGGGTTTGGACACAACACTTTCATCAAGAAGGTTGTTTACCTGGAAAAGTAGAAAAGTTTGAACAATTTGCGATGATACCACATAACGAAACATTTTACGTTTCGTGTGAAGTACTAGCTAAGACACCAAGTAGTGCGATCGCAAACTTCATCATACACGATCGCCAAGGAAAAATATACTCACGAATGCTCGGCGCTCATGCCATTATTTGGTCAATGAAAATGCTCAGAAGCTAATAATCTTCCTTTACCACTCAACATCCATATAGTAGTCCTAAAATCTCTGTAAAATTCTTCCTCTCTTAGCGTCCTTTGCGTCCTTTGCGGTTCGTTAAAAACAGAATTTTTCACAACTCAGATAGAATTGCTATAACTTGCCACTTCAAAGTTTGGGGAACAGCGTAAATCCTGCCTTTTAATTATCTCTTGCTAAATACCCAAACTCGGAGCATATAAATCGTGGAAAAAATAGCCATCATCGCATTATCTTGCCTATTCCCCGATGCAAAGAATCCTGAAGAATACTGGCAAAACATCGTTAATCAAAAAGATTCGACATCCTCTGCAACCGTCGAAGAAATCGGAGTAGATCCGACAATATTTCACAATCCAGTTAAAGGCACACCAGACAAAACTTATTCCCTCAAAGGCGGGTACATCCGCAACTTCCAGTTTAATCCATCTGAATACAATCTACCATCAGAATTTGTTGATAGCTTAGATAACACCTTCAAATGGTCATTGTATGCCGCTAAACAAGCAATTGAACAAAGTGGTTATTGGGGTAATCAAACTGTTCTGGCAAAATGTGGCGTAATTTTAGGTAATTTATCATTCCCAACAAAATTATCCAATCAATTATTCTCTCCAATTTACCAGCAAGCTATTAATCCTGCTGTCAGAGAACTTTTGCAGTATGAAGATTTTAATTTAGCTGTCCCAAGTGCTACCAAAGTATCTTTATACAATGCGATGATATCTGGTTTACCAGCATCTATCGTAGCTCAAGCTTTATCTCTATCTCAGATTAACTTATGTCTGGATGCTGCTTGTTCATCATCATTTTATGCGATTAAACTAGCATCTCATTACTTATGGTCACACAAAGCTGATGTAATGTTAGCTGGAGCCATCAGTTGTGCAGATTCCTTATTCGTGCGGATGTTATTTTCTGGTGTTCAAGGGTATGCAGAAAACGGCATTAGCCGTCCGTTAGATAAGTCCTCTAGAGGATTAATCCCCGCCGATGGTGTTGGGATGGTGATGCTGAAAAGATATTCTGATGCCGTTAGAGATGGCGACAATATTCTCGCTACTATCTGCGGTAATGGACTCTCAAATGATGGTAAAGGTAAACATTTACTCAGTCCAAATCCTAAAGGACAAGTTCTAGCTTTTGAACGAGCCTATAACGAGGCAAAAGTTAGTCCCAAAACCATCGATTATCTAGAGTGTCACGCCACCGGCACATTACTAGGAGATACAACCGAATTCAACTCCATAGAAACATTCTTTGGTCAAAATCAAGCTGCGCCTCTGGTAGGTTCTGCTAAGGCAAATACTGGTCACTTGCTAACTGCTGCTGGCATGGTTGGCTTGACTAAAGTGATTTTGAGTATGTCTCATGGGGTAATTCCACCAACCATGAATGTTTCGGAACCTTTAACATCAGAAAATGGTACAATTTCCGCCGACAAAATTGTTAGAACAGCTACGGCATGGTCTAATAATAATGCACCAATAAAACGAGCGGCTATAAGTGCTTTTGGTTTTGGCGGCACTAATTCTCATTTGATTTTAGAACAAGGAAATACAGCAGAATCAGTTGAATCAACTCCGCCTGTTCCACCTACCAAAGTTGCCATTGTCGGCATGGATGCCTTTTTTGGTAACTGCAATGGTTTAGATGCTTTTGAACGCAGCATTTATGATGGAATACAACATTTTACTTCCCTACCGCCTCAAAGATGGCATGGTATAGAAAATCAAGAAAGTGTTCTGAAAGAGTACGGTTTACCAGATGGAAAAGCACCATTAGGGGCATATATCAAAGATTTTGAAATCGATACTTTATCGTGCAAAATTCCACCGAATGAGATAGAGAAGTTAAACCCACAACAATTGTTGCTTTTGAAAGTTAGCGATCGCGCCGTCAAAGATGCGAAACTACAGGAGGGTGGCAATGTGGCTGTGATTGTCGCCGCCGAGACAGAATTCTCTGTGCATCAGCTACAGCAAAGATGGAATCTATCTTGGCAAGTTAAAGACGGCTTACTCAACCAAGGAATTTCTCTACCTGCCCAACAGCTCTCCCAACTGGAAACCATTGTCAAAGATAGCATTCACCAACCAGTAGAAATCGGCGAATATGTCAGTCACATCGCCAACATCATGGCAAGCCGGATTTCGGCTTTGTGGAATTTCACTGGCCCTGCATTCACCGTCAGCGCTGGCGAAAATTCTGCCCTCAAAGCGTTGGAAGTTGCCCAAATGCTACTCGCTACAGGAGAAGTAGACGCGGTGGTTGTTGGTGCGGTAGATTTAGCCGGTGGTGTAGAAAATGTCTTATTCCGCAGCCAATTTGCCCCAATTAATACAGGTATCAATACCTTGGGTTATGACCAACAAGCAAATGGCTGGACGGTTGGCGAAGGTGCGGGTGCTGTCGTCCTCAAGCGCTACGAAGCTGCTAAGGAAGACAACGAACGCATCTATGCAGTAATTGATGCTATGAGTTTCGCACAAGGTAATTCTACTTTGAGTGATGCTTTGGTAAAACCTGATGCTTCAGCTATCAGCAATGTCTGCAAACAAGCTTTCGAGATGGCAGAGATTCAACCTACAGAAGTTAACTATGTGGAAGTCTTTGGTAGTGGCGTTCCCCAGGAGGATGAAGCGGAAATCACAGGTTTACTCCAAGCTTACCCGAAAGTGGGCAATGGTTTACATTGTGCATTAGGTAGCGTCAAAGCAAATATCGGCCACACCTATACAGCATCGGGAATTGCTAGCTTAATCAAAACCGCTCTCTGTCTTTATTACAGGTATATTCCCGCCACCCCCAAATGGTCTGGTGTCAAAACACCGCAAGTATGGGAAGGTAGCCCCTTCTATGTGGCGATGGAATCAAGACCTTGGTTTGTCGATAAAGGCGGCACACGCAGAATAGCAGCAATTAATAGCATGGGTATAGATGGCAGTTATGCCCATTTAATCTTATCGGAAGAACCCAGCCAAGAGGAGCGCGACAACAGATATTTGCAACAAATGCCTTTTCATCTGTTCCCTATCGCAGTTAGCGATCGCTCCACTATACCCGATATCTTAAACCATCTCCAAAAATCCATCGAAGCTAGTTCTTCTTTATCAGCTACCGCCAGCCAAACATTCACTACCTTTCAACAGCAATCTGCTCCAAAATACGTCTTATCAATCGCAGGACGTAACACAAAAGAACTACTCAAAGAAATTGAATCTGCCCGCAAAGGTGTAAATAACGCCTTTGAAAATGGCACAGATTGGCAAACACCAATAGGAAGTTATTTCACAGCAAAACCATTGGGTAAAACTGGAGCAGTTGCTTATGTTTATCCCGCAGCAGTTAATTCTTATATCGGCATTGGTCGTACCGTTTTCCGGTTATTTCCGAAAGTCTTTGAGGATTTAAAAAGTAACAATCTCTACAATCGAGCTGCCGATGTTGAAAAATTGGTTTATCCCAGAAGCTTGCCTAAATTGACAACCAGGCAATTAGAAACTCTCGAAAAGCAATTGTTAGATGATTCACTAGCAATGTTTGAAAGTGAAATCGCTTTTGCTAGATACATGACAGCAATTTTTCGAGATGATTTTCAAGTCAAGCCGCAATGCGTTTTTGGGTATAGCTTGGGTGAAACTAGCATGATGGTTGCCCAAGGGGTTTGGAGTGATTTTGAAGGTGGAAGTAACACTTTAAACTCATCACCTTTATTTGGTGATAAGCTATCTGGGCCGAAAAATGCTGTGCGTGAATATTGGGGATTAACAGATTCACCAAACAACAATTTTTGGAATACTTATGTTCTCATGGCTACTCCATCTCAAGTTAGAGAATGCCTGAAACATGAAAATCACGTCTACTTAACTCAAATCAACACACCAGAAGAAGTATTAATTGCTGGTGACGATGCAGCCTGCAAGCGAGTGATTGCAACTTTAGGTTGTAATTCTTTTCCCGCTCCCTTCGACCATGTGATACATTGTGAGGCGATGCGATCGCAGTTCGAGGAAATCAAGAAGGTAAACAGCTTACCATCACAAAATCTTCCTGGGATTGTGTTTTATTCTGCCGCCGATTATCAACCAGTTGCACTCGAAAGAGATGTGATCGCGCATAACATCGCTAAAGGATTGTGCCAAGAGCTTGATTTTCCCCGATTGGTAAATCGTGTCCACGATGATGGTGTGAAAATATTTCTAGAAGCAGGCGCAGGTAGTGTTTGTTCACGATGGATTGATAAAATTCTTGGCAACAAAGAACACATTACAGTCTCTCTAAATCGTAGAGGGATGGATGACCATGCTTCGATGGTCAAAGCATTAGCAAAACTACTCAGTCATCAGGTGAACGTAGATTTATCACCACTGTATAGCAAAGCCCAAGACACTGCTAATTCAAGTAAAGCAACATTGAGAACAGTTACCTTGGGTGGGAAAGCGATCGCTGCTACAATTTTGAGCGAAGAAAATCGTAAACTTGTTGAAAATTTGGTTGAGGATATTAAGTGCGAACGCTTCAAAATACAGCATCCAGATATACCTAATGTCCAACAATCTGAAATCACAGATTTTCTTAACACTTCCAACCATATAACCCAAGAAGAAAGTCATTCTTCTAACATCTTGCCTCTGTCAGAAGAAGTAAAACCGAAAAATATCATTGATAACGTTTTTGAACCGAAAGAACAATTACAATCTTCTGAGTCAAGCGCAATTAGACAGCCAATTTCTCTTTCCTCCCCACCCGTCAGAACTCAAAAAATTAGTAGCATCATCAGCATGTTCGATTTAAATAAGACCCAGTATCAAAAGCTCAATGCTAATAATTCAAAGATAACTAAAGCACACACAGCCTTCTTACAAGCTAGACAAGATTACAGTCAGCAAATGAGCGAAATCATTCAATTGCAACTAGCTTGTGCCCAAAACTTGCTTAACGACGAATCTTAATATTTCATACCAATTCTCTTTCAACTTGCACCGACTGATTCTTAACTCATCTCTTCCTTGGCGTCCTTAGCGTCTTGGCGGTTCGTTTAAAAATTATTACGTGCATCTTCGGAGAGAATTGATATGAAAATCTAGACTTCTATAGCAATCCTATCTAAATTTTGAAAATTGACGAACCGCCAAGACGCCAAGAGCGCCAAGAAAATAGGATTGCTATATAAAAAGTCTACATCCTTCACTTTTATCATCCATTGCTTGTAATCCGAGGGATAACTACCGTGACAACCGTAGATACGGTACTAAGTAAACACGATAATGGCCTTAACTTCTCCACCTGGTCTTATAACAAAAACCAAGTTTGGAAAGGTTCTTTAGAAACTGTATCTTTTGAGAAACAAACCATCAAAGATAAATTGATGGTATTAAATAAACCCTGCTACATCGTAAAAGTTGCTGGAAAAATCGGTGTCACTAATGAGGGTTATTTATCCCCTGGTGATAATGGCACAACAGCACAAGTAGAACTGCTAACATTTGCAGCCCCAATCCGCATTCAACAATTTGGAGATCCCAATTTTCTCTCCTCTCATGGAGTGAAATATGCCTACGTTACCGGCGCAATGGCTGGCGGAATTGCTTCCGAAGAAATGGTCATTGCACTCGGAAAAGAGCAAATTTTGAGTTCCTTTGGTGCAGGTGGTTTAACTCCAGAACGTTTGGAAGCAGCCATAAATCGCATTCAACAAGCCTTACCTCAAGGGCCTTATGCATTTAATTTAATTCACAGTCCCAATGAACCAGCGATTGAACGCCGGGCTGTGGATTTATACCTCAAATATCAAGTAAGAACAGTAGAAGCCTCTGCATTTCTGGACTTAACCCCCAACATTGTTTATTACCGTCTGGCTGGATTGGCATTAAATAACGCCAATCAAATTGAAATCAAAAATAAAATCATTGCCAAAATTTCTCGCCGAGAAGTCGCGACTAAATTTCTGCAACCAGCACCAGCGAGAATAATCAAAGAACTTCTTGAACAAGGGTTAATTACTGAGTTACAAGCAACCCTTGCAGCCAAAGTTCCAATGGCTGATGATATTACCGTCGAGGCTGATTCTGGAGGTCATACAGATAATCGTCCCCTGGTTTGTGTGTTACCTTCTATTATTGCCTTACGAGATGAAATTCAAGCACAATATCATTATCAAACACCTATTAGAATTGGTGTAGCAGGGGGAATTGGGACACCACAATCAGCATTAGCAGCCTTTATGATGGGTGCTGCTTATATAATGACTGGTTCCATTAATCAATCATGCGTTGAATCTGGGGCTTGTGAACATACCAAAAAATTACTAGCCCAAGCAGAAATGGCTGATATGATTATGGCCCCAGCAGCAGATATGTTTGAAATGGGAGTCAAATTGCAAGTTCTCAAACGGGGTACAATGTTCCCCATGCGAGCGCAGAAATTATTTGAACTCTATCGCGCTTATGATTCCATTGAAGAGATTCCTTTGGCAGAAAGAGAGAAATTAGAAAAACAAGTTTTTCGCAAAACTATTGCTGAAGTATGGGAAGGAACTGCGGCTTATCTGTCCCAAAAGAATCCTGAGAAACTTGGAAAAGCAGTTAATAATCCTAAACTGAAAATGGCGTTGATTTTCCGTTGGTATCTAGGATTATCTTCTCGCTGGTCTAGTTCTGGTGAAAAAGGTAGAGAAGTCGATTATCAAATTTGGTGTGGCCCGGCAATGGGCGGTTTCAATGACTGGGTACGTGGTTCTTATCTATCTGAACCAAATAATCGTCGGGTAGTTGATGTAGCTAATCAAATTATGACTGGTGCAGCCTTTTTGTATCGTGTCCAAAATTTGAAAATTCAAGGGCTGCAAGCTTCCAATTATTACAGTCAGTATCACCCTGTTCGTTCTACATCATTGTTGGAGATTTAAAAATGACTATAAAACAGTCTTTCACCGCAGACGATATTCAAATATTTTTGGTATCTAACTTAGCTAAGTTGCTAGGAGTTGCAACTAATGAAATAGATGTAAAAGAACATTTAGAAAACTATGGGTTGGATTCAGCCCAAGCAATGATTCTAGTAAGCAACTTAGAAAAATTGCTCGGATTTCAACCATCTCCATTGCTCTTGTGGCATTACCCAAATATTGAAGCTCTTTCACAGCGTTTAGCTGAAGAAGTACAAGAAGGTTCACCAGCTCAAGATACAAAGGTAGCATCCTCTAATGCCAACGCTGCACCCTCTGTTCTAGATTTAGGTGCTGAGGCTGTTCTTGACCCTACTATTAATCCTGGTGCTGCATCTAATGTCCTTGTGGGTGAACCCAAGAATATCTTTTTAACTGGAGGAACTGGCTTTTTAGGAGCTTTCCTTATCCGGGAATTGCTACAGGAAACCAATGCGGATATTTATTGCTTAGTGCGTGCTGCTAATGCCGAAGAAGGCAAAAGCAAACTCCAAAATAATCTGCAACAGTATGCAATTTGGCATGAAGAATTTAATTCCAGAATTGTTCCGATTGTCGGCGATTTATCTTTACCATTGTTAGGTGTTGGTTCGGAACAGTTTCAAATTTTAGCTGCCAATATTGATATTATTTATCATAGTGGTGCTTTATTGAATTATGTTTTTCCCTACTCAGCATTGAAAGCAGCCAATGTTTTAGGCACTCAAGAAGTTTTGAGGCTGGCTTGCCAAATTAAAGTTAAGCCTGTACATTACGTTTCTAGTGTTGCTGTTTTTGAATCGACCGCTTATGCTGGCAAGGTTGTAAAAGAACAAGATGAATTCAATCATTGGGAAGGTATTTATCTTGGTTACTCACAAACTAAATGGGTAGCTGAAAAGTTAGTCAAAATTGCTCGTGACCGCGGCCTGCCTGTAACTATCCACAGACCACCATTGATTTCTGGTGATAGCAAAACAGGCATTTGTAACACACATGACTTTATTAACCTGATGACCAAAGGCTGTCTACAAATGGGATATTTTCCTGATGTAGATTATATGTTGGATATGTCTCCTGTAGACTATGTAAGTAAAGCCATTGTTTATCTATCACGCCAAAAAGAATCCATAGGTAAGGCTTTTAATTTACAACATCCCCAACCCGCCGCTTTGAAAATGCTAGTTGAGTGGATACGCTCATTTGGTTATTCAGTTGAGATGATTCCTTACGAAAAATGGCAATCAGAGTTAATCAATAATGTAACTTCTGCTGACAATCCTTTGTACACTCTGCGACCCTTTTTACTGGAACGCTGGTCTGATGAACAACTGACTATTCCTGATTTGTACTTACAAGCTAGAAGACCACACATTAGCTGTCAAGATACTCTTCATGCATTAGCAGGTAGTTCTATTAGTTGTCCGCCAATTGATTCTCAATTGTTTATGACTTACACCGCCTACTTGATTCAAACCGGTTTTTTAAATATCGCTTAGTAATTCGCAAATTGCGTAGGATGTGTTATGAGCGTAATGCACCGTCTCAAAAATATCCGAGACGGTGCGTTACGGAAGCTGTAACACAACGCCAGTTGCTACAACGGAGGGAACCTCCGCAACGCACTGGCTCCCCTACAAAATAATTTTATTTAGTCCATGTTTTTTAAAACTCAGTACTACTGAATAGCCAATATTTCAGATGCCAGCAACAACTCATACACTAACAGCGGCAATAGAATTGCCCTGTTTTTTTATGCTCAATCATGTAAATTTTTAGGATTCACCCTTTGACAGAAGTAATTGAGGATAGAATGGTTAGTGTTGGGCATAAAAGTTTGATTTTTCCTGCTGACTGCTGTGATTAATCAAAAGCCAGCGCTAGCAGTTTGAAATAACCGAACTTTTTTAATGCTCTACTTATTCGATGTATAAGTCCTAAATTTACGTTTGGATTGCTACATCTATCCAACCCATCACACAAGCATTTGAAAAGGTAATAACTCAAGACATTTCTTGTTGGTTGAGATATTACGCGTACTTAATTGTAGAACGAGAACCACTGTAAATGCAACGCAGCTTCATCAAGTTGAATTCACCAATATTCTTTCATGAACACAACACATAAAACTCAGAGCAAAAAAACTGCTCTTATTACTGGAGCAGCCAATGGTATTGGCTACGAATTAGCATGTATTTTTGCTGCTCATGATTACAATCTGGTCTTAGTAGACAGAAACGGGTTAAAGCTTGTAGAAATTGCAGCTAATTTCCAAGAAGAATTCGGAAATTTTGCCAAAACTATTGTCAAGGATTTATCTATATCAACAGCTCCTGAAGAAATCTTCACGGAATTGCAACTCGCCGATATTTATGTTGATGTGCTAGTCAATAATGCTGGATTTGGTATCTATGGATTATTTCACCAAACAGACCTGGCTACTGAATTAGAAATGTTACAGGTAAATTTGGTGTGCCTTACCCATTTAACCAAGCTATTTGTGAAGCACATGGTAAAGCAAGGTGAAGGTAAAATACTAAATGTTGCCTCAGCTGCTGCTTTTCAACCAGGGCCTTTGATGGCTGTTTATTTTGCTACTAAAGCTTATATCTTATCTTTTTCTGAAGCGATCGCTAATGAATTAGAAGGTACAGGTGTCACTGTAACAGTTCTTTGCCCAGGCTCAACCGCATCCGCCTTTCATGAAAGAACCGGAATGGCTGACTCTAAGTTGCTCAAGGGTAAGAGGATGATGGATGCACAAACAGTAGCCGAAATTGGTTTTCGCGCCTTAATGAAGGGCAAAACTATTGCAATTCCTGGGTTTATGAATAAACTACTTGCAAAAAGCGTCAGATTTGTACCTAGAAAACTGGTAACAAAAATTGTGCGAAATATGCAGGAAGATAAGTAGGGCATGGGGCATTGGGCATTGGGGAAGAAGAACTAATGACTAATAAGCTAATCGTCATTCATTTTTCCAGACTGACTCGCTCGTGGTAAGGGCTTCAACCCTGGATTTATGCAACTTAAATGCTCATTAGCTTAACTAGGATTAATATTGCCAACACTTCAAATCCCAGCCTAAATTCGCTACTGCAACAGCAGCAACATAATTGTTAGCGGGTACTAGTTCAAAAAGACTCCAGTCTTCAGTTATCCGTAACTTGGCTGGTTCTGTAGGAGTTAAGGATACTTCAATTTGCTCTAAGTGGGATAGTCCGTCTCCAGTTGCTTTTAAATAAGCTTCCTTACAAGTCCAGTAACGGAAAAATACCTCTTGCTGTTGGTTTTGAGATAGCGATCGCAACATCTCATATTCTCTCGGTAAAAAGAACCGTTTGGCAAGGGCTTCTAGATCAGACATCGGGCGAATATATTCTAGGTCTACACCAATTTCTCTAGTACAATTCACCGCACACAAACCCAACCCTTGGGAATGAGACAAGTTAAACGCCAGTCCACTATCGGCAAATGTATCTGCTAATACTGGTTTGCCACGCTGTTGATAATTAAACTGTACTTGTCGGGGCTGGATATCCAAATAGCGACCTAATATAGTTCGGAGAATACCACGACCAGCAATGAAACGCTGCCGATGTTCCTGAAAATAGAACCGTTCAGCACGAGCCATTTCGTCACTGGAAAGAGTCGCTGCTAAATTTTGCAGCTGTGCTTCTGGTTGCTCAAGGTCTATACGCCAGACATGAATCTCATCCAGTTGCAAAGTTAAATCTGTCGGTGCAGTTAGCCAAATATCATTAGAAGCGGTCATTGAGTCAAAAAATCAAGGGAGTTGTACTCTAGTACTTTGTTTAATTACGACGATTATCAATGGATCTAGTTTGACGCTTTAGCGCTACTATACAATGCGCCAGACCAACGCGGTAAGCGTAGCCATGCCGTCAGGCTTATCGCTTCGCCGATTCAACGCAGTGTCACAGCTTTTTAAGCTATGATTTTGCAGCGTTGCAGTTAACTGCGCTCGACTATCACGTCCTTGTTATCTTAAATCTTTTCATCAAACTTTAATAAATTTGCAAAACAGAAAGTACTCATATTTCGGCAAAATTTAAATCCGCTTAAAGATATATTTGTACAAAAATGTGTTGTAAATAGTTCTATTAAGAACAATCATCTCTCAACTTATAGCCGCAATTAATAGTCAAAAAATACTTAAAAAACAAATATAAAACGCAATGCTTCACACGCCTAAGACGGGTAATCACTTTCACTGTTTATACAACTGCGCCTGTTTTTATAAAGTCTACCAAAAGAGTTATTAGATATTAAGTATAGCTGTAAACATCACTACTTAATACTGAGTTAAAGTAGCTGTGATTACTTTTACTGACTAATATTTTAATTTATTGCCCTACATATACGTGGCCTGTTTATTACTGTAGGTGTACTATCTTTAACTCAAAGTTAAATCTCCTGAAAGAGAATGCATTAAAACCCTTGACAGAGAATAAGAAATTTTCTTTTAGCTACAACATTAGCTATCACAGTATTACTCCAAGGAATTACGAGAAATGTCTGCAAGTGTTTTACCAGTACCTAAGCTTTGTAAAGGTCAAAGAGTAAGGTTTATCGGTGGGGAAGGCATCATCAAAAATTACCGCTTTGAGTCACGTTGCTGGGAATATTTGGTGGAGATGCCTATGGGGCCAGAGCCAGAAATGGGTCGAGTTGGTTATGAAACCATGATTTGGCTATCTGAAGTAGATATTTGTTCACTGGTAAATCATTTTTCTAGCAAAATGTTAAATCTGGAACAAAAACATTTTGCCAAAGCTTGTTAAAAACTTATTATAACTACTTTTTTCTATAACATAGCGAGGATGAATGATTATTAATTTGGGGTACCTTGCCTTCTTTGTGCTGCTAGTGGCAGCGTTACTATTATCAATTAAGGAAATGAGCGTTGCTTTGGATGAAGTAGATGTTGAGCGCTTTACTCTTTGGACAGGGGTTGCTTCTGTCATTGCTGGTTTACCAATAATATTGTGGTAGCTTCTTAGTCAATACCATCCTCTATATTGCAATAGTTTATTTAGGACAATTAGTAAAAACAAGCTAATCTGTTCTATTTTTTAGACTTTCAAACAATACGACTCCATCCGTGGAGTATCCTAGCTGCTAGAATATTTTCTTGTCTATTACCCGATTCGCTTTTCTTCCAGCCATTGTAAAACCCGATTCCATGCCCACCAAGGATCAGAATCTTGTACTTGACGTTGGCATTCTTTGCTGCTCAAATAGCCAACATGACCGCCATACTGAGTGAGTAATAAATCTATTGCGGGATTGCGATCGCAGGCTTCTTTCAATTCCGGTATGATACTTGGGTCAAAAAGTGGGTCATCAGCAGCATATAGAATCAAAGTCGGTTTCGAGATTTGCGGCAATATTTGTAAAGCACTACTAGCTTGGTAATATGCCTCTACAGAAGAAAAACCTAGCCGCTTAATTACCAGTTCATTATCAAAACCCCAAATACTGTTCGCCCGTTCAATCGCTGCTGAGTCAAGGCTTCCAGGATGAGCATCATGTATCCGCCATGCCAGTTTTTTTAAATTTTGGGCAATTCCCGCTTCCAAATATCTGCCGAAGGGCTTTGTAACTAGATAAGATAGCGATCGCTCCGAATCCAAACTCGGACATATCACCATACCACCGCCAATATCGCTATCTTCTAATCCTAAATCTTCATCCTCCCTTATCACCTCACCAGCAACCTTCACCGCCCATAATGCCAATTGTCCTCCTAAAGAATATCCTGTAAACCAAAATTTCCCAGGACATCCCATTGCCTTAGCAGCAGCAGCGATGCGAACAAAATCTTCGCCCTCATACAAACCATCAGAAGTTAGAGTTGGGGACAATTCGGCTGTTTTGCCGTGGGCCCGCCAATCAAATAACACTACAGCGTAGCCTTGAGCGTAAGCTTTACGTCCTAGCACCCTCAGATACCATTCCGTCTCTAACTCTCCAGTAATGCCATAAGTACCGATAATCGTGCTATGAGCATTTTCCGGGATGGCAACTAAGCCAAAAATTGGCACACCTTGGCCACCAACAAAGATTTTCTCGTGATAAGACGGTTCTGGTAATAAAGTAGTACTTTGCCAGTGACGTTTTCCCCACAAAGCAGTGTATACAGTCATTATTAGACCGTTTTGTAAAAACCAAGACGGATTGTAGGGCGGAGTATAACACATCATAGAATATAAGATTTCGTGTAATTGAGTCTTGATTTCACAGTCATTTAATCTTAATATTTATGTAAGATTTAAAAACTTTTTTAGAATCGTTTCAAAAATCTTTGTATCTATCAAAGGTTGTTAATTATCCTTAATAAGTAGTAATAATTTTAAAGAATGCCGAGGATTCTTGTCATAGACGATGACCCAGCGATTTCAGAACTAGTTGCCGTCAACTTGGAAATGGCTGGCTACGATGTTAGTCAAGCTGAAGACGGCATCAAAGGTCAAGCACTGGCTCTCCAGCTGCAACCAGACTTGATCATGCTCGATTTAATGTTGCCCAGAGTAGATGGGTTTACCGTTTGCCAACGCCTACGCCGCGACGATCGCACCTCTGAGATTCCCGTGTTAATGTTGACGGCTTTGAGCCAAACTCAGGACAAGGTGGAAGGCTTTAATGCTGGCGCAGATGACTACCTCACCAAGCCTTTTGAAGTTGAAGAACTGCTAGCGCGGGTGCGGGCACTTTTGCGGCGGACTGACCGCATTCCCCAAGCCGCCAAGCATAGTGAAATTCTCAACTATGGCTCACTCACCTTAGTTCCCGAAAGATTTGAGGCAATATGGTTCAATGAGACGGTGAAATTGACTCACTTGGAATTTGAGTTACTTCACTGCTTATTGCAACGTCACGGTCAAACAGTTTCCCCCAGCGAAATCCTCAGAGAAGTTTGGGGCTACGATCCTGATGATGACATAGAAACGATTCGAGTGCATATTCGCCACTTAAGAACCAAGCTAGAACCAGATCCCCGCCACCCCCGCTATATAAAGACAGTATATGGTGCTGGATACTGTCTTGAATTACCCGGTGTACCTCCAGCAAATGAAGGGGCTTCGGTAACAGTAGTTGAATGAAATTACGTTAAATTTCCTTAACTAAGCCATGAATTAGGCAATAACTCTCAGAAACTCTTATTTTTTACCGCTTAGTTAAGGTTATTTGTGATATTTACTGATGTGTAGAGATGTTGCAATACAACGTCTCTACAAGCGCATTCTTGAGAGTTTAAAATAAAGTGTATTTTGTCAATGAGTTAAAGTACTCAAAGTAAGTTTTGGTTATGCCTTGATTACTTGTACGAAGAAATCCAAGCTATTTTAGACGTGTCTTTAGGCTCGATAACAACCTCTCAACAAGCCTATGAACAGGATGGAATTAATGGACTGTGCTTGAATTACAAAGGTAGAAAGAGCGATCGCTACAATCACCTTGATACAAAAGCTGTGTATCACATGATAATGAAGAAAGATTAAGCAGATTCTTAAAAAACTCTCAATGAGCCAGACTAGTCTAAATTTAGTTGCAATATCTATCTTTCTGATGACCTTATCGGTACTGCTGGGGCCATTCTTGAATTTATCGCCCGCAGTACCGGCGCTTGCTACCTTCGCTATTTTGGGAATAGCTACTTTTGACAGCTTTAGCTTGCAAGGCAAGGGTGGTACTATCTTTTTAGATTGGATTGCTGGTTTTTCAAGTGAACATCGCGATCGCATCGTCCACCACGAAGCAGGGCATTTTTTGGTTGCTTACCTGTTAGGTATTCCCGTTAACGGCTACACCCTCAGCGCATGGGAAGCTTGGAAACAGGGGCAACCTGGACAAGGCGGTGTTAGCTTTGATGATGGCGAATTAGCATCTCAACTGGAAGTGGGTAAAATCAGTGCCCAAATGCTAGACCGCTACTGCACTGTTTGGATGGCGGGTATTGCTGCTGAAACCCTAGTTTTTAATAATGCTGAGGGTGGAGGCGATGATAAAAGTAAGCTGATAGGAGTCTTGACAATTTTGGGATTTTCTGAATCAGTTTATCAGCAGAAATTGCGGTTTCACACCCTGCAAGCAAAAACCCTACTGCAAGAAAATTGGTCTAATTATGAGACTTTAGTTAATGCCATGAGACAACACACTTCGGTAGAAGATTGTCATGCTCAGTTGAGAGTAAGTGGGGAGACAATTAAAAATTAAAAATTAAATAACCTTCCCAATGTCCACTTTTAAGAAGAAACAACTTTTAAATGTGGGACATGAGATAAATAGTTTGAGGCAATAACCCGATTACGTCCAGCAGTTTTAGCTTGTAGCAAGCATTGATCGGCACGATGCAACAGACTTATTCCTTGATCGTCATCCTTAGCTTGCAGATAGGCTGTACCTAGACTAATGGTGACATTAATTGTCAGTTTATTGCTGATTGAAAATGGTTCCTCGGAAACTACCCGATTAAGACGACGGGCGACAACTAGTGCTTCTTCATCGTTAGTGTTAGCCAAAAGAATCACAAATTCTTCGCCACCATAGCGAAATGCTGTGTCTTGACAGCGCAGATTGTGTCGCAGACGGTTACATAGTAGCTGCAAAATGCGATCGCCTACTAAATGCCCGTGAGTATCGTTAACTTTTTTAAAATGATCTACATCTAGAATAATCAAACTCATAGAAGTCTTTTGACTTCTAGCTTTTTTTATTTGCCTGGGTAAGTCCCATTCTAAAGCACGACGATTATTTAATTCTGTCAACGAATCGGCTAAGGCGATCGTTGATAACATATCATTTGTCCGAATCAAATCCCGGTATTTTTGTGCTTTCCGCAAGCCAACAGTTAATTGAGCAAGTATTAGTTCATGATTGGCGGTCAATTCTGCCAAGCTATGGTCTATTTTTTCATCAAGAAGATGCCAAATATAAGCATCGGCTCCTTGGTTTAGTGCCGCAGCAGTCATCTCTAATTCCCTGTGCCAACCCTTATTTCTATCAATAAGCTGCTGGGGACGATCCTCGAAGAGAATACAATATATTGAGGATAGTTTCGTCTGGTCTTTCAACCAACTGCAAAGTTCTATACTGCCATCCAGACTAGCCTGCACAAGTATGATATCGGGTGGCGTAATTTGAATGTGCATGTGCGACACTGCTTGATTAAGATTGTCTATAACTTCTACACTAAAAGCAGTCGCATAACGGATCTGATCTGGAAGTGTAGCGATAAAGTTATTTTTTCCAAAGATCAGAATAGACATATTCATTGCTTTCTTTTTTCATCCTATTTAACTTTTTGAGAAATTAATTTACTAAAACTTGCTGTTCTTATTGGCTAGTACCAAATATGATTTATTCGGTGAGTTCTAGTTGCTGATATATTGCTTTTCTGACACCGAATCTACAATATTTTTCCAACTTTCATCTCTTTTTCAGATTTTATCTTTACTACAGTTTCTAAAACCTACTCTTCTGACAACTAATGTCTTCTTTACAGAAAGCTTTTAAAACAGTAAAAATACTGAATATTTTTGAAGGATAAAAAACCTCTTTATGTAGTATCTTAAGTATTATTTCATTGATAAAATTACCAAAAACATACTTTGTTAAAAAGATCACATTAAGCAAGTAAATTTATTCCTTTGAAGAAAAAACTATAATGCACTAACCTACAAGTACAGATGGAAATTTTAGGGCTTACGCAATAACTCTCTGAAACTCTCATTCCTTTGTGTCCTTTGCGCTATCCTACGGCAAGCCGCTCTATGTCTACATTTTTCCATTATTTTGCGTAATTACTGAATTGAAGTGAAGTTCCACAATATGTTAGTAGAAAAAACAAAAGGTTTCTGTCTAGACTTTTGCAGTGTTCATTTATTTACTTAATTCACATCTTCTTTTGTTTATCACAACCTCATAAATCTAGAAAAGAAAGCTAAATAAAAGACTTTATGTTAAAACCTGCCCCGAATGTGGGTCAATTATTTCATTCCTACCCTATCTACGGGCGGAAAAATATAAAAAATTTTGTTAACGTACCCTAAGATATGAAAATCTCAACTGCTGTGAAAAGTTAGAACCTAATTAATAACCCTCAACAGCATAACCAGCAGCAACAATTACCTACTTGATTGACTCTTCAGAAGCTGCGGATTCCACTGTGACAGTTTCAGCATTAACATCCATATTCACCTTGGCTTCAAGTTCCATAAGATGGATAGATTGAGTAATTATTTCTGCACATCGCTCACAAGCAATATTTGATACTTTTAGTTTTAGTACCATTTGCTACCTTAGTATGGGGTTTTAAAGTATTTCTTAAGGATTAATCTTAAAGATAAAAATACGATGTTTACAATGGGCTACGCTTAAGCACATCCTGCCCAAGTAAAGTACAGTAGTGATTGAACAACATCATAGCCACTGTATGCATGTCATGGATTGGCATAATTCGCTGGCAGTAATATGAAACAAAATGCAAGAATATATAAAGCTATTTATGAAAATACACCTATCTACTGCCGCTACGCCCAAGTCTAAAGTCTAAAGTTAAAAATACCTATGTCTTCAAATCCTCAGTACTTAAGCGGTAACGAAATTCGCAACATATTTCTCAACTTCTTTGCCCAACGGAATCACCAAATTCTCCCAAGTGCCTCCCTCGTGCCAGAAGATCCAACCGTGCTGCTGACGATCGCGGGGATGCTACCATTTAAGCCGATATTCTTGGGGCAGCGCACACCAGAATTTAAGCGGGCTACGACTTCGCAAAAGTGTATCCGCACCAACGATATCGAAAATGTCGGACGCACCAAACGGCATCAGACGTTTTTTGAGATGCTGGGCAATTTCAGCTTTGGTGATTATTTTAAAGAACAAGCGATCGCTTGGGGTTGGGAAATCTCCACACAAGTCTTTGGCATTTCGCCGCAAAATCTCGTCGTCAGCGTTTTTAAAGATGATGATGAAGCCTTTGGAATTTGGCGCGACCAGATCGGTGTGCCGATAGCGAGAATTAAACGCTTGGGCGAAGATGATAACTTTTGGGTATCTGGGCCGACTGGCCCTTGTGGCCCTTGTTCAGAAATTTATTACGACTTCCACCCAGAACGCGGTGACGAAAATATAGATTTAGAAGACGATTCTCGGTTTATCGAGTTTTACAACCTCGTCTTCATGCAATATAACCGGGATGCCTCCGGGAATTTAACGCCACTGCAAAATAAGAACATCGACACCGGCATGGGTTTGGAGAGAATAGCGCAAATCCTCCAAAAAGTGCCCAATAACTACGAAACTGACCTGATTTTTCCAATTATTCAAACAGCAGCCGAAATTGCTGGCATTGATTACCACAAAAGTGATGAAAAAACCAAAGTTTCTCTAAAAGTGATTGGCGATCACGTTCGTTCTGTTATGCACATGATCGCTGATGAAATTCGCGCTTCCAATGTGGGACGGGGTTATGTGCTGCGGCGGTTAATTCGGCGGGTGGTGCGTCATGGGCGATTAATTGGGATTTCTGGAGAATTTACTACTCAAGTTGCCGAAAGTGCGATCGCTCTTTCTGAATCAGCTTACCCTAATGTGCGCCAACGGGAAGCAGCAATTAAAGCTGAATTGCAACGAGAAGAATCGAATTTCCTCAGAACTTTGGATAGAGGTGAAAAACTCCTAGAAGAAATCATCCAAGAGGTGAAACAGCGAGGGGAAACTCAAATTAGCGGTGAAAGCGCATTTACTCTTTATGATACCTACGGATTCCCTCTCGAACTTACTCAAGAAGTTGCCGAAGAAAATAATCTTACAGTCGATGAAGCGGGATTTGATGCCGAAATGCAAAAGCAGGTGGAACGCGCCAAAGCGGCACACGAAACCATCGACTTAACTGTGCAAGGTTCCCTCGACAAATTAGCAGAACACATCCAAGTCACCGAGTTTTTAGGCTATACCCAATCGGCGGCGACGGCAAAAGTCGAAGCGATTTTGGTAGAAGGTGTTGCCCAAGAGGAAGCAGAAGCGGGGACACAGGTGCAAATTGTCCTTGACAAAACGCCATTTTATGGTGAATCTGGGGGACAAATTGGCGATCGCGGTTATATATCTGGTGATGGTATTGTAGTTCGGGTGGAAGATGTGAAGAAAGAATCTGATTTCTTTGTTCACTTCGGACGCATCGAACGCGGTACACTGCGCGTAGGCGATAATGTTACAGCTCAAATTGATCCGGCTTGTCGCCGTCGCGCCCAAGCTAACCATACCGCAACGCACCTGTTGCAAGCAGCTTTGAAAAAAATTGTTGATGATAGCATATCTCAAGCAGGTTCCCTGGTTTCCTTTGATAGGTTGCGCTTTGACTTCAACTGTCCCCGCGCGTTGACAGCAGAGGAAGTGCAACAAATTGAAGAACAGGTGAATACTTGGATTGCCCAAGCACATGCTGCAAAAGTGGAAGTATTACCTTTAGCAGAGGCGAAAGCTAGGGGTGCTGTTGCCATGTTTGGCGAAAAATACGGCGAGGAAGTGCGCGTGATTGACTTCCCCAACGTATCAATGGAACTATGCGGCGGGACTCATGTGAGTAATACGGCTGAAATTGGCGTGTTCAAGATTATTTCTGAAGCTGGTGTGGCTTCTGGGGTGCGGCGGATTGAAGCTGTTTCGGGGCCAGCAATACTGGATTATCTCAATCTGCGAGATAAAGTAGTTAAAGATTTGAGCGATCGCTTTAAAGTTAAACCCGAAGAAGTAGCAGACAGAATCACAAGTCTGCAAAGCGAACTGAGAAATACCCAAAAGGAATTGGAAAGCTTGAAGGTACAGTTAGCGATCGCAAAATCTGACAGCTTGCTGCAAACAGCCCAAACTGTAGGCGATTCTAAAGTTATTGTCGCCCAATTAGAAGATGTTGATCCAGAATCATTGAAAACCGCAGCCGAACGCTTACTGCAAAAAATCGGTAACGGTGCAGTGGTGCTGGGTTCTGTTCCTGAAGAAGGGAAAGTTAGTATAGTTGCGGCTTTTAGTTCTGAAGTGAACAAAAAAGGTTTGCAAGCTGGTAAATTTGTAGGTGCGATCGCTAAAATCTGCGGTGGCGGTGGCGGTGGAAGACCGAACTTAGCCCAAGCAGGCGGACGCGATGCGAGTAAATTACCAGAAGCGTTGCAACAAGCCGAAAGTGAGTTAAAGTCTGCCTTGGGTTAACCATCTTCTCCTTCAACGACACAGACAGGCGTTGCTGAATTGAAGTATGAATCTAGATGTAGAGACGTAGCAGTGCTACGTCTCTACATGGATTTTGGTATTATGCAAAATCATTTTCATATATGGAATCAGCAAGCCCTACTTACATTCAGCACTATTGTTTGCGAGATATTAAAAATAGTACTTCACAACCCGTATTGCTTAGTGATAGTAGACCGCTAATTCAAATTAAACAACCACAAAATTCTTTTCGGTTAGTGACAATCCACTAGTAAAGACAGCAAATTGTACCTGAGTAAACCCAGCCGCATTGCCATCAAGGTCAAAGAACAGTCCACCTGTAGCGCTGTTGTAGATAAATCGCTCTTCGCTAGTGGTGGCAGATGTTCCGATGGTAAACTCACTTGTCTTAAGTGAACCTATTGATAACCCGCCATCAAAATAAGAAGCTGATACTTGAATCAGTTCATTAGTGGCGTTAAAACCATAAATAGTATCAATTCCTTGATTGTAATTATCGAACGCAAAGGTATCAGTACCAGCTCCTCCAATTAGAGTATCATTGCCAGCACCCCCAGAGAGGGTATCATTGCCACTACCACCCCCAGAGAGGGTATCGTTGCCATTGCTCCCTACAATTAAATCATCGTATTTTGTACCATTAATATCTAATTGTTCGATATTTTTATAATTAACCCGATAAATGCCAGCTGTAATTGCTCCAATGTTAGTAGTGGCATTGAATGTCGTTGTGATCCCGCCTGTAGCATAGTAAGCGTAATCGACTCTCAACAAATCCTCACCCTTACCTCCATCTACAGTTTGAGTCACTAAATCAGAGAGGGTACTATATGAAGATATGGCCGTTACGTAAAAGGAATCATTGCCAACGCCACCTTCTAGGGTGTTATTGCCTCTTAAAAATTTAGCACTCAAGATATCGTTACCAACGCCACCGTTAAAGGTGTTATTACCTGTTGAAGAGTCAGCACTCAAGCTATCGTTACCAGCGCCACCGTTAAAGGTGTTATTACCTGTTGAAGAGTCAGCACTCAAGCTATCGTTACCAGCGCCACCTTCTAGGGTGTTATTGCCTCTTGAGCGAGAGTCGATGTCGTTGCCATAATATTTGTATTTGCTAGAGATATCAAGATAATCATTGCCATCACCACCATACAGCAGGTTATCGCCTGTTGAACCGCTAGCATTCAAGCTATCGTTACCAGCACCTCCTTCTAGGGTGTTATTGCCTGTTGAGCGAGAGTTGGAGGAGTAGTTAGGAACGTTGTAATAGCTGCCATAAAGGTCAAGATAATCATTGCCATCACCACCATACAGCAAGTTATCGCCTGTTGAACCGCTAGCATTCAAGCTATCGTTACCAGCACCTCCTTTGAGGGTATTATTTCCTGCACGGTCAATGAGAGTATCATTTCCCTCACAGCCAATGAGAATATCGTCACCAGTACCACCTCTAAGTATATCATTACCACTCAATCCGTCGATGATGTCGTCACCCCCCTGACCATTAATGACATCATTGGAATTGTCAAAACCCGTAATTTTATTGTCTAGATCATTCAGGAAGGTAACACTGTTCTTCTTGAAAGGGCTAGTTTGAGTGGAATTAGCATCAAACACATCAAAACTGTCAGTGATGCTGGTTTGTCCATCAAACAAGATATTACCAATAGCTGGTAGTGAAGAAGTTGCTGGCAGATTATCCAGGTTTTCTAAGAGGAAGTTTTGCAGAATGACTTTGCTAATAGGGACATCTTCAAAGGTGATTTCTAAGTTGTTACCATGAGGAGTTAATTGTAAATTTTCAGCAGTAAAGTCACTACCTATAAATTGCAAGGTGTCTAAGGAGGCAATCACATCTGCTGAGGGATTTGAGCCTTTACCCACGCCACCGAAATCAGTGATAATATCAGTGTCGGTGCTTGCATTGTTGTTGCTACCGAAATCATTGATAATATCAGTGCCGTTGCTCCCGTTGTTATCGCCCAAGTTGTAAACAAATTTATCATTTCCCGCGCCACCAGAGAGGAGGTTATCGCCTGTTGAACCGCCAGCACTCAATGTATCGTCACCAGCGCCTCCATTGAGGGTGTTATTGCCTGTTGAACGAGAGTCAAAGTCGTCGAAGTAGCCTGTTGTTATGTAGCGGCCAGAGATATCAAGAAAATCATTGCCATCGCCACCAGAGAGGAGGTTATCGCCTTTTGATCCGCTAGCACCCAATCTATCGTCACCAGCGCCTCCATTGAGGGTGTTATTGCCTGTTGAACGAGAGTCGTCAAAGTCACGATGGGAGGAACTGTAGTCGCCAGAGATGGAGAGAGTATCATTGCCATCACCTCCAGAGAGCAGGTTATCGCCTGTTGAACCGCTAGCATTCAATCTATCGTCACCAGCGCCTCCTTTGAGGGTATTATTGCCTAAAGAACCAGAGTAGATGGAGGAATAATAGCTTAAACCGTCGTTGCTTGATCCCTCATTGCCAGAAATATCAAGAGAATCATTACCATCGCCTCCAGAGAGCAAGTTATTGCCTTTTGAACCGCTAGCACTCAATGTATCGTCACCAGCGCCACCATTGAGAGTGTTATTGCCTGTTGAACGAGAGTCAATGTATTCTTCGCTATTGCTGTCTTGGTAGCCAGAGATGTTAAGAGAATCATTGCCATCAGCTCCAAAGAGCAGGTTATTACCTGATGAACCTCTAGCACTTAAGCTATCGTTACCAACGCCACCATTGAGGGTGTTATCGCCTGTTGAAAATTCAACATTCAAGATATCATTGCCATAGCCACCAATGAGAATATTATTCCCTGCACCACCACTCAAGGTATCGTTGTCTATACTACCCAGTAGGGTATCATTCCCATTGGTTCCAATCATATTTGCCATAATTTTTCCCGGATTTTCGATTTAATGAGGTTAGGTTATGAAGATTAGACCTCTTGCATAAATCAAGAATAAAGAACCCCACCCCGCATTTGAGTAAAGCAAACGCTCCCCTCCCGAAAAGCTCTTAGGCATTGGGGGTGAGGTGTTAGGGACTTTTGCAAGAGGTCTATTGTTGCTGCTCATTTTCTACGTAGTTATCATTGAGAGATATTACCCAACCAACGCTTAGAGGTAGTTGTGGTTCCCAATAATCACCCTAAAGATGGGTTGCGGATTAGATTTCAACCTCAGTGAAATATTTTATGGCATCCCAAATAGACATACATTTATCTAACGGAGTTTTGCAACGCTTGCAAAACGTGAAAGATTTTGTCGGTGAAAATGTTAACTCTCTAAGTAACTCAGCACAACAAGTTGGGAACTCTTTGAAGGCAACAGCAACTACAACAACTGATAAAGCAATTGATACAGTTACGACAAGTTTAGAACAAACTTGGCAAACTGCCGATAAATTTAAGAGTACAACATCAGGCGCAGTTAAAGATGCGATCGCATCTTCTGTAAGTGATTGGCTGATACAACACCCAATATTTTTTAGATTAGTTCAAATACTAGGTTGGGCTACTAATCACCCAATTATTAGTATAGTGATTTTGCTGTTTGCACTTGCTTTAATTTGGAGCATCATCAAAGCAATCATCCGCTTGATTGAAACAGCTAGTTGGTCAATACTCCAAGTTCCGATAAAATTACTTCAGGCTTTAATTAAAGTTAGTTTTCTATCCTTAACTAAAGTTGGCAGTTTTGCAGTTCAACGAATCACAGCTACTGAAACAATTGATAACCTGCCAGTTTTGCCACCTGAGAATTTTCAACCAAATAAACAACAACGATTAGCAGAAATTTCTAGTCGCTTAGAAGCAATTCAAAAGGAACAACATGAGCTTTTGCAAGAAGCCGCAGACTTGATTGCTTCAGATACAATTGATATAGAAATATCAAAAATCAAACAGCTAAAAAGCGTTGAATCACATCTTGGCTGAGTTCGGCTGTGGAACCGGAGGCGACAATACCACCTTTTTGCATAGCGTAATAATAATCAGCCTGACGAACAAAGTGTAAATGTTGTTCTACCAATAAAACAGAAATGCCTGTAGTTTCGACGATGCGACGGACTGCGGCTTCAATTTCTAGGATGATGGAGGGTTGAATACCTTCGGTGGGTTCATCCAAGACGAGTAATTGAGGTTCTCCCATTAAAGCACGAGCGATCGCTAATTGTTGCTGCTGTCCACCACTCAAATCACCACCCATCCGCGAAAGCATGGTTTTTAACACCGGGAATAAGCTAAAAACTTCTTCTGGAATTTCTGCTTTTTTTACTGGTTTACGTCTTGCTTCCAACCCCAGCAGCAGATTTTCTTTAACTGTCAAACGGGGGATAATTTCTCGTCCTTGGGGGACATAACCAATTCCTAACTTTGCCCTTTGGTCTGGAGATTTTGAGTTGATTAATTCTCCAGCTAAGTTAATAGTACCACTGCGGGGTTTAAGTAAACCCATAATTGTTTTTAGTAATGTGGATTTTCCTACACCATTGCGTCCAATCAGGCATACCATTTGCCCCGATGGTACACTTAAATCTACATTGCGAAGAATATGGCTTTCGCCGTAATAAACATCAAGGTTAGAGATTTTTAGCATTATAAAATTCAGTTTGTATTAAAAAAATCTCAATGAGTAAAGAGGGTAGGGACTGCCGCGAGACGTTCAAACCGAAACTTATAAAGCAGAATCAAAAATTTGTTGTGCTGTAAAGTTGAGTTGGGGAAATAAAGGCGATACAATAAAATTATTTCCCCTAAACACAGTAATTTGATAATCTCCATCAACTAATTCGCAAATTGTAATAGTTTTTTGTTTAGGATTACCAGTAAATCTTTTGCCACCGATCGCAGCATAATCTACAATGCAATACTCAGGAATCCCCATCTCTTCGTAATCTCTGAACTTGTCATAGTAGTCGTCTCGCCAGTTAGTACTAACCCTTACGGGTTCGTCAGTTGCTTCAACGCGGGGAACCCGCGCAACGCACTGACTCACAACTTCAACAGCTAGTGGGATAGATGCAGCTTGAATAACAGTCGATTGCTTTCTCCACAGAGGTTCATTCACGAGATTGTCATGATTTAATAGCAAAATGTCAGGAGAATAGGTTGAGTTGTTGCTCTGAATTTTGACAAAGGCAGTTTTGGGGATGCGAAACGGAAGTCCCATTTGCAAGAACTGGAAGGTTATTTGTGCCGCCAAAAATCCAACAACATTTTCGTGTTCACCAGTTGGGGGTGGCATTTCTACAATGACTCCTTTATGTAGTTCATATCGCGCCCCGTTTGAGGGATACCACTCGATAAATTGTTCAAAGGTTACTAACTTGGGTAGGGTTTGAGTCATAGTTACCACCTCCACATATATTTGACTTTACCATCGCTGCCCCTGGATTGTGCCACAAGATAAGAGATATACCAGTAAGCTTTATTAGAATACTGAAGCCACTACTCCCAAGTCTGTAGCGGCTACTCCCAAGTCTGTAGTGACTATTCCCAAGTCTGTAGTGACTATTCCCAAGTCTGTAGCGATTACTCCCAAGTCTGTAGCGATTACTCCCAAGTCTGTAGCGACTACTCTCAAGTCTGTAGCGACTACTCCCAAGTCTGTAGCGACTACTCTCAAGTCTGTAGTGGCTACTCTCAAGTCTGTAGCGACTACTCCCAAGTTTGTAGCGACTACTCCCAAGTCTGTAGCGACTACTCTCGTATTTTCTACCTTTTGCCTCTTGCCTTCGTCTAATTATATACCGAAATATTACTGATATCAGCTAAAAATTTTACGATCATAAATTGCGATTTATGCTGAACCGGAATCGGGTTTAATTGAGGCAAGCTAGCTCTAGAAGTATCTTAAAAGAGAAAATTGTCTCGTCAAAAACGTACATCCCGTGTTTTAGAAAAAGCTGAATTAAGAGCATCTGGAATGAAATCAATTGTTCCAAGCATTAAATTTGAACAAGATTATACTTTAGAAAAACTGATTGATTCAATTGAACAGCTACGTAACAAACTTGATGTTCATAATAGGGCTCTGGCTATAGTTGACTCTTCTTTAACAGAAGTTGAAGAGATGGAAAAAAACTTGAGACAGCTTTCTGAGAAAATGTTAATGGTGGTTGCTATCAAGTATGGCAAAGACAGCGCTGAATATGAAATGGCGGGTGGAGTTCGCGATAGCGATCGCATCCGCAAAATGAGAGCGAGCCGTTTAAAAAATCTTGCAGAACAAGCAACTGTAGCCAAATAACAGTCACCACTGATATTTTTTACAACTGAAATAGGGCAGTGGCTCCCCAACTTACGATTCTCTTTAACTGAACCGTATTCGATTAGAATGGCAATAACATTTAGTGGTAGTCTGTGTAGGGTAAAAAGGCAAAGCAAATGACCCAAACGACGAAAACCCAAAAACTGCTGACCTTTGAGGAATATCTTACCTATAACGATGGTACAGACACGCGCTATGAGTTGGTGGATGGAGAACTAGTCGAGATGCCACCAGAAAGTCAGGAAAATAGCAATCTGGCAAGATTTCTATTCGTTGAACTCCTAAAACATTTCGCATTTTATTTAGTTGCTCATAAGGATACAGAAATTGAGGTGGCGGGGCGACGTGCGAGATGTCGTTTACCTGACTTAATGGTTCACACAGAAGAATCTTATGCTGCGCTTATCGGTGCTACTCGTGCTACCCTCACCCGTGATATGCCACCGCCTGCGCTAGTGATTGAAATTGTTTCACCGGGGACAGCAAACAGTGTTCGTGATTATCGCTACAAGCGGACGGAGTATGCTGCTAGGGAAATATTAGAGTATTGGATTGTTGACCCACAGATGCAACAAATTACAATTTGCCAGTGGGTAGAGGGACAGTATGAGGATAGGATATTTACAGGTGCGGCTTGCATAGAATCAGTGGTAATTGTTGATTGGATGCTAACAGTAGAACAGGTATTTAACAGCGCAAACCGACCAGAATTACTAGGGAAATAGAAAATGCAATCGCGCAGCTTAACGTACCCCTACCGGGAAGCAAGCTAGCAAGAGGTCTCATTGGCGCAGCCTCTCGTAGAGAAGAGAAGTTAGTTTATAGCTGTCCTGTTGGCTCAGAAGAGGTAGTAAAAAATCCAGATATAAACACTTTAGCTCCAGCATTGGAGATGCAACAGCTTAAATATAAGCTTATTTTTGAAGAATTAGCAGAGTATAGGCAACAACTTGGTCTGACTCCAGCAGGTAGTGAGGACGATCGCGCTACAATCGCAAAGTTAGAGATAGGTAGTAGCGTATTTTTTGGTATCAGTGCTGGCAGCAATCCCAATTGCAGAAAGATTACACTTAAAGTAAATCCAATTAGTCGCACACACGCTGAAGCTGATGCTTTCCAACAAGCCTTTGATGCAGGATTAAGAGGAGACCGAGCGCGTTTAATAGTCGATCGGGATCTTTGCAGAGCATGTGGTCAGAACGGAGGTGTGAAAGGAATGGCTAGACAGCTTGGTTTAGAAGAAATAGAAGTTATTAGCCCTAGCGGTCGTCAGACAATTACATTGAAGTGAGGTTAATTATGTTCATAACAAAATTTTCAGTTGAAGATTGGATTGGAAATCAGAACAAGGGTTGTGTAGAGCAAGCGCATAGTTGGAAAGAAATAGAATCAGCTATTAGAGAGTTAGACGGGCATCACAAAACACTTGTAACCTTAGAAACAGATAGCGAAACTCACATGGCTGTAGGTGGTGGTTTAGGAAAATATGTAGTCTATTTGACATTTGATAATGAGAGTTTTCACTATCTTGTTGACCCATCTAAATCAGATATAGATGAATTCGTGATAGTTGGGGGGCAAGAAGGTGTTTATCCAGCTTCGTCCTGCGTTGACCTGAATACAACCCTTAAAGCTGCCAAAGCTTTCGTGGAGCTTGGGACAATGGAAGAATCTGTTATTTGGGAAAAAGATGAAGTTGTTGAGCGGGTATAAAAATGCGTATTGCGAATTGTTTCATTCTTCCTGTTTTCCTAAATATACTTCAATTACACGAGAATCATTTTGAACTTCCTCAAAATTCCCTTCGCACAACACCGAACCTTCATGTAACACTGTTACTTTCTTGGCAATTTGACGCACAAATTCCATATCGTGTTCAATTACTAAAATGGAATGACTTTGTGCTAGTGCTAAAAGTAATTCACCAATATTGTAAGTTTCTTCATCTGTTAAACCAGCAACGGGTTCATCAACGAGTAATAAGTCTGGAGACTGTGCTACTAACATCCCAATTTCTAAACGTTGCTTTTCTCCGTGGGAAAGTAAACCTGCTCTGATGTCAGCTTTAGCAGTTAAACCGATAGTTTCTAATAATCCTTTAATACTATTTTTTTCAGCAGAAGGAGAACGGCTAAACAAAGTAGAAAAGACGTTTTTATTGCGGTTGCTAGTAATTTCTAGATTTTCACGGGGCGTTAAATTTAAGTAAATTCGGGGTGTTTGAAACTTGCGCCCAATTCCTAATCGCGCAATTTTATATTCAGGTAAAGAACGCAGGTTTCTTCCTTTGAACATAACTCGCCCAACCGTTGGCTGAACTTTCCCCGTAATCACATCCAGAAACGTTGTCTTTCCAGCGCCGTTGGGGCCAATTACTACTCGTAATTCACCCACATCCATACTAAAGTTAAGCTGATTTAGCGCCTTAAAACCGTCAAAACTAACAGTTACGTTTTCAGTTTCCAATATTTTCGCGTTCATGTTGCACTTCGGGGTCTTCTTCCAAGGTGGGATATGTAGCAATTTGTTGACGGCGGTGGAAAAAAGAAATATTCTGACTACGCAACCATCCCACTATGCCGTCAGGAAGCACTGTAACGACTATCAAAAATAGTGCGCCTTGAAAAAATAGCCAGATTTCTGCAAATTGTTCGCTTAAAAAAGTGCGGGCATAATTTACTAACAAAGTTCCCACAATCGCGCCAATCAAAGTAGCGCGTCCGCCTACAGCTACCCAAATCACCATTTCAATGGAAAAAGCAATATCCATTGCTCTGGGTGAAACAGAACCACTTTGAATGGTGTAAAATGCTCCTGCGATGCCTGCGATCGCACCTGAAACTGCAAACACCAATACCTTAAAATCTGTAGGGTCATAGCCAGAAAATCTTACCCGACTTTCATCATCACGGATAGCTATCAACAATCTGCCAAAGCGTCCAGTTGTCAACCAGCGACAAATTCCGTAAGTGGCTGCGAGAAACAGCACCGTCAGCGTGTAGAAAACAAATTGCGTTTTCGCATCACTGACCGTTGCCCCAAACAAAGTTGTAAAATCTATCAGTCCATTTGTACCGTTGAAAAACTGTTGTTGACCGTTAAAGAAGTTAAAAAATACAATAGTTCCGGCTTGAGTCAAGATAGAAAAATAAACTCCCTTGAGGCGATTTCGGAAAACCAAATATCCCAACAATCCCGCCAACAACCCTGGAATTATTACCACAAAAGCTACTGTCAAAGGAAAAGAATAAAAAGGTTTCCAAAAAGCGGGAAGTTCCGTAACCCCATAAAGACTCATGAAATCAGGCAATTCACCAGTAGGGACTTGCAGCTTTAGGTACATTGCGATCGCATATCCACCCAAACCAAAGAAAATACCATGTCCCAAACTCAATAAACCAGTATACCCCCAAATCAAATCGATACCCAAAGCCACAATCGCCAGCGACAAAAATCGTCCCAACAAATTTAGACGAAACTCCGTCAGCACCAGTGGCATAATAATAATGAGGAAAAGTGCGATCGTAACCACTACCCCCACCTCAATTAATAATCCTCCTCTCTTCTTTCTCATCTTGGCGTCCTTGGCGTCTTGGCGGTTCGTTTTAAACATCAACAGTACGTCCCTTCTGCGGAAAAATCCCCCCAGGCTTCCACTGTAAAAACACAATAATCAGTGCAAACACCATCACCTTAGCCATACTCGTCGTCGCAAAAAAGCTAAACAAATCAGCCAAAGGCTTAACAGGACTCAACAACAAAGCCAGAGTCCCAGAACCAATTAAAAAATTAGCCGTACCAATACCCAACGCCGCCACAATCGTCCCGGCTAAATTTCCCACACCCCCAACTACAACCACCATAAAAGTATCAATAATATAGTTTTGTCCCGTATTTGGCCCTACAGAACCAAGCAAACTAATTGCACATCCAGCCACACCAGCTAAACCAGAACCTAGTGCAAAAGTAATTGCATCAACCTTTTGAGTTGGGATACCCAAACAAGCACTCATACTGCGGTTTTGCGTCACAGCCCGAATTTTTAAACCCCAGGTAGAACGTTGCAAGAATAGATAAATTCCCGCCACACAGATTATTGTTAAACCAATAATAAATAACCTAGCAAAGGGTAACTGCACACCACCTAAAGACATCCCTCCCTGCAACCAAGTAGGCGCAGTCACATCCACATTTTGAGCGCCAAACCAAGGTTGAGTCACTGCTAACTGATAAGTTTGACTCAATAAATTGCCTGTTGCTATTGTCACCCCCAGCGATAATAAAAATATTACCGCCACAATCCAGTTACGAACTCTTCCCAAATCAGTGCGAGAATTTAAAATCCATAAACCTCCAAAAAATAACAAAGAAAATAAGCCTATAGCAATTATCAATACCCAATTTACACTGCGAACAAACTGCTGAAAAATTAAACTCACTCCCCAAGTTGCCAATAGAGTTTCTAATGGTCTTCCATAGAGATAACGAATCACGCCTTTCTCTAAAATTAATCCCACAGTACCCGTGAAAATAAAAGCGATAATCAAAGCCAAAAATATATAGACTTCAAACCATACTCCGCCTAACTGTTTACATGCATTTTGCACAACAAATGTTGTATAAGCGCCGAACATCATCAATTCACCATGTGCCATATTGATAACGCCCATCAATCCAAATATAATGGCTAGTCCCAATGCAGCAATTAATAATACAGCGCCAATACTAATACCATTAAATACAGCTTCTAAAAATCCTGCTAACACTTATTTCTCCTACATATTTTCATTAGTCATGTATCATCTGTTATTCACTAATGACTAATGACTAATGACTAATGACCAATGACCAATGACTAAGAAATTAAACTTTCTTGTACTTACCACCCTTAGCCGGGTCACTCCAATCACAAGCAAATCCCTTAGTCTCTTTTACAAATTGATTCCAAGGAACTGGCTCAACTGCTGTCGGAGTAGCATAAACAATATCAAACAAACCATCTTGTCTAACTTGACCAATCCGCACAACTTTGGATATGTGATGATTGGCGTCCATTGTCACTTTACCTTCAGGTGCATCTATAGTTTGACCATAGGCCGCAGCACTCACTTTCGCTATGTCTGTAGTACCAGCTTTTTCTACTGCTTGCTTCCACAAATAAATAGCGATGTATGCTGCTTCCATTGGGTCATTTACCACCCGATTTTCACCGTATTCTTTCTTAAAAGCTGCAACAAACTTTTTGTTAGCAGGTGTGTCTACTGTTTGAAAATAGTTCCAAGCTGCATAGTGACCTTTGAGATACTCTACACCAATTGCTTTAACTTCTTCTTCAGCAATACTGACAGACATGGAAGGATATTTTTCTGGTGTCAATCCCGCACCTTTCAATTGTTTGAAGAAAGCAACATTGCTATCACCATTCAGAGTATTGTAAATTACACCTCCATTAGGCAAAGCTTGCTTAATTTTAGTGATAATTGGTGTAACTTCTGTATTGCCAAGAGGTAAATAATCTTCACCAACTGTTTTTCCGCCCAAAGCTTCTAATTGAGCTTTAATAATTGTATTAGCAGTGCGGGGAAAAACGTAATCAGAGCCAACTAAGAAAAATTCTTTTCCTTTATTTTTTAACAGCCAATCAACAGATGGTTCAATTTGTTGATTTGGAGCTGCACCAGTGTAAAAAATATTTTTAGAACACTCTTGACCTTCATATTGTACAGGATACCAGAGCATGTGATTTTTGCTCTCGAATACTGGCTTAACATTCTTGCGGCTAGCAGATGTCCAACAACCAAAAACTACAGCGACTTTATCTTGATCGATTAGCTTAGTTGCCTTTTCTCTAAAAGTATCCCAGTTAGAAGCACCATCTTCGGTGACTGCTTCGATTTGTTTACCTAAGACACCACCAGCAGCGTTAATTTCTTTGATTGCTAATTTTTCAGCATCGACAACGCTTTTTTCACTAATAGCCATTGTGCCACTAAGGGAGTGCAAAATACCTATTTTGATTGTGCCACCAGCAGTAGCAGCAGCTGGAGATGCAGTAGGAGGTGCGGCTGGACTCTCTGTAGCAGTTGGGGAATTATTCGCGCAAGCCTTCAGAAAAAAGCTGCTTCCAAAAGTTAAAGAACCGTAGATTATAAACTTGCGTCGGTTAAATTGTCTTCTCATCTGTTTATGAATTTTCCTGTAGATGAATCAGCTAACTTAATAGAAAGCTGACAATATCAAACTTTAAAGTGTGATAATAGTGCGATAGTTTACTAGTAAAAAGTGACGTCTTATACAAAAATCTTTGTTTTTGTAATAAAAAATAAACTTTTTAAGATTAAGCTTTGTTAACTTTATAAAGATTCTCATATCTATGCAACACGTTATGGAAGAACAAAAGCTTTCTCTTTCACAAACGTCTTTGATTCTAGACAGTTAAAAACTGCTAAGTATCTGGGCATAAGGGACTTCCAAGTAAAAAAATATTCCATAGCAGAGGGACAAGGAAGACAAGGAAGAAAGAAGTCTAGTTGAGTAGACAAATTGGATAATTTATTTTTTGGAGTTCCCTAAATAAATTTCAAGTTTGTAGTAAGGACTTTAGTCCCAATAATCCTTGCTCTGAGCGATAAATCGCTCACTACAAACTAAGAGTTTATTTTATTTATCTTTTTTCAAAATTCTGGTCTGTGCTGAACAAATAGCTAGTTAACACAACAATAGTTTTAATCAACTACTGCTATTACTCAGATATTCCTCGTTCAATCCGTGCGCCAAGCTGAAGAATTCGTCCAAGGTCGTCAGCGTTTCGCCAGGTTTCGACGATTTTGCCGTCGGCAATATAATGAATGAATGTAACAGTGAATATCTGCTGACGGCCGCGACTAGGTATGCCAAAAAAACTCTCTTGGATGCAGGTATTAGTCGCACGCACAACAACTTTGTCACCTTCAGCGATTACGTCTTCAATTGTCCATTTCTGCTGGATAGGGCCAAATGAACCAAAGAGTTTGCGTACTCCTTCAGGGCCAAGGGGAAGTCCTGGTAAACTACCGTGGATTTTCCAATTCGGGGCGGTTATCTCGCAAATTTCTTCGATTTTATGCTCGCTAATAAGTTCCATCCATCGTTGAGCAATGATTTTGTTGTCCTCAATGGAAGACATTGCTGCTGTTCCTCTACTGAAAATTAGGCGAACTCTAGTTATTTATTTAGACAGACAAGCTGCACTATTGTCAATTAACCAAGTTTAAGATTGAATTAAAATCATTGCACCATATATCTCTATTCTTAGAAGAGGGATAGCTTTACAAACGTGCCATTCGTCTCTAAAAATTTGTTTTTCAATAGCCAAATTATAATTATTCTCAACTAATTCCTAAAAATGATGATCATTTGAATTCTGTATAGTTTATTTTCTGGAAGTCCTTTAGCGCATCTTTTGCTCAAGGAACTCTAGAAAGACCTTGACTTTTGTGGGAATATATTTTCGGCTAGGATAAAGTGCGTTAATTGGGACTGGAGCCAGTGACCATTGAGGCAAGACGTTTACTATATCCCCACCCTGTAACTCCTGCTGAAACAGAAATTCCGGCAGCAGCCCAATTCCTACTCCAGCAACGATTGCTTGATAAATGGGGGCAACGTCATTGCTGAGTAGTCGTGGACGAAAGGAGAGCGTTACTGTTTCCTGCTGTTCATTGTGCAATGTCCAGCTCACATTGTTCTGACGATGAGCCATACAAAGCAACGCATGACCGATCAAATCAGCGATCGCTTTTGGTTCGCCAGCGGTTTTGAGATAGGTCGCGCTGGCAAAGAGTTTCATGCGATCTGTGCTAATCCGCCGCACGATCAGGGATGAATCGTGCAATTCCCCAATCCGAATCGCTAGATCGTATCCTTCTTTCACAATATCTTTGTATTCAGTCGTTGCATGGAGAATCACTTGAATATTGGGGTAGGTCAGCAGAAACTCCGGCAAATTGGGTGCGAGAAAAGACTGCACAAACAAGACGGTGGCTGTCACTCGCATAATACCCTGCGGATGCTCCTGGAGGCTTGCGATCGCATCATTACCGTCATGTAACGCATCAAGAATGGGTAAACAGTTTTCGTAATACAGCCGTCCTTCTTCAGTTAGAGAAACCCGTCGCGTGGTGCGATGAAATAATCGGACTTTTAGCCGTTGCTCTAGCTCATTGACCTTCACACTGACGGTAGATTTAGGCAAGTCCAGCGATCGTGCTGCTGCGACAAATCCTCCCAGTTGTGCGACTTTGAGAAATACTAAAACAGCATTCAAATCGTCCATAACCTGCACTCACTGCGATGAGAGTATCTGCACTCTGCTATTGTCCAATATTACAAACAATCAATTCATAAAAACCACCTTTATCTATACAAGTTGATTAATCATACTAAAAGATGTCAAGTACAGCGTTACATAGGATAGTTAAAACATGAAAGTCTTAGTCATAGGAGCCGCCGGCAAGACCGGTAGAGCTGTAGTCGAACAGGCTGTGGCCGCTGGTCATCAGGTCACGGCCTTCGTTCACAAAGCTGACGAATACGAAGTCTCGGATGTTCGCGTCATTGAAGGTGACGCCACCGACGGTGACGCAATGGATGCAGCAGTCCTCGGTCAAGACGCTGTTATTGACACGATTGGCGGCAAAACGCCTTACAAGGCAACTACGCTTGAATCGAGTGCCGCCAAGACAATCATTGCTTCCATGCAGCGAAACGGTGTGCGCCGTCTGGTGGTAACTTCAATGATTGGCGAAGGGGATAGTGAGGCGAATGCCACTCTGTATGAGCGTTTACTGATTTCGACCTTTTTGCGTGGCGCAGATAAGGACAAAGCGGCAATGGAGTCTGCTGTCGAGTCGAGCGGTCTGGAGTGGGTGATTCTTCGCCCAGCCCTCCTCAACGACGACCCCGCCAAAGGGAACGTTCGAGTCTTCGATGCCGAAACGGGCGAGAAGGCCCATAAAATTACCCGTGCCGACTTGGCTGCCTTCATGCTTGCCCAGCTTAACGGTAACGAATACCTCCATCAAGCCGTGACGATCGCAAATAGCTAAGAACTCTTCGGCTACACTCTCTTTTTGGGCCAGCAGCGTGTTCGTTACAAATCATTAGTGAGAACAATCATTATGTTTACAACAGAAACCAGTGCAAAGAATGAAGCGGCAATCAAAGCAGTGATGACAACATTTGCCGAGGCGTGGAACGCTAAAGATGCGGAGCACTTGGTGACGTTGTTTGCCGAGGATATCGATTTCGTGGATGTCATGGGTCGTTGGTATAAAGGGCGGATCGAGACGAAACAAGCACACGCGCAGGCGCTGGCGTCGTTCTTAAGCAATAACCAGATGACTATTACTGACACCCAAATTAAATTCCTCACCCCGGATGTGGCAGTCGCACATACCACTTGGGAAACTACTGGACAGAAGAATCCTGATGAAGTACATCGAATAGAAAATATAGGTGTCTGGACAGCCGTAACAACCCGCAAGGAGAACACCTGGCAGATTACCGCTTTCCACAACACAGGGACTGTGCCAATTTCTGAATGAAGCGTGACAGGCGGCTGCGGCCCAGGGCAAACGCACCACACTTAAACAGAATTGTTCGAGACGAAACAATAGCATGAATAATACGAAACTTGAAATTGCCTTCGGGGAATACGACCGGACTCGCATTTTGGCGGATGGCACTGTCAAAATTGATGGAGTCGATGCCACCTTTCATAGCAACCCCATCGTCACCGAAGTTTTTGAAGGCATGATCCGAAAGCATGCCTTTGACGTGTCGGAACTTGGAATGACGTATTTTCTACGCACGATGGATTTTGAAGAACCGCCTTTCATCGCCATTCCTGTATTCCCGAATCGCTGTTTCCGGCACTCGGCGATTTACATCAACAAGGCGAGCGGCATCAAAACACCGAACGATCTTGTGGGCAAAACCATCGGTGAGTTTGCGGTCTACGGTCACGACGCGGGTGTGTGGCCCAAGGGGATATTGTCGGACGACTATGGCGTAACGCCCGACCAGTGCCGTTGGATCGTTGGCACGCTTGACTGGCCCTTGAAGCCGATTGACTTCATTCCGCACCCGCATCCTGCGAACGTTGAAGTTGAACAGGCTCCTGAAGAAACGGATTTAGGAGAAATGCTCAAACAGGGAGAAATTGATGCGCTGATTGCTGCGGATGTACCCAAGTGCGTGCTGGAAAAGTCGCCGAAGGTCGCCCATCTGTTTGAAGACTATGAGGCGATCGAGCGTGCCTATTACCAGCGCACGGGTATTTTTCCAATCATGCACGTGGTCGTCGTTCGCAAGGAACTGGCTTTGGAGCGGCCCGAAGTTGTGAAGGCAGTTTACAAAGGCTTCTGCGATGCCAAAGATGCTGTCCGGGAGCAGTATAAAAAGGGCATGATTTTCAACAACATGGCAACCATGATGCCTTGGTTCAGCAAACTTGTAAACGAGGATCGCACCCTGCTGGGTGACGACTGGTGGCCCTACGGTCTGGAGGCGAACCGCAAGGCTGTTGACACTTTCCTGCGATATCATTTTGAGCAGGGCTTGTCAAAGCGGCGGCTCACTTGCGAGGACATTTTTGTACCCGAGCTTCTCGGGACGTGACGCTGGTGACGATCTCAAGAAAATCAGAAGCATCACTTCACTAACTATTAGCCGATCTCCGGGCGTGGAGCAATCAAAGTTCCACGTTCCCTCGCCTGAAAGTCATACCCAGCAATAAATTGGGTATCATTAAGATTTTATTTACGAATCAGCTCTTAGATTAATATTTTTGTAATAATTTCATCTTCCTGGCCAGTTGCAAAATTAGCAAAGCGCTTTGCCAAAGGTGGTATAAGTACTAGCGGATTACTAAATCCAGAGAAAACATGAACGCCTTCCAATTCTGGGATAGCACCAATTAAGGGAAGTTGATTGCTACTAAATGCCACCAAACAATGATGCCAAGTCCCTGGTAAATGCTCTAATGCTGGTAAAATTTGACCAGCACCTTTTCGCAACCATTTTTCGCTTACATCTGAGTTTACCTGAGCTTGAGGATCTGTGAGAACGCGGCTAATTTGACCGATGCGAAAGCTACCATCTTGAAACTGAATCGCACCCGCATCTAAAATTGGCGGTACTGGCTCATTACCTGGTTGATTCCACAATTCATCAACTTGAGAGGATTGGGCTTCTAGTTGAAATCGTTGCAGATTAGCTGGCATAACTAAGGTGCGTAACTGCACATCAACAGGTGGGGTTTTAATAATTTCTGCGTGGGTAAAATACAGCTTGACGGGAATACCAGCAGATTTTAGTAGTTGGCGGCTGAGTCCACCTGCACAGATGACAACGTTTGCACTGTGGAAAGTTCCAGTAGTTGTTTTTACACCATCTTGCAATATTTGCAATACTTGGGTAATCTGCATTTCACCCCCAGCCCGCTCAAAAGCTTGCATATATGCTTGTGCTGTTTTTTCTGGGTGGATATGACCGTGTTTGACAGTTAAAGCACCAGATATCGCCTCTCTATTTAGCAGTGGTTCCAACTCACAAGCTTCTTGAACACTCAATAAACGGGGTGGAATGGCAAAATGATTATATGATGCAGCCGTTGCTTCTGAGTCGCTATGGGCAGAAATAGTAAGTAATAAATCTAGTTCCCGAAATTGGATATCAGCGTCTAACTCTTGAGATAGGATATGGTAACGCGCGATCGCTTCTTCGCACAATTGCCGAGTGAGTGGTGTAGTACCTGACCAATAAGCAAGTCCACCATAACTATAACGAGTTGCATTTTGTGGTGTAACATCTTGTTCTAGCAAAAGTACAGCAAAACTTTTCTTCGCTAGTTCGTAGGAGAGTGCAGCGCCAGTAATTCCACCACCAACAACAATCCAGTCGTAGGTTTTCATATTTTGCAAATTATAAATAGGTCAACCCTTGCGGGGAATTCAAAATTCAAAATTCAAAATTCAAAATTGAAGACCCCACGGATAAATCCTGGGGCTTGAATTAATGTTGCTTTGCATTTTTTCTTTTCCATAAATAAATTCAGGGGCTTGCATCCTTTTTTTCATTGGTTAAGGTAATTAGTAATTGATAATGACGTTCGCGGACTCGCTAGCGCTACGTTCGCAAAGCGTCTCAAAGAGAGATTACCAAGAAATAAATTATCCAATCTTGTAGAGTGGGCGTCTCGCCCCCCCAAGGCTTGGGGTGGACAAGATGTCCACCCCACAAGAAAAATTGTATGTTTTTTATTTGTCAATCGCTGAAAAAATAATTTGTACTCAGTTATATAGATATTTTAGTAACTAATATTACTAAAATTATGCATAATTTATTTCCGTTAAAACTTGAGAATTATTAATAAAAATTTTCCAACTACTGCTTGAGAAGTATAAAATTATACATCATTATCAAAGTATGATCGAGGCGATGTCTACGACGGGCTACGCCAACGCTAAATCCCGCAAAGAAGACAGCGATCGCCCCTATCTAAACCCCAAAATCGATAAAGACGATCGCCAAATCCCGCAAAGAAGACAGTGATCGCCTTTATATAAACCCCAATATCGGAGTATGAATATCATCATGTCACAATTACCAGAATCTGCCCAGTTCAAGTTAAAACAGTTTTTGTCTGGGGAAAATTTAGATACATCCACCAGCCACCAACCAACTGGACAAACATTACCCCGGCGAGAACCGATTAAACATACATTGATTGGTTCTGCCAAAGCCGTTACCAGCACCATCCACTATTTACAAGTAATTGGTTATGCCAGCGTTGGGGACTGGAGTCCACTAGTACCTACCGAGAACCCAGATTGGGTAATGAGCATTTTAATCCGCCAGATTCTTATCTAATAACCTAAATGTAGAGACGTTGCACTGCAACGTCTCTTTTCTATTCGATTTACGAAACAGTAGGTGCAGGTTCACCGAGAGCAGAAACCACGCTTTTACGCACATTAGGCTTGCGTTGGCGTAGCCGGTCGTAGACATCGCTTTTACGAATACCTCCAGCCATCTGATACTCATAGCTATTCTTACCAAATTTATAAGCAATACCACGCAAAATTTGCTCAGAATAATCTGCTAAATCTTGCTCATTTTCAAGGATCTGGGTTAGCAAGACATCAATAGTAGAGAGGGTAGTATTGTATGCTTCTAGAGATTGTCGCAGGGTTTCGATTTTTCCAGTATAATCTTTGACTGACAATCCTTCTCCGACATCTAGACTTGAATTGATAGATTTAACGCTTGCTAGACGTGTTTCAGCTTTGCCAAGAATACGTGAATTACGTTTTGGTCTTGCCATAATTGTTACTTATTTTTTAAATTTACCATAACTCTATAATGGACAATTGTTTCAAAAGTTGTCATACGTAAAATTATTGGTTTTTATTTAAAAACCTAAAATTTAAGTAATTTCCAGCTACTTCTGATAACGTCAGAGCGGAATTTGATCCAGAGTGCGCGAAATACTCAAACGTGAAGGCGGAATTTGATCCAGGGAAAGCGGAATTTGATCCAGAGTGCGCGAAACACTCAAACGTGAAGGCGGAATTTGATCCAGAGTGCGCGAAACACTCAAACGTGAAAGCGGAATTTGATCCAGGGAAGGCAGAATTTGATCCAGAGTGCGCGAAACAGATGTGACTACGGCTATAACAAATTTTTGTGCGAGATTATACTAGTACGCCACAGCGGAAATAGAGCAACCATTTAAAATTCCTAAAAAGCTGATTCCATAATACTTTTGACTTTTGACTTTTGACTTTTGACTTCCGCTTTGCGGTACTAGTTATTTAAAGTTTATAAATAAGACAAAGTAAGAAAAGTGGGAAAAGTAGGATGTTTTACATAAGCTACTGATAATCATGTTTTTATGTTGTAAACTACATAGATATAAAAAGTAACCAGCAAATACACAGGCAAAGTAGCCATTTCAAATAAATAGCGATCGCTAGCATGATGTATTCAATTTTTTGATAATTCATGTAAGAGAGCCATAGCACATTCAATCACACAGTTTGAAAACAACAAAAAGAGTGAAACCAGATGTTAAAAATATTTTCAACAAAGAAACAAGCACCTACACACACTCAAGAAGATAGTGAATTGTTTACAGAACTAGATGATGCTGATTTATTAGCTATAGTCGGCGGAGCTGATGGTATTGAGAATAACTTTGCTAGTACAGGCTTTATGTTTAGTATTGGTAATTTAGTTGTAAGCGGTAGCTCTAGAGTAAAGCTGTTCAATCAAAATTCAGATGCTTCTGATAATAGCTGAAACTTAGATGGGATATATAGCTACTGACTATTAGGATTAAACGGCGATCGCCAGCATGATGTATTCAACTTTTTGATAATTCATGCAAGAGAATCATAGCATACTCAATTAGACAGTTTAAAAACAACCAAAAAGAGTCAAACAATATGTTAAAAATATTTTCCACAAAAAAACAAGCAACAGAACAAACGTCTACATTCATTCAACAGGATTTGGAATTGTTTGAAGAACTAGATGATGCTGATTTATTAGCTATAGTTGGCGGAGATTCAAGTGCAGATGGTGCTGCTATTGGTAGTCCTGGAGTTCTTTCGGGAAACCTTGTTCAAGTACCTGTTCATGTACCCGTTAACGTTTGTGTTGATAGTGTCAATGTAATTGCTCTACTTAACCCAGCTTTCGGCAATACTTGTAAATAAAGTAACCATTTGCACTCTATTGGCTATTACGATGAAATAGCGATCGCCAGCATGATGTACTCAATTTTTATGAGAAGTTATTTTTGATGCCTTATCAAATAAGAATTATATCTTTTTTGAGAATTCATGCAAGAGAGCGATAGCACACTCAATCAGACAGTTTGAAAACAACAAAAAGAGTCAAACCATTATGTTCAAAATATTTTCAACAAAGAAACAAGCAATAAAACAAGCGCCTAAACTCACTAAAGAGGATAGGGAATTGTTTGAAGAACTAGATGATGCTGATTTATTAACTATAATTGGCGGAGTTGATGCTAATGTTAGTGCAGAACCATGTATAGGTTTATCTGTTAAAGCTAATGTTCAAAGCGTAATTGCTTTAGTAAATGTAGGAGTTCAAGATATTCCTGTTTTAAGTAACCCACAAAATCAACAATGTACAGAGAATTAAACACAAGCAAAAGGAGATAAAGCTCTGTCACATATCCTAAGTAATATACCAAGGTGTTTTGTCGGGGAACGTTATTCAAATACCTGTTCACGTACCCGTTAACGTTTGTGGTAATACTATAACTGTGATTGGTCTACTTAAGACAGAGGGGAATACTTGTGTAAATGCTTAACCATTTGCACTCTATTGACTATTACGATTAAATAGCGATCGCTAGCATGATGTATTCAATTTTTTGATAATTCATGCAAGAGAATCATAGCACACTCAATTACACAGTTTGAAAATAACCAAAAAGAGTCAAACCATCATGTTAAAAATATTTTCAACAAAGAAACAAGCAACAAAACAAACGCCTACACTCATTCAACAGGATTTGGAGTTGTTTGAAGAACTAGATGATGCTGATTTATTAGCTATAGTTGGCGGAGTTGATGCTAATGTTAGTGCAAATCTTTCGGGTAATGTTGTTCAAGTACCCGTTCATATACCCGTTAACGTTTGTGGTAATACTGTAAATGTGATTGGTTTACTTAACCCAGCTTTCGGGAATACTTGTGTAAATGCGTAACCATTTGCACTCTGTTTACTATTACGATTAAATAGCGATCGCCAGCATTATGTATTCACTTTCTGTTATAAGTTCTTTAGTGGTTGGCAGTGTATTTCTGGTGACTGGTGTTGTCAAAGCACTCGCACCTACAAGATTTATTATTCACATCAGTCATTTGCAGTTATTTCCGCCAAAAGTGAATATAGGTGCAGCGATCGCTTTTACAATTCTAGAGTGCATCCTTGGAATAGCCCTGATTTTGCGTCTGTTTCCCCAGTGGCTATTTCTCGGTACAATTGTTTTATTATTACTCCTATCGAGTTTAACTTATTGGAGTACTTCGACCAAACGCACAGATGATTGTGGTTGCTATAACGGTCTAATTGACATCAGTCCTAAACAAAGTTTACTCCTCAATGCTCTCTACATTACTTTGATGGGGTTGGCTTGGTTTTATCCGGTTGCCGATATTTTAACTGTTTCACAACAAGTAACAGCATTATTAATTTCTTTAACAACAAGTTGTCTATTAACTGCTGTTTCATATATATATTTCTGGAAGCAGAAAAAACCTATCCTAAATTTAGAGCCGCTTCAGGTTAATCGTCGTTGGCAACCTCAATGGCTAAAGGAATATCCCAAAAGCTTAACAACCGGAGAAAAACTGGTTGTGTTTTTAATGCCTGGTTGTCCAACGTGCAAAAACTGGTTGAAAGTGCTAAAAGTGGTTCACCAAAGAACTGATTTACCTGATGTAGTGGCAGGAGTTCCCCAAACATCAGAACAAGTTCAAGAATTTGTTCAATCTAATAATATTAACTTTCCGGTAGTGGCAATGAATCCTACTGTCGTGGCACGCTTAACCAATGCTTTTCCAACTGCTGTATTGTTAGAGGACGGTATAATTCGAGAGAAATGGTTAGGAGTGATGCCGCTAGACTTTGTTAAACGCGTTAAACCAAACTTATCTGTTCCTAGCGGCTCATTTTAACTTGTCCTAAGATAAGCGATATGGTAACGTGCGTAGGCGATTACGTTAACGTGAGTTTGACAGCTTTTGAGCAAAACCTACGCAGTATTGATTCGACTTGTGTGTACACCGTAGCCGTGTCGGAGATGGGTTGGGGAGAGGTTCATCGAACTCACGTTACGTTAGCGAGTCCGCGTACTCTGTAAGAGTTGCAAGCTAAGCTTTTAGCGTCTTGTAGAGAGCGTCATTACGAATTACCATAAGTTGCTTGTAAACGTTGTAAAAGATATTCTCCCGCAAGGATAGGCGGATAAATAGGCGATTGTTCTTTCTGGCAACTTTCTAGACAAGCTATTTCTGTCTCATCATTAGGATGACAGAAAAAAGCTATAGAATAACGCGACTGGTTTACCTTGTTATCGCTGGGAATCATCACTCGATGCTTGGTTGAGCAAAATATATCATTTGTCCACCGTTGCATTAAATCGCCAGTATTAACTACCACAGTATCAGGAATCGCAGGTGCAGCAATCCATTCTTTAGATGCTGTTTGTACTTCCAACCCGCCAACGTCATCTTGGAAAAGTAAAGTAATACTGCCATAATCGGAATGCTCACCAGCACGCACCTGTCCGGGTTTGGGTGGTGTCTGCAATGGGGGATAGTGGAGCGATCGCAAGGTATGATTTTGTTGATTGTGTCTTGTGATAAAAAAATCTTCTGGCAATTCCAACGCCAAAGCATAAGCTTGTAACACTGTGTTAGCAAGTTCTGTGCAACTATCATAAAAGCCAAGAATAGAAGCATCTATCTCCATAGCCGCTTGTTTGTTTACATTAAATGCCTCTTTCAAGTCGCCTGGTTTGTTGGGGTCAAGACGTTCTCTCTCAAGACCAACATATCCTGTATTATTAAACTCATTACTCCAAGCTTGCTTTTGCTTAACTTCTAAGGATAAATTAAAAAAATATTTACTGTAACTGAATACTTGCTTTATTAATTCTTTTGATATTCCTGAATTATGCAAGTACATGAAGCCAATTTCATGGCAAGCTTGATAGATTTGTTTGATGATATTTTGCCGAGTTGTTATGTTGCCATTGCTAAAGGCAGTTAAATCTATTATTGGAATTGTAACCATTTATTATATATAAATATAAATAGAAAGTTTGTGTTTTTGTTTTGTTAACAGTAGTATACCTAATACTTAAGTACGAAATTTTATAATGACTCTTGCTCCTTGGCGAAGCGCGATCGCTCATGCACTCCATCGCAACCGCAGCCTTGTTTATGCCCGTTACCTGCAACTAGCAACCGTGCAGCCGAACGGTCGTCCTGCTAATCGTACCCTAGTCTTTCGTGGCTTTCTAGAAGATACAAACCAGCTAAAATTTATTACCGATACTCGTAGCGCTAAAGCCGACCAAATACAGCAACAACCTTGGGCAGAAGTTTGCTGGTACTTCCCCAATACACGCGAACAATTCCGCATCACTGGCTGTTTGACCCTGGTAAGCGGTGATGATTCTCATCAGGATTTAAAGCTAGCCCGCATTTCCATTTGGCAAGAATTGAGTGATGCTGCACGTTTACAGTTTGCTTGGCCGCATCCTGGTAAACCCAGAGTTGAAAACCCAGAAGCTTTTGCACCACCAGCACCCGACCCCGTGCAGCCATTGCCTAATTTTTGCCTACTGCTACTCGACCCACTCCAGATAGACCACTTAGAATTACGCGGCGAACCGCAAAATAGAAAGTTTTATCGCCGCGATGAAAATCAGGAATGGTTTTGTGAAGAAATTAATCCTTAATTTTTTGAAAGGGGAGTAGGGAGTAGGGAGTAGGGAGTAGGGAGTAGGAGAGGCAGGGGAAGCAGGGGAAGCAGGGGGAGAAATAAGCATGAAAGTGGAACAGCAGTGAAGTGGGGAGTGGGGAGTAGGAGAGGCAGGGGAAGCAGGGGAAGAAATAAGCAATGCCCCATTTCTTATTCCCCATTCCCCATTCCCTAAATGCCAGCACCATCTAGAAATTGCTGGATAGTCTTATCTTTGAGGTTACACCAGCGAGTATCGTGGGTTAGCTCATCCTCTTTGGTGGCTAAACAACCCACTAAAACAGGAGTATTTTCTGAAGAATTGCTGCGCTGAAGAGTTTGTATTTGTTCTTCCAACGCCTCAATTCTGTCAACTAAAGCACGAATTACTTGGGCTTCTGAATCTGGTAAGTTATTGTGTTCAAGAGGTGCAACCCGAACTCCAGAACGATACATAATGCGCCCAGGCACACCTACCACAGTACAGTCTGAAGGGACATCCCTTAGAACAACAGACCCAGCGCCAATACGGACATTATTACCAATTTGAATATTGCCCAGCACCTTAGCTCCAGCCCCAACTACGACATTTTCACCTACAGTTGGATGGCGTTTACCACATTCTTTACCAGTACCCCCAAGGGTGACACCTTGATAAATTAGGGCATAGTCTCCCACGATCGCAGTTTCACCAATTACTACACCCATCCCGTGGTCAATAAACACACTTTTTCCAATTGTTGCACCAGGGTGGATTTCAATTCCAGTCAAAAACCGAGCCAGGTGAGAAATCAAGCGAGGAAAAAAGGGAAGACCAACAGTGTACAACCAGTGAGCCAGCCTATGGAATAGCAGGGCTTGCAAACCAGGGTAACAAAATAAAACTTCCAACCAGTTACGAGCAGCTGGGTCACGTTCAAATATGATACGAAAGTCAGCACGCAGTATAGATAGCACGAGATAGCACCCTCGGAAAGCACAACAAGCTACTCTCCCATATTATCCTCTCAGACGTTACACCTCAAAATTGGGAATGGGGAATGGGGCATTGGGCATTGCTTATTTCTCCCCCTGCCTCCCCTGCCTCCCCTGCCTCCCCTGCTCCCTCATCCCTACTCCTCACTTCACTACTGCTCTACTTTCAGGGTGTAATCGCGCTTGGCTCCAGGATTAAATGTACCCACCCAAATCCGATACGTGCCTCTTTTCCAGTTGCGATCGCTAACGCTAGCATCTTTACTTTTACCAGTGTCATCGCCGCACCGAATTGTAGTCTGGTCTGGCCCTTTAATCAATAAAGTGGTGTCATTGCCACTGCTATCGACTTGTATTGTCATCTGGGGAAAGTCTTTTTCCAAAACCATAATATGATCTGGATTAGGATCAGCAAAACCAATACATGGTTTTTGATCGCGATCGCGGTTACTTATGGCAGACAATGAGTAAGAACCACCTGTAAACCCCTGCACTGTTTCTGGTGCTGGATTAGAATTTGTTGACAGGGTAAAAGTACCAAAATTTGCTGTCTCTGCTATTACAGGCGTAGCTGTGATGGCGGAAATTATAGCCAACAACCAGCCGCCGCTAAAGTTAAGTCGGGGGCGACAGTATTTCATAGTAGCCCTCCAACAGGCTCTTAAATTAGTAATGATATATACATATTCTAATGAAAAAATTACAGGGAAATTTCAGTTGGTTGTGCCACATTAAAATGTGCCACAATTGAGTGTTTTTCAAGCAGACAGCTAATTGCTAGGCTGTTTCTTCATATAAACGAGCATAGATTATCAAAAAACGGTTTCCCTAAAACTTCCACTAGTTTGAGAATCGGTACTTGACGTTCTAACAAATTCTGGCTTTTTGTCTAGTTAAGATATATACAGTATTGATTTTGTAACGGAATCTCACCAATACTACCTTTTAAATTGGGATATTTATAAAATACAAATAATAAATAGTACATAAAATCTCCGTAAATATCATGGGATAAGAAAATGCAGAAGGTTAAAAATTATCTGACCTTCTGCACTTTAAACTTTTATGAAAATCTCATGAGTTATTGAGTTGGAAGAAAACGCCACCTTTGAGCGCTCCTGTGTCAGTTCCATAACTGCTAACTGTGAGCGATCGCAGATTATCAAAAAACGGTTTCCCTAAAACTTCTACTAGTTTAAGAATCGGTACTTGACGCTCTAACAAATTCTGGCTCTTTGTCCAGTCAAGATATATATAGCCTTGATTTGGTAATGGAATCGCAGCAATACTATCTTTGAAATTGGGATTGTCAATTAAAGAATTATCCTTAGTTGTGAGAATTTCATCCATCGTTTCTAGATCAGAGGTGAAAATTTCGTAATTTCCTAAAGTTGTATGCAATCCTCGCACTTTTGTTTCAATACTGAAGGATGTTCCCTCTTTAACATCACTTTTTTTTGTAGCTGTAGTTAACTCTGTCCAAGCAGAGATTTTTTGCTTGGACAGAGTTAAGAGATTAATACTGAGTCCATTGGATGAAGCGATCGCATCTAATCGAGCAACACCTTTATCCACACTCTCGGATTTTTCCACAGCAAAAATCCAATGAGGGATTGTTTGCTCTTTCCCAGGTAACAATGCTATGGCATATTCTCCTTGTACCCAGCTAAAAATATCTTCTGGTAAGTTTATACCCCAGCGTTTTTGAACATCCGCCAAAGGTTTTGCGAACCGAGAAACCATATCTTCCTCAGAACCATATATAGTAGCTGTTGCTTGTCTCCAGAGTTTGGCTAAATCACTGTTACCCAAATTACTTAAATTTGAGCCAGAAATTGCCAAACCTGCCGACGCTGGAACATATTGCAATGCTCCCACAGGTTTAGATAGTGGTGAAGATGGGGAAACAATTTCTGATGAAGTTAAAAAGCTGGTTTCTGCAAGCAAACCTTTGGGATTTAACGCCAAGGAAATAATTTCGCTGTTATATGTTTGTTCTGGAAATTCTAAACCTTGCCATTTTGCCACGATGGGAAGATTCAAGAAAGCTACAGCTAAACCCCCTTTAGAAAATTGTTTTGTTGCTTTTTGGTATTCGGGGGAGCTAGTCAAATTCAGATCGGGCGCTTGGACATTATTAATGGCATCTCGCAACACTTTCGGATCGTTGGCAAACAACACAAAGCCTTCACCAACAACAGCACCTGCAAGCAAGTCCTGCTCTGGTTGAGAATTGTCAGAAATCAGCTTTACACCTTTGTATTGTTCAACAGCTAAGTTTGCCCCACCTAACGCCCGTTTGGAAAACAACAATTCGACAAACTCGCGGCTTTTCTGTGGTTGCTTGGTTGCTAGTGCCAGCAAATACCCTGGCTGCTGTCCGTTTTCTCGATCGCGATCAATATCTAAGGTGGTGACAGCTAGGGTAATTTCATCCCCTAACCAGGGTTGAACGTCTTCTTTGTAATCTATGCCACTCTTGGCGAATAAACTGGTTTTGAGTTTAGATAGTTCTCCTTCACCCTCTAATGCCTGCAAACGGTCAGGATTCACCAGTAATGAAACCATTGCTGGGGAAAGTTTCGACACAAAGATGGCTGCATTAGGCCCAGAGGTAGAAGCAGTGAGGTTAGCCGGATTTTTGGCGGAAAACCAGTAAAAGCCAGCGATCGCAATTACTAGCAGTGCGATCGCACCAGCTACGATAAAACCAATAAATGAACGTTGCCTATTCACATTAAACCTTTAAAAAGACGGTTTACAGCCATTTAAGCAGAAAGCCTACCAGAATCTATCAGCCTTCTTGAGAATGGATACTCATGCAAAGGCAGAGATTTTCTGTCACCATAAATAGGATTACGACTATTTATAGGGAATTCTTTTAGTCAACCCATGAACCAGATTAGTGTACAAGAACTGGCACAACGTCTTTCTTCTGGTGATACAAGTATTCAGCTAGTAGATGTACGCGAACCACAAGAATTAGAAATTGCTAGCATTGAGGGCTTTGTCAACCTACCCTTAAGTCAATTTCCCGAATGGGGAGATCAAGTCCCTACCCTCTTCAATCCTCAAGCTGAAACCCTTGTACTATGCCACCACGGTATCCGCTCTGCTCAGATGTGCCAGTGGTTAATTGCTCAAGGTTTTACAAATGTGCAAAATATATCGGGTGGTATTGATGCTTATTCCCTTTTAGTAGACCATTCAATTCCCCAGTATTAGCTTATGTCTAGGTGCATTACTTAGATGGAAGAATAAATAACTTCCATCTAGCTTTTGCTATGCTAAAAATAGCAGTAAATAAACTTAGGGGCTTGCCAGGAAAGCTTATAACTTTCTCTACTGGCTAAATATTTACGAAACATTTCGACCCCAATTTTAGCTGCGATCGCCGCAAAAATACGTATACAATAATACTTTTCTAAGTGTAGAATTATGCAAAAATAAGCCAGAAAAGGATGTTGTAAATTCAAACTCTCAGCTTTTGCTACAAAGATCCATTAAAAGAATGGTGTACATGAACCTTAAGATTAACAATCGCAATATAATTGTATAATTTGTTATCTTAATAAATTATTAATATTCTTTTTTTTCAATCAAACCAAAAAATTTTTCGATTAAAATTTGCCTCTAGCAAAACATACCCTATGGAAGTCCAGTTAACAAATCGACAACAGCATATACTTTGGGCAACGGTACGTCATTACATTGCTACAGCAGAGCCTGTTGGTTCAAAAGCTTTGGTCGAGGAGTACAACCTGGGTGTAAGTTCAGCCACAATTCGCAATGTGATGGGCGTTTTAGAAAAATCCGGGTTACTCTACCAACCACACGCCTCTGCTGGACGTGTACCTTCAGATTCAGGTTATCGCATTTATGTTGACCAGCTAATTACACCGTCAGAAAGTTTAGGACGAGAAGTAGAGGTAGCATTACAAAAGCGCCTCCAGTGGGAAGAGTGGAGTTTAGAAACCCTACTGCAAGGAGCCGCACAAATTTTAGCCACCTTAAGTGGTTGCATTAGCTTGATTACTATGCCGCAAACTACAACAGCATTATTGCGACATCTGCAATTAGTGCAAATTGAAGCAGGGCGGATCATGTTAATTGTAGTTACTGATAATTATGAGACACATTCCAAGTTGATGGATTTGCCACCAATATCAGAAGAAACACAACGAGATTCAGAGGTAATTGATCGCGAGTTACAAATTGTTTCTAACTTTTTGAATACCCACCTGCGAGGCCGAAGTCTGTTGGAATTAGCCAACCTCAACTGGAGCGAACTAGATCAGGAATTCCAACGCTATGGGGAATTTTTGAAAAATTCAGTTGCGGAATTGACTCGTCGCACTCATGCGCCGACTGCAACCCAAATTATGGTTCGGGGTGTGTCAGAAGTTTTGCGCCAGCCAGAATTTTCCCAGTTACAGCAGGTACAAACAATTATCCATCTGCTGGAAGAAGAACAAGATCAACTATGGCGATTAATATTTGAGGAACCAGAGCTTGAGGATGTGGCTAAGTCAAAGGTAACGGTTCGCATCGGTGCAGAAAATCTTCTAGAACCGATACGCACCTGCACCTTGATTTCTTCTACCTATCGCCGAGGTTCAATACCAGTCGGAAGTGTGGGAGTTTTAGGCCCAACGCGTCTAGATTATGAAAGTGCGATCGCAGTAGTAGCATCTGCTGCTGATTACCTCTCAGAAGCTTTCAGCTATTTCAATCCCTAATAGAGACAACCTGCCACGGGTTTAGACAAAAGAACAATACCATAGCAGGTAGATCAGCCGAATTTATAGTGGCAAAATCAATAATTAATACCTTTTAACTCTTTCATGGTTAGAAAAATTGCCTTTGGCCTGCTGTGGTTGGGATTCACTACCTATGCTTTTTTCCTCGCTCCTCCTGAGCAACCTGGTACATTCGAGTTAATTAAAAATCTTTCTACTGGCCAGTGGCAAGGCATTAACCCATTAGTCATAGTACTATTCAACCTCATGGGCATCTGGCCTATGATCTACAGCGCAGTAGTATTTATTGATGGTAGAGGACAAAAAATATCTGCTTGGCCATTTGCTACTGCCTCTTTTGGAGTCGGGGCATTTGCCTTATTACCTTATTTAGCCTTTAGAGAACCAAATAATAAGTTTGTTGGTAAAAAGAATACCTTGCTGAAGCTGCTAGATTCTCGTGTGACTGGGGTTGTCTTGACGATAGCCACGGTTCTTCTTGTTATTTATGGTTTAACAGGAGGAGATTGGAGTAATTTTGTGCAACAGTGGCAAACTAACCGCTTCATTAATGTGATGAGTTTAGATTTCTGTCTACTTTGCCTATTATTTCCAGCTTTGCTAGGGAATGATATGGCGCGTCGTGGTTGGAAAAATCCACAAATGTTCTGGTTAATAGCGTTGATACCGCTATTCGGGCCATTGATTTATTTGTGTGTGCGTCCACCTCTACCAGAAGTTGGTGTAGAAGCAATACCGAGTCAGCAGCCAGCTGCAAATTAAAGCAATTTTTAATTCGTAATTTCAAAACAGTTTCAGTTAGGGGTCTAAATCCTCAACTGAAACAAAAATCACGTATAGATTTACCACTATTTTTAAGCAAACTCAAGGCAGCGTTCTACAAAAAGGGGGATTTAGAGGCAAAAAATACCAATTATAAATTAGTAATTATGTTAAATGCACACCATCTAAAGATGATGAATAGAAAAGTTGCATTGTGGTTACTATGGGTTGGATTTATTGCTTATATTTTACTGTTAGCCCCGCCCCTGCATTTACAGGAAACCCTAACTCTGTTGAAAAATATATTTACTCTTCAGTGGCTTGCGATAAATCCAATTATCCTTTCCTTGTTTTCTCTAGTGGGCATCTGGCTATTAATTTACAGTGGTTTGTTGTTCATTGATGGCAGAATGCAACGGATTTCTTTTTGGCCTTTTGCCTTGGCATCAGTAGCATCAGGAGTGCTTGGTTTATTACCATATTTGGCTTTGCGTGAACCAAATCAAGAATTTTCTGGACAAAAGGATGCTTTTTTACGGCTGCTAGATTCTCGTTTTTTTGGGATTGTTTTGAGTTTAAGCACTGCTGGCTTACTCGCCTATGCCTTTGTCTTAAGTGACTGGGGAGATTTTGTGCAGCAGTTTGAAGGCGATCGCTTTATTAATGGCATGAGTTTGGCATTTTGCCTTTTTTGTCTTCTATTCCCCACAATCCTTGGCGATGATATCACTCGTCGCCACTGGAATAATCCCCAGGTGTTTTGGACAGCAGCCTTAGTCCCGCTATTAGGCCCGCTTGTTTATCTTTACTTGCGCCCGCCCCTACCATCAACTATTCGTGAAGAATCGTTAATACCTAATCGGTAATAGATTTCTTTTATTGATCGCCAGGGTTTAATGCCAAGAGGAAGTATGGGAGTTTTGGGGACAAAGCACCTATATGAGAAAACTGCTTAGGGTAGCCGTCGTAGATATTGCTCTTATCGCTACTGTTGATTACTCGGAACCTCCCTTTTTTCAGTAAGTTGGTTTTCCACTTTGGATGCGTAAATCCCAAGAGAAAATTTTTTTCTCAAAGTACTTTACAAAACGCAATAAATTAATTAAGATATGTAACAGGTAGTCAAAACTACCTAATTCATAAACAACTAACCGCACTTATAAAACCATGACAGCAACCTTACAACAGCG